>JAGPJL010000003.1:0-42475 GCA_018054455.1 Parabacteroides sp.
TTTTTTCCTTATAAGAATGAAAGATTAAAGATATATGAATAGAAGTTTAAAGATATATCTTTGGAGGTTAAAAGTATATACTTTTTGGTCAATAAGTACTAACATGTTGCGCGAAAAGTCCTACTTATTTGCTTACAAGTACTTACTTGTTGGCTAAGCCTCTCTTGGGGTATAGTTTAGTGTCTTAATTTTTATCCAGGTTAGTATACAAATGCCTGCCAGGACCCAATTCTCATTATAATTTGCGAAAATATCCTTCACTTCTTTCACCTCTATCACTATCGTGTTATTATACAATTAGATAGCACTGTGATGCTGTGAAAATATCCTTCACCTTTTGCCGGATATCCTTCACCTTTTGTTTCACCTTTAGAAATATCCTTCACCAGGGATGGACAATTCTGAAAAAGATTCACCTGTGTATGTTGCTTAAAAACGAGGTTGACTGCAAACTAAAAAAGGCGAAAATGTATACATGGTGAAGGAAAAGGTGAAGGATTATCCGCCTCAGGTGAAGGATATCCGGCAAAAGGTGAAGGATATTTTTGATAAAACTAATCGCAACGTGCTATTATTCCGATAATTAATCCAAAAGGTGAAGGATGTGAAGGATGTTTTTGCAAACTATTTATGGATTACATACAATTCCTCTAAAAAGACATCGTTTTTAACTTGTGAGTCAGTTGTTTTTTATAACTTGCCATCGTTTATCAGTTAGGTTAGTTAGATAAAGACATGTATCCTTTTTAATATTAATTTAATACAATTTCAAAATTATGAGTGCAAGGAACTTTTGGACCATTTTCTTGAAAATACTTGGAATCTGGTTAGTTATTAACGGAATTACTACGCTAACGCAATTTATCTCAGCTGTGTCGTACCTGTCGTTTAATGAAAAAGAGAATTTTCTGGTTTTTTTATATATAGCTGTACTTTTCATACTTATTATAGGTGTTTATTATTTCATTTTTCGATTCTTTGTGTTCAAGACTTCTTGGCTTATTGACAAGTTGAAACTGGAAAATGGATTCGCTGAAGGGAATATCGGATTCAATATTAATGGTTCTTCAATAATTAAGATTGCAACTATTGTTATTGGGGGATTGATTTTTATAAACAGTTTTCCTTTGTTTTGCAAAGAGATTTTTAATTACTTTCAACTAAAGAGAATGTTCAATGATAATTACTCGTCTGGGTGGATTGTCCTTCACTTTGTAAAAACGGTTTTAGGTTATTTATTAATGACCAATAGCACGTTTGTTGTTAGATTCATCGAAAAACAAGATAAAGAAAAATAGTAATTGTAACTAGATATGAAGACATCCCTGGTATTGATTGATATTCAAAATGATTATTTTGATAAAGGACGTATGATTAAATATGAGATAGTTTTTGCAATTTAAACCAAATAATAAAACCGTGTTGGCAAGGGATTTTCTTTTCCTGCTAACACGGTTTATGTTTATCAATTTCAGCAATAAAGTTGCTGCTTTAAAGTATTACTTCACTTTTAAAACGCCGGCCCAGCCTCCGTTGCGAACCATGCGAAGCGTAAGGCTTTTGTCCTTTTGAACAGTACTTTCACGCTTTTTATAATCCATTGCTTGTCGGTCGGCATTGATGCCGTCTTCGAATGAAGTCAACGTATAGGTTTTACCATCTTCCAGAAAATCGAGCGAGATGGTTACTTCACGGTCTTTGTCTCCAGTCATGCCTCCGATAAACCAGGTGTCGCCTTTACGACGGGCAAGAACTGCGCTTTCGCCTGCTTTGGCTTCCAGTACTTTTAACTCATCCCAGGTAACAGGTACCTGTGTGATGAAATCGGTGCATTCCTTTTCTCGGTAATAATAGACCGGATTATCAGCAAGCATCTGTAGTCCGCTTTCGAAGATTACAAAAAGAGCCATCTGGTAAGCACGTGTGCCAGAACCCATTGCGTTGGAACGGGTATAACGATTGTCTTCCGGTTGAGCCGAAATCATGGATCCGGGTGTATAGTCCATCGGACCAGCCGCATTGCGGATAAAAGGAAGATATACACTGTTTTCAGGTTTACATCGGCCTCCTTGTTCCATTCCTAAAACACCTTCGTAAGAAAGAATGTTAGGGTAGGTTCGTTCCAGTCCTGCAGGTTTGAATGCTCCGTGGAAGTCTACAAACAAATTATATTTGGCAGATTCTTTTGCTACCCTTTCGTAGAAGTTAACCATCCATTGGTCGCTGCGGTCCATGAAGTCTATCTTGGTTCCGGCAATTCCCCATTCGCTGAAAGTTTTAAAGAGATCAAAGTTGTTTTCGACAGCAAGCCAGGTAAGCCACAATACGATTTTTACATTTTTCTCTTTTCCATAGCGAATCAACTCTTTCAGGTCGATTGTTGGATTGGGAGTATAAGGATCGATTGTACTTTTAGCCCATCCTTCGTCCATGATAATGTAAGGGATACCAAACTTTGAAGCAAAGTCAATATAGTATTTATAAGAATCCATGTTGTAACCCGAACGGAAATCCACTCCGTAAAGGCGGGCGTCATGCCACCATTCCCAGCAAACCTGTCCCGGTTTGATCCAGTCTGTATTGCCTAAAACATTGGGTTTGGATAGGTTAAATACCAATTCGTTCTCGATAAGCTGCTTGTCTTTTTTGCTGATAATAAATACACGCCACGGAAACGAGCGGCTTCCTGAAGTTTTGGCAATGTAATTTGCCTCTTCAAGAATCTTCAGACTACGGTCTCCGTCTTCACCAAATTTCAATGGAACTTTGGGAAAGAGAGCCTGCATTCCGTTTTTTTCGTTGCTTTGCAGAAACATACATGGATAGTCTGTAAGATCTGCTTCAGTTATTAAAATCTTGTACGGTTTAGGAGTGGAAAGCAGAACAGGAAGAGAACACATCAGATCGCTCGCTTTATACGCTGTTGTTTTAAAATGAGTGTAAGGCTGTTCGTAACTCGACTTGAATGAATTGGTTTGTTGGACATGGGCAGTGTATTCTTCCGGGAAATTCACAGAGAATGTTTCGCCCTTTACTTGGACTTCGCCTTTCTTTTTTGTAATAAACCGATAGGCTACTCCATCATTGTAAGCTCTGAATTCTACGGAGTAATCGTTTTTGAAGTTGAGCAGTAACACCTCGCAGCGATTTTTCACCACAGCATTTTTAATCGGTATTTCGCGGGTAATTTCTTCGTTGATAGAACTTCTTTTCTGATTTCGAAGAATTGGATTTAGGCCAAGTATTTCTTTTCCCAAATCAAGTTGAAGCACGCCTTCCTTGAGAATCTGGTCGTTACCATAATAGACACTGTATTCTATTTTGCCGGCTACGTTGACTGAAACTTTAATTTCGCCGTTGGGCGATTTCAATTCAATTGTTTTTGCGGCTGCTTTCCCGCAAAAAAGCGGGAGAAGCAGTGCAAAAACATATATACATGTATGGTTTAATTTCATAGGTATTATATCTTTATCGTTATGATTACGAAACTTTTAATGCATCTAACTTACCTTCGTTAACCAACTTGTAGATTAATTCGCCGAACAAGGTGTTAGCCCAGGCAAACCAGGAACGGGTAAAGTCTGAAGCATTATCTTTATGAAATGTTTCGTGCATAAAACCTGTATTTCCATCGGTATCACGCAGCATCTGTACACATTTTCTGATTTCAGTTATGTCTGTCGTCGTGTTGGCACGCATAACAATACTCATCGGCCACACATAATTGAAACCAACATGAGGTCCGCCTATTCCTTCTCCTGCTTTTCCTTTGAAAAAGTAAGGATTGGCATCACTGAGGATCATCTTTCTGGTATTCTGGTAAATAGAATCTTTCATGTCCACACATCCCAGGTAGGGTAGGGCAAGCAAGCTGGGAACATTGGCATCGTCCATTAACACACGACTACCAAATCCGTCTACTTCGAAGGCATACACTTTACCAAAATCCGGGTGGTCAACGATTCCGTATTTCTTTACGGCAGCATCTACTTCGTTGGCAAGAGCTTCACATTTAACTGCAAAAGAAGCGTTGTTCCGAACCTTTCTCAGAATCTCGGCCACTTGTCTTAATGACGTGATGGCGAAAAGATTGGAAGGGATAAGGAATCCAAACAAAGACGCATCGTCTGATGGGCGGAATGAAGACACAATCAGTCCCACAGGTTTAACCGGACTGCCATAACCAAAGTTAAGCAACGTATCTCCCTGGCGGTCTGTTACGCGGGTAAACTTGTAAGGACCCTGGTTCTCTTTGCGTTGTTGTTCAACAAAGGTTTTATATACCTGTTCCATGGCAGCTTCCCATGATGCATCGAATACGGATGTATCTTTGGTTGTTGTCCAGTAATTGTAGGCAAGACGAATCGGATAACAAAGAGAATCAATTTCCCATTTCCGTTCGTGCAGTTCCTTTTTCATGGTGGTGTTATCGCTTTCCCATTCGCTTCCTGTCGGACCTTCATTGAATCCGTTGGCATAGGGATCAATCAGAATACAGTTAGTCTGACGGTTTATAACACCTGCAAGCATGGTTTGAATTGCTTTATCTTTTTTGGCAAAAGAAACATAGGGAAATACCTGAGCCGATGAATCACGAAGCCACATTGCGTGAATGTCGCCGGTAATTACAAATGTGTCCGGTTTACCGTTTATCATTTTATGCTGGCATGTTGTGTCCAACGTGTTCGGAAAACAATTCTCGAACATCCAGGCCAATTTTGGATCCTTTATTTTCTTTTTGGTAGCAGCGATGGCTTCTTCTACCGCATTGGATGTAAAGTTACGTGCACCTGGTAATGGACGCTTACATACATAAGGTGATACCTCCGGCATACTTGAAGCTGCAAAAGAATTTTGTCCGACTAACAATCCGGCTACAGAAAAGGCTCCGGCTTTAATGAAATTTCGTCTAGAAGTCATGAGATATTATATTTAAGTATTAATAGCAATCGTTATTGATGCAAAATTACTAATTTGTTTTAGGAAGTCCGCTCATTTCTGAGAAGAGTTCTAACATGCAAGCATTATCCAGCAGCCACTTGTGCTTTTTGTTCTTTAATCCCGACCAGTCGTCGCCAAGCAGTCCGTTTTCGTCTCGTGTATTTTTCCATGCATAACGAGCATTGTCAGCCATTGTATTTACATAGAGTGCATTTCCGTCCACTTCATACAAGGCCTTAAGTCCGCGGAACATAATCACGTTGAACCAGGGAGAACTTGTGTAAAAACGGATAGCTTTCCCATTTGGTAGCTTTCGCATGGAAGTGAAATGATCGAAAGACCCTTTAGCGGTACGTTGTGCATCAGTTAGATACGACTCGTCGCCGGTTTCTTTATAAAGGAGAACTCCTGCCTGAATCATTTGTCCGCTGTTGTATGTATATTTTTGCGTGGCAATTTTTCCATTTAACGCAATATTATCCCAGTAAACATAGTCAGTCGTATCACAAAGATTTTCTTTCGTCCATGCGTATGTTTTTTTTGCCCATTCAAGATATTCAGGTTTTTTAGTAAGTTCGTACAACTTCATACACAGAACAGTAGCCGGAGCGTTGGAACAGGTGTTTTTAGAAACGCGCTGTTGTTCGCACCAAAATATTCCACCACCCAGTTCTTCGGACCAACCGCTGTAGATATAGGCATGCAATGCTTCCGCTTTTTCAAGGTATTTGGGTTCTTTAGTAAGTGCGTAGTAATCGCAGAAATCAATGGCAAGCCAGTCGTTATCGTCGTAGAAACGATCGCTTTTTCCGTTAAACATAGGATAAGATTGATAACAAAATGGTTCGCGGATATTATCCCAGTAAAGTTCGAGACCCGGTAGAATCTGTTTTTCAAGAATATCCCTGTACTTTGCATCACCTGTCGTTTTATATAAAGACACACATCCCGAAAGCATTCCAGAGTAAGGCCAAAGAAAAGAAACTTCCTGTCCTTTTTTCTGCTCGCTGCCTTCAGCCAGATAAGTTACCTGTGTTTCGGGATTAATAGGATAAGTTTCAGATAAAAGATCATACTTTTCTACATGGTAAAGTGAAAGAACATTGGTAAGCAAAGAATCTGCCATGGCAAGATCTGTTACTTCTTTTTGATTGTTTCGGTTCTCGCAGCTAACCGACAAAAATGGAATCGCTGCAAAAGCAATACAAAAGGACTTTAATTTCATTTTTCTCTTAATAAAAGGGTGTATACTATTATTCAATTACTGACTTCTCCTTCAACAAAGCCATTGCTTCCATGAGCATGCAACCGCTGAGTTGTTCGGTTAATCCGGTTTCAGCAGAAGGTTTGGTTTTCCAGTATGATCCAAACAATACGGACTGTTTATAGGTTCCTTCGTTCCAAAGGGTGGTTGCATTATGTTCCATAAACCTTACATAGCGTGTACGAGTACCAGCTTCAAGTTCAGGACAAAGAATCAACTGAGTGAAGTAGCGGACAAATATGCCTTTGAATAATCCACCATCGCCGGTGCCTTCGCTTTGAAGGATACGGTCGTTGCTGTTTACGTTATTGTTTAATGCGTAATCGGCTGCTTTAATCGCATCATTCAGGTATACCTTTTCGCCGGTAATGTTGTAAAGTTCCAACGCAGCGCCAATAAATGTTCCCTGATTATAGGTAAATTTCCAGTTGTCTTTTGCTCCGGTGTTTTCACGATTGATACCATCATATACAAATCCGGTACCGGCTTCGTAGAGATGATCTTTCATCCATGAATATATTTTTTTAGCCCATTCCAGATCGCTTGTCCCGTTGAATTGCTTGTAAAGCCGGGCTGCCAGAATACATGCAGGTGCGTTAGCCGGAGTGTTTTTATAGTATAGCTGATCTTTTTTCCATGCTATTCCACCGTCCATGGTTGAATTCCATCCGGTTTGAATATTTGCCCATACATCAAGTGTGGCAGTTTTAAACTTTTCATCTTTTGTTGAGTTATAAGCCCGAAGCATGGCAAGGGCGTTCCACTCCATATCATCATAAAAGTTATTGTAAAAGGTATTGCCGTTCTTTATTTTTACTCCAATAAACCATTGGTTCATTTCATTTTTATACAATGAATTGCCGGTACGGTCGTAGGCATCTATCAGCACGTCGAGTCCGTGTGCCTGAGGCCAGTAGTGAAAATCCGTATTGCCACTGTTGTTGTAATTAAAGTAAGAACTTCCCGAATTCCAAAACCCGTTAGCCAGGGATTGACTGCTGCTATCTGCTGCTGCTGTCCAATTAACCGGAGATTCTTCGGGGGTATCGATCGGTTCGTCATTTATTTTTCCGCAAGAGGAGAGGAGAAGAATTGAAAAAGAAAAGAGGAGTATGTTTTTCATCTGAATATTTTTTGAATATAATCCACCCGGATAAAACTTCCGGGTGGATTATGGTTAATTATTGGTTACCCACTTTTTTAATTACGTGTGTATAGTTATTGTCTGCCTGAAATAGTACGCTAACATCGCTAAGGCTGTTATCTATTTCGTCTGCAAACTTAAAGCAGTTATTCCACTGGTCGCTAGATACTCCAACCATAAACCAGAATGATTCGGCTGTAGAATTATTAGGACGAGAATTGTCGCCGTTGGTACTTCCAAACCATTCGAATTCGGTACCTTCTTTTACTGTCATACGGAATTTATAACGTTCGTCGCGTCCCCAACCTTCTTGTTTGAAAGTAATAGGCTGACTTTCTGCTTTCCATACTCCCTGTCCAACATAAGGCAATTCGAACAAGTAAGAATTGGTTGGAGCAAAGAATAGTTCCATCTTGCTGATTTCTGTATAAGCAACAGCACCAGTTGTAAAGTCAAGATTGATACGGTAAACACCTGTTTTTTCAACAGTGCTTTCGCCGTTTTCTTTCAATGTCTCACCATCGGCATAGTATGTAGTAGCTGATGCGTTTGTTCCGTTTGTAAAGTGATATTTCTTACCTGCAGTAAGCTTAGTATAGATTTCAAATTCTCCGCTGGCAACAGCTTTGAACTTAATAGCCTTCGAAAGATCGGCTCCGCCTTCAGATGCTTCACCAGTTACAAATACATCGGTTGGAACTTCGGCAAAACCAGCCAGACGAGTAATGGTCATGGTTCTAACTTCTTCCGCTTTTACTTCATTTACACCTTTTGATGATAAAACAGTCCAGATAATGTTGCCTGTTTCAGAAGAATTCAATCCAGCCAAAGCACCGATTTTATTCAACGTTTTATGGGTAATGGTTGCGTAGTTGTAAGTTCCATTATTGTCTGATGCTAATTTGTAGATAGGTTTTGAGAAATCTCCACCAGCTACATCGAAAGCAACTTCGTACATAACCAACCCTCCGTCTTCCGCTTTGGCTTGTTCCCATTCGAACAATACATTAGCAGATGGAGAACTTTCCAGTTTTACCGATTTATTATCGTCCGGAGAGTAAAGGGTTTTTACTGATGTAACATTCAGGTGCTCCATCGTATCATCGTTAGTACATGCTACAAATGCAACAAGAAAAGAAAGAAATATAGTCGATTTTAATAATAAAGCTTTCATAATTTTGTCATTTTGAAAATTAACTGTTTCTTATTTATGCTATTACTTACAGAATAAATCTATAGGTATTAATATCCCGGATTCTGTCCAAGATTCGGATTTAAGTCTTTCTGTGATAAAGGTACAGCCCACAAATAATCGCGTTCCGGATTAAATGTGCGTTTTTCTAAACGAATATACCCGTTATCTATACTTGCTTCTCCGAACTGAGCTCCATGAGGATAGCCATTAAGAACATTTTCTGCTGTTTTCCAACGGCGGATATCAAAAATACGCAACCCTTCCATGGCAAGTTCCACGCGACGTTCGCGGCGGATAATGGTTTGCATGTTGCCTTCTGTGGGATAGATGAGTGAAGGAGCATCCGTAAATCCGGCACGTTCGCGCAACGGACGAATGGTCTTGTTCCATACAGCTTCATCCATTTTACCTAACTCGTTCATCGCTTCGGCATACATCAGCAGCACATCGGCGTAGCGGATAAGAATAAGGTTTAATCCTGATTTCATGCCGATTTCGGATGTCGGGTCGTAATTCTTGCGAAGATAATATCCCGTTGAAGTTGAATTTGATCCTGCACCAATGTATTCGTCTACATTACCATAGGTATTATCACTTGGTGTTGATCCCGGTTTGATGTAGATAGTCTGAATAGTTCCATCCGGTCTAACCCATTTGGCACCGTGATACACAATAGTTGCGGCAAAACGAGGATCGCGGTTCTTGTAAGGATTGCTTTCGTCGTAACCAGAGTTTGCTTCTTTGATCGATTTTCCATTCATCATGATATAATCATCAACCAATTCTTGCGTTGGAGCCTTAGAATTAATACGCGCACCAACTGAAAGAGGTGCCAGATCATACATTTCTTCCCATACACGAACCGAAGGTACATACTGATAATCCAAAATCACTTCACTGTTGTACTCGTTCTCGGGTTTGAAAATACCTTCGTAAGAAGAAAACAATGCGTACGTTCCATTAGAAGTATTGCCTATTAATTTTTCGCAGGCAGCAACAACGTTCGCCCAATCGTTTTGGTATAGGTAAGCTCTTGCTTTTAAAGCAATGGCTGCTCCTTTTGTGATACGACCGCGATCTGCTTCTGCATATTCTGTATTGGTAGGAAGCACCGCTTCAACCTCATCAAGTTCATTGTAAATAAACGTCAGAATAGCTGCTTTGGGAGTACGGCTAATGCTTTTAGACTCCTCAAGAGTGATGTCCTTTTCAAAAAGAGGTACATCGCCATACCAGGTTGTTAACTGTAAATAAAGCCATGCACGGATAAAACGGGCTTCTGCCTTCATCCGGGTACGAAGCGTTTCGTTCATGTTAGGTACTTTATCTACATTCTCGAGGAATACGTTACAGGTTTTAATACCTGCGTAAGAGTTTTTCCATTCTTCAGAAAAACGTGAGTTTGAAGCATCAGCTTGTCCGGAAGAGATCATCTTCTCACTGCTGTTACCACGTCCCTCGTACATGTTGTCCGACAAGGATTCGTTACTGAAATAACGTCCGCTGCTTGTTAACTGACCATAGGCTGTATTAAGCACCATAGATGCTTTTTCGGCGGATGTCCAGTAATTAGCTTCAGTAAATTTATCAGTCGGGGCCAGATCCAAATCCTGGCATCCTGATAAAGAAGCAAGGAAAACGACTGCGACTGCGCTATATTTTAAGAAATTCAGTTTCATATCTGTATCTTTTTAATAGTATAGGTTAAAATTCTATATCTAATCCAAAACCTACATAGATTGGAGTTGGGTAATTACGTCCGCTGTTTGCTCCGTTGTTTCCCATATTCGATCCGAACTCTGTCGATTCAGGATCGATAAAACCGTTCTTTGTCAGCGTAAGCAGGTTCTGAGCGGTAACATATCCCCGAAGCTTTTGCATTCCAATCTTTTGAGAAAGAACCTTAGGCATAGTATATCCCAGCTGAATGTTCTTTACACGAAGATACGCTGCATTGAACAGATATAAATCGGACGATTTACCATAGTTATTTGTATTGGAGGCTGTACCCGGAGCAGCCAGACGCGGCCAGCGTGCATCGGGATTAACCGGAGTCCAGTAGTCAAGCTGATGTGTAAACATGGTGTACGAATAGTTTGAGTGAAATGGTTCAACCAATTCTCCCCGAAGGAACATCGAACGTTTTCCAACACCCTGAAGCAATAAACTGAAGTCAAAGTTTTTCCAGCTCATATCGTAGGTAATACCGTAAGTATAACGAGGAAATGCATTTCCCAGTACAAAACGGTCTTTGTCGTCAATTACTCCATTATTGTCGCGGTCAACATAGCGTACATCACCCGGCTGAACAGTTGCTCCGACAGGAATAGCTCCGTTTTTAACTTCGTCCAGATTCTGGAAGTAACCATCTGTTTTGTATCCGTAGTACGAATTGAAAGGTAATCCGACACGAATGATCCGTTGCATCTGATCAGAACTGCTGATTTGCTCGTTTCCATCGAATGCTAGTACTTCATTCCATGAGTCAGCCAGGTTTAGACCGATATTGTGACGGAAATCACCTTTCCTGAAACGATAACCCAGCGAAATTTCCCATCCCTGATTCAACATTTCTCCAGCATTGTACTTCGGAACGGCTCCCCCGTATACAGTAGGAACTTCGGGTGTAATCAAGATGTCTGAAGTCCGTTTGTTAAAGTAATCTACCGATGCATACAAGGCATTATTGAAGAAGGTAGCATCCACACCCACATTGAATGTTTTGGAAAGTTCCCATTTCAATTCCTTATTGGCAAATGTAAACCCGGTTCCGGCAACCGAAACATTGTTAAAGCCGTATGCATTGTTATTGATGTTATATGTAGTCTGATATTGATAATCGTCTACATTCTGATTTCCAAGAATACCGTACGAACCACGCAGTTTCAATTCACCGAATTTTTCACGGTAATCTGTCATAAATGCTTCTTCAGAAACTCTCCATCCTCCAGATACAGAAGGGAAGAATCCCCAACGATTGTCTGAATTGAATTTGGAAGAACCATCGTAACGGAAACTAAATTCTCCATAATATTTACCATCGTAAGAATAACCTGCACGACCAAAAACAGAGTACAAGCTACGTTGGATAGTACCGTTAGGTGTATTGTAACTTGAAGTCAGAATTTCTGTTTCAGATACAGGAATTCCTAAATCCGGATCGGTAAACTTCTTTTTAATTTCGTTTGCCTTACGCGTATACGATTCGTTTGAAAAACCTAATAATCCGGTAACCTGATGCACTTTGCCGAATGTACGGTTGAAATCAAGCATCACCTGAGAGTTCAGGAAGAGCACCTTTTCGTTATAGTCTTCTGTTTCGCGGTTTGAATTTGCGTATCCACTTGGAACAGTAGCCGTTTCGCTTGCATAGAAAGGCACTTGCTTACGCATGATCAGGCGGTGATTGGAACGTAAGTCACCACCAAAAACGCCCCTAAGCTTCAATCCGTCAATGATCGAGAAATCTGCATTTACAGATCCTGTAAAGTTATCTTCATCCTTCATCGTTTTACCACCAGCTTCAAGAATACCCAACGGGTTGAATTCCGAAAGAACGTCGTTAACAAGATAACGTCCGTTTGCATCCTTCATCGAATAAGTGTTATATACAGGAATACGGGATGCGTCAACAATCAGTGTTCCGGTCGAACTGGTGTGGTCTGTTCCGTCGGTACGGGCATAGGCCATAGAGGTTGTAAGTTTCAACCGTTGATATTCTGTTGTCGTATTTGACCGGAAATTGTATCTTTTAACACCGTAGTTCGATCCGGTAAAGTTACTCTCCTGGTCGTAATAACCTCCTGAAATCATATAGGTAGAGTTCTTTGAACCACCAGAAATACTTAGGTTATAATTTTGTTGCAGCGCGTTCTTCATAATCTGGTTCAGGAACCACTCTGAATCGCCGTTTTCCTGAAAACTCTGAATCTGAGAAGGAGAATAGATAGGAGCCGATCCTCCGTTAACCAACGCTTGATTACGCAGAATAGCATTTTCGTAACCCTGAACAGGTTTGTAAAGAACACGTGGATTTTGCGATCCCACCATTCCGCTAAACTTAATCACTGGTTTTTCGTCTTTTTTACCTTTCTTGGTGGTAATCAAGATTACTCCGTTTGCCGAGCGTGAACCATAAATTGCCGCACTACCTGCATCCTTCAATACAGAAATGTTCTCGATATCCGAAGGATTCAAGTTGTTCATGCTCGATTGTTCAACAACCAGACCGTCTATAACAACCAGCGGATCGTTATTATTCATGGTGCTGATACCACGGATGTTGATGTTTACGCTGTTGTCGTTTGGATTGAAACTTTTTTGCTGAATCACAAGGTTGGCCGAAGCACCCTGAAGAGCCTGCGAAATATTTCCAACCGGACGGTCTTCAATTACGCCCGAAGAAATCTGGTCTACTGCACCCACAATACTCTTGCGTTGGGCTGTTCCGTAAGCAATAACAACTACTTCGTCGAGCGTTTTGGTATCTTCCTTAAGCACAACATTTAATGTGTTTTCTTTTTTTACGGGAACTTCCTGTGTAAGGTAACCAATATAGGAAACCCTGATAATTGCCTTGGCGGGTACACCTTGCAACGAATAGTTGCCATCTATATCCGTTATTGTTCCGTTAGTGCTGCCTTCAACCATAACGTTGGCTCCAATTACAGGTTCTCCGTTTTCGTCCTTGACTACACCCGTAAGGGTTCGTCCGGATTCCTGGTTGGTTACTGTGATAGCCGCATCGTGTTTTGACAGTACGATGTGCTTGCCTTCCATTTCATAACTTACATTGGTATTAGAGAATATCTTGTTCAGAATTCCTGCAACCGACTCATTTGTAACGTTTAATGAAGTCCTTCGTTCAACGTTTACATTCTTTTTGTTGTAGAGAAACAGATATTCTGTCTGATTCTCTATCTCATTTAATATCTCGCTAACCGCAACATTTTGTTTGTTTAGCGTAACTTTTGCATTCTGTGATGTGGCATTTTCAGCCAGACCTGAACACACAAAGACGAATAATAGAAATACTGATAGTTTCATAATCCGGACCAGATGGGTTAATTTATGATTTTTTAAGCCATAGGGATTTCGACAAAGAATATTTATCATAACTTTGTAATGGATTTATTGTTAATACTGAGATTGATTTAGATTGTCTCGTGTTGACACATGCCGGAGGGTACACCACTACTTTCCGGCATTCCTTTTTTATTTTTTATGAATCATTTGTTAGCATGCGCTTTTAAATTAAATGGTTAACACTCTTATTATTTTAATATAATTGTATTTGATTCATCGTCGCGGTTAAAAGAAAATTTCAGGTCTTTCTGAATTACTTTTAACGCATATTCTATACCATCGTTGTGTCTGAATTTTCCTGTGCAACGGTAGGAGAGTAATCCCTGGTTTGCAATCTGTATATTTATATCATAATAGATGGAAAACTTTTTCATGAGAGCACCCATCGGCTCGTCGTCGAAGCAGAGAAGTCCGTCTTTCCATCGAAATTCATCCAGATTTGATATTTTTCCTTTGTTCAAAATATTACTAGTACCGCTGGCAACTTCACCCGGTTGTAGTTTTAACTGATATTTATCCGACCTCACTAAAACAGATCCGTTTATAAGTGATGTTTCGAAATAATCGGCATTGTCGTAAGCATACACATTAAATGTTGTACCAAATACCTGAATATCATAGGTGTTGGTTTTGACTAAAAACGGATGTTCAGCATCTTTTTTTACTTCAAAATAAGCTTCACCATTAAGTGTAACTTCCCGGTTTTTATCACTGAAAGTGGCAGGGTAGGTAAATGTAGTTTTAGAGTTTAGCCATACTTTTGTTCCGTCTGCAAGAACAAGCTGAACACGTTGTCCGGCAGGAACAATAACGGTTTGTTGTTGAAGTATTTTGTCTTCGGAACGATCCCATACAGTCCATGATATTCCAAGGAGCAGGGCAATGGATGCGGCAACAGCAATAGTACGCCAAACGTTGGTATGGAGTGAACGTATTGTTGTTGAAGCGGGTATGTTTTGAGGATCACAATTCACGGTAACAGCATCCCAAAGCATTCTTTCTTTGAGATAGATTTTTCTGTTTGCCTCGGATTGTTCAACCCAGTCAACTATATGCACTTCTTCTTCGGAAGTGCTTTTACCGGCAAAATATCGATGTAAGGTCTCTTTGTCCATTTGCTTTTATTCCTGATTAAAGACAACATTGATTGTGGTCTCTGTTTATAATAACAAGACAAGGACTCATTACCCTAACGGATATTCAAAAAAATGTAATTATTTTTTAAAGTAAAAGTAAAAAGCAGGAAGGCAGGTAATCTTTTAGGCTTGTTCGCAACACTTTTAAACCTTTTGTTATGTGAAATTCCACACTTTTTATACTTAGGTCCAGGCTTTCAGCGATTTCTTTGTTACTCAAGTTCTCAAATCGACTCATAATGAAGATCTTCCGTGTCTGATCGGGAAACATATCAATGGTTTCCTGAATAATTTTTTGTATTTCGGAAGTAAACAAATCGTTTGGATTACAAGCTTCAAGGGTTGATATACGTAAATTAAGCTCACGGCTTGCATGATCCGCCATTTTATCTTCCGCTTCCACGCGAACATTCATGTGCTGAAGATGATTCAATGCCTTATTTTTTACAATCGTAAGTATATAGGCGGGTATATTGGTTCCCGGCAGAAGTTTCTCCCGCTTTTCCCAATAGGCAAGCATGGCTTCCATGCAGATGTCTTCTGCTACAGCTTTATTCCGGACATATGAATTTGCAAAAAGGATAAACCGCTCCTGATATTTATTGAATATCTCGGTAAAGGAAGTTACCTCTGATGATATTCCCTGAATGGTGTTTTTTGTTTCTTTTTGCATTATTATCAAATCCTTGAGGATTGTTGGCGCAAATGTACAAATTCCTTTTTTTCCTTGCAACGTATACTTTTACCACCACTTTCTTTTTAAAATCCATTCATGGGAATAAGTACTGTTGGCAAAAGCAGCAGTGCTCCCAGCAGAATAAGGAAAATCATAAACTTCCACGACCAGCGGAACCATTTATCGTAAGGGATACGACTCACACCCAGAACGGCCATTAATACTCCGGAGGTCGGGGTTATCATATTTGTAAAACCATCACCAAATTGGAAAGCCATCACAGTGGCTTGTTTGGATAATCCGATTAAATCCGAGAACGGAGCCATGATTGGCATCGTCAGCGCAGCTTTGGCACTTCCCGAAGGGATAATCAAGTTAATAAGGTTTTGAATAACATACATCATTTCTACTGTAGCTATTTTGCCCATTCCATTCATCTCTTTTGCCATATTATGAAGGATTGTATCAATTATCATTCCTTTCTGCAATATGACAATGATACCCCCGGCCATACCAACCACCAGCGCGGCACTCATAATATCTTTACATCCGGCAAGAAATAACTGAACAAGTTCATTCGGTCCTTTATTGTTTGCTATTCCTGCGGCAAGTCCCATTCCCAGGAACAGCGTGGCAATCTCCATGATGTACCAGCCATATCCCATTACACCGGCAATCAGAAAAAAGATGGTAAAGAAAAGAATATTTAAGATGTAAAGATGTACGGTCTTCTTTAATGAAAAGTAGGACGTTAGAGCAAATAAAGCAGTCAGAGCCGGAATTACAGGCAATCCATTCACTGTTGAATTCCCTATCTGAAGTGAAGAAGTTGGATAGTTTACTGAAAACAGAATAAGAATACATACCAGAATTCCGAAACTAACCCATGCAGCTTTTGGTGTATGGCGAACAATTTCCGGATCCTTGTTTTCGTGAAGATCCCTCCAGTATTGATCTTCTTCGTAGACCAGCGACAGTTTTGGGTTTTTCTTTACCTTCGCGGCATACCTCAAGATCCATGCAAATCCAGCAATATTTATGACTATCCAGCAGAAAATCCGGTATTCAATTCCCGAAAACAAGGGGATGCCAGCCAAACCTTGGGCAATACCAATCGTGAAAGGATTTAGGATAGCCCCTGCAAAGCCAAGAGCGGCAGCAACAAATACCATACACACTCCCGTGATGGAGTCGTACCCCATGGAGATTGCCATGGGAACAAGGATGATTGTAAAGGCTATGGTTTCCTCACTCATCCCGAATACCGCTCCAAAAACGCTGAAGAGAAGCATGATCGAAACAACAATAAAATTGTCTACTCCAATCTTTCTGAGAAATTTATTGTTTTCCAGCCGCCTGGCCTTTCGTAAAAAAGCGATGGTGCCGATATCGAAAGCTTTGCTGTCGTTCACTATCCAGAAAGCACCGCCAATAATAAGGATGAAGATAATTATATCCGCTTTGTTTGTAAAGCCTTCGAAAAATGCGGACATTACTTGCCATGTCTGAGGAATTCGATCAACAGATTCGTAAACCATTGTTTTCTGTCCGTTGTCCGATACCTGTTCAACATACTTTCCTCCTGGTACAAACCATGTCAGTATAGCACAAAACAATATAATGTAAAATATGATTACGAAGGTGTGAGGAATTTGTCTTTTCTTCATCTTTATTTTTATTGTACGAACTTTATATATCGAATCAGGGCAATTGAAAGATCTGTTCCATGCGTTGCCACTTCTCGCTGGATGCTGCTCCGGCTTCACTCTGCTGAAACTTATCCACGAAAGCTTCCCACTCAGCTTGTTTTTCCATTTTAGCCAATCTGCCGAAGGCTTCGTCCCAGTTAAAATCAACAGGTGTCTCAACAATCATAAAAAGGCGGTTACCTAATAAATAGATTTCCATATTAAGAATGCCTGCTTCCCTTATGCCTTTCGGAATTTCGGGCCAGATGTGTTCTTTGTTGTGCCAGTAAGTATAGGTTTTTATTAACTCAGGATCATTTTTTAAATCCAGTGTCTGGCAATATCTTTTAATAGCTCCGTTGTAGGCAGGGGAGATGTAGCCCCTATCGTTGTTGGATTTCATATCTATTTTGCTTTTAAATTAAATTATTGTAATTCCTCCTGTTCTTCTTCAGCAAGTAGCGATCCTATTTCAGGTAATATGGCTCTGGCATCACGATCGCTCAGTGTGTCCACGTCTTTTAATTTTCGTTGGATCGCTCTGGTACGTGTACCAAGTACTTCTTCAAGCTGACCGCTGGCAGTCTGGATGTTTTTCTGGGCTTTTTCCAGCATACCTCCAACCTTTTCGAACTCTTTTTTTACAGCCCCCAGAATTGTCCACACCTCGCCCGAATGCTTCTGGATTGCCAATGTACGGAATCCCATTTGCAAACTATTCAGAATGGCAGCGAGGGTAGTGGGGCCGGTAACAACCACTTTGTAAGTTTTTTGCAGCTCTTCAAGCAGCGAAGAACGGCGAACTACTTCAGCGTAGATTCCTTCGAAAGGAAGGAACATAATTCCAAAATCGGTGGTAGCCGGAGGAGCAAGGTATTTTTCCGAAATATCTTTTGCCATTTTCCTGATGGTTGCTTCCAGCGCTTTTCCCGCAGCATCTATGGCTTGGGTATCGGCCGTATCGTAAGCATTGAGTAATTGTTCGTACACATCTTTGGGGAATTTAGCATCAATAGGCAAATAAACAAAATCACGCATATCGTCTTTGCCCGGCAGTTTAACGGCAAATTCTACCACCTCGGCAGATCCTTTTACCGTATGTACATTGGAATCGTACTGTTCGGGAGCCAATATTTGCTCGAGAAGCATGCTTAACTGGATTTCTCCGATATTTCCCCGAGTCTTTACATTACTAAGTACACGTTTTAAGCCACCAACATCCTGCGCTAAGGTCTGCATTTCGCCCAATCCTTTTTGTACACTCTCCAATTGTTCGGAGACCAGTCTGAACGATTGGCCCAACCGTTCGTTTAATGTTTTTTGAAGTTTCTCGTCGACCGTAACCCGTATATCTTCCAGTCGTTTTTCTGTGTTGGCAATCATTCGCTGCTGTTGTTCATCCAATTGGGAGAACTTCTCGCGCTGAAGTTGATTAAAAGATAAGATTCCCTTTTCGAATGTCTGGCGGAAATCATTCATGGAAACAGCCAGTTCTTCCCTAATATCTTTTGTCATCGACCGGCTTTCTTCCCTGTTGAGGCGAAAGTCTTCCCTGAAATTACGCTCTATCCTGTCGAACGAACGTTGCATTTCATTTAAGATGCGGTCGAAATCTTCCGTTTTGTTTTCTTTTCTCGTGCGAATTAAAACCAAAATAATAAGAAGAATTAAGAGTCCAATTAGTATGAAATTTATCATTTATTAAATTTTTTACAAAGATAAGTATTCTAAAACCTCCTTGAGTCATTAAAAAAGGTTAAAATAAGCAACATTCATTGATTCTTTTTGTTTTATCGATAAAAAGTAGCTTATATTTGTAAGCCGCTTTTAAATAAGTATAATTAATAAATATTTATAAGAATGGCGAATGTAACTTTAAAAGGTAATGAGATTCACACCAGTGGTTCTATGCCGGAAGTAGGATCTATAGCTCCCGATTTTAAGGGTGTAAAAAGTGATCTTTCAGAATTATCACTTAGTGATTTAAAAGGAAAAAGAGTAGTTTTGAATGTTTTTCCAAGTCTGGATACTTCTGTTTGTGCTGCTTCGGTGAGAAGATTTAATAAAGAGGCTGCCTCTTTAAACAACACAGTGGTTTTGGCAGTTTCAAAAGATTTACCTTTTGCGCATGGACGTTTCTGTACTACGGAAGGTATTGAAAATGTGGTTTCACTTTCAGCGTTTCGGTGTTCATGTTTTGAAGATAAGTACGGGATGCTTCTGATTGACGGTCCTCTTAATGGTTTACTTGCAAGAGGAGTTGTAGTAATTGACGAAGCGGGTAAGGTGGTATATACGGAACTAGTTCCAGAAATAACATCCGAACCAAATTATGAAGCTGCATTGGCTTCATTAAATTAATTAGATTATTGTTTTTCATTGGTTAAAGTTAAGGGTTAGTGTTGAGAGTCGCCGGATGTGAGATCTCGCGGCTCTCTTTTTTTTCACTCGCTTAACATTACCAATTTTCCTTTATGGATTCTGTGCTCTATTTTTACTCAAACTATCTCCCACTTATCACTATTAATGGTTAATGTGTTCATCTGTTGTTTGTTAAATGGGTGACAGATGCATGTGTAAGATCCATTTCATTTCTCACCTATCACCTATCAATTACAGGATTGTTGTCTCCGGAGGTAAGCAGTTGTAAGACGTATGTACTTTTTGTTTCGACGTTTTTTATTCCTTATATCTTTAAAGATCTAAAGATATATCTTTAGATCTTTAAAGATATAAGGAACGGAGTTGAAAGATATATCTTTCGAGGCAAAAAGTATATACTTTTTGAACAATAAGTACTAACAAGTTGCACAACAAGTACTAACAAATAGCGTTGTATGTCTTAATAACTCTCATTTCCCGCGAAAAAGTGAAAATGGTATAATAACCTGTAATCTATATAAGTAAGCAGGTTTAAATGTTCCCGATCTTTGCATCGAAATTTTTTATTCAATTAAAAATGTATGCATATGAAAAAAAGTTTAGTTGCATATTATTCTCGCCGAGGGCAGAATTATGTAAGTGGAAGTCTGATCGAGTTGACCGAAGGCAATACAGAAGTAATAGCAAAAAAGATACAAGCACTCACTAATAGCGATATTTTTGAAATTGACACAGTTTTAAAATATCCCAAAGATTATATGGAAACCACAAGAGTGGCAAAAAAAGAATTGAATGCTGATGCACGTCCGGAATTAACCGGGACTGTTGATAATATGGATGACTATGACACCATATATCTCGGCTATCCAAACTGGTGGGGTACATTCCCGATGGCCGTATTTACATTTTTGGAATCTTATAACTTTTCAGGAAAAACTATTATTCCATTTTGCACTCACGAAGGAAGTGGTATGTGTGGGTTAGTCGATATTCAGTTGTTATGTCCAGGTGCTAAAGTAAATAAGGGAATTGCAATAAAAGGAAGCAGTGTTCATAGAGCTGATACAGATAGCACGATTAAAAACTGGCTTGAAAAATTATAATTATGAAAAATTCTATCCGAATTATATTATAACACTAAACATAAGCATATGAAAACAAGAAAATTAGGAACTCAAGGCTTAGAAGTTTCAGCATTAGGATTAGGATGTATGGGCTTAAGTTTTGGTTATGGCCCTGCAACAGAAAAACATGACACAATCAAGTTAATCAGAAGAGCGTACGAGTTAGGTATAACTTTTTTTGACACGGCCGAAATATACGGTCCTTATACAAACGAAGAAGTCGTTGGCGAAGCAATTGTTCCCTTTAGGAACGAAGTAGTAGTGGCTACTAAGTTTGGATTTAACTATGAAGATGGTCGTGCAAACGGGGTAAACAGCAAACCTGATTACATCCGTCAGGCTGTAGAAGGCTCATTAAAGAGATTGAATGTTGAAGCCATTGATTTGCTATACCAACACAGAATTGACCCTAATGTTCCAATTGAGGATGTTGCCGGCACGGTAAGAGATTTGATTCAGGAAGGGAAAGTGAAATACTTCGGTATGTCTGAAGCCGGAGCGACAAACATACGTAAAGCGCATGCTATTCAGCCGGTATCGGCCCTTCAAAGCGAATACTCTATGTGGTGGCGCGAGCCCGAAACAAAAACTTTTGCAACGCTGGAGGAATTAGGTATTGGTTTTGTGCCTTTCAGTCCGCTGGGTAAAGGCTTCTTAACTGGTAAAATTGATGTGAATACAGCCTTCGATGCCAACGACTTTCGCAATGCTATTCCTCGCTTTGATGCTGAAAACCGAAAAGCAAATCAAGTCTTAGTTGAGCTTATCACTCAAATTGCTCAGGAAAAAGAGGCAACACCGGCACAAGTTGCTTTAGCATGGATTCATGCTCAAAAAGAGTGGATTGTACCTATTCCCGGAACAACAAAAATACACCGTTTGGAAGAAAATGCGGGAGCTGCAAATCTTGAATTAAATAAGACCGATTTAAGTCTGATTGAAACAGCATTAGCAAATATTGATATTATTGGGCATCGCTACCCCGAAAGCAGCGAAAAGATGATTGATAAGGATTGATATAGAACTGTATGTACATCATCCGGTTTTAGGTATGATGTTATATAAAAAATACTTTATAAGAGGGAGTCATAACGACATCCTCTTATAAAGTATAATTTTCTATAACAATACAGTTTAATTATATAAACTATATGAATTATTTCGCCACTGCTTCGAGACGTTTCATCAGGGCAAAGATGATTGATCCGGAAATGACACAGCAAATTGTGAAGAATATCCACACTTGCCATATTTCGGCTTTGCTCCAAATAATGGTACCAATAAACAATAGTTGATTGCCTAAAGCCGTTGCACACAACCATCCACCTTGCATCAATCCCTTAAAGCGGGGAGGGGCAACTTTCGAAACGAAAGAGATACCCATCGGACTTAAGAACAGTTCGGAGATAGTCAGTGAGAAATAGGTGGCGATTAACCAATAGGCCGATATTCTTTCTGCATCTGTTCCTTCAACTAAATCTTTTGGAGCAACTAGTCCAAGCGATCCGATTATCATAATTAAAAATGAACCGGCAGCAAGGAACATACCAATTCCGATTTTACGCGGAGCCGAAGGTTCGATACCTCTTTTATTAAGCCAGGCAAAGAACCCAACGATCAAAGGGGTAAGTGTTACCACAAAGAGCGGGTTGAACGACTGGAATATCTCAGGAGAAATAGGTGAGCCGTCAGCAGCCGCAAATTCATTGTAGTAATTTACAGCAATAGCTGCACCAGCGATGAATGCTGCACCACCAAGTATACGGTTCAATAGTTTAACTTTAGAAAATGCAATAATAAGTCCGCCAACACCAACAGCAATACCCATCAATGAGAATATGTTGAATATGAGACTCGTGCCCGGTCCAACATGTGTTGCTGTATAATCTCTGGCAAATAATGTAAGTGTTACACCATTCTGATGGAAAGACATCCAGAAGAAAATAACAATAAGAAATACAAATCCTAACGCCAGTAACCGTTTTTTCTCTTCTATCCAAGGCATTTTTTCAATCTTAACACCGTTTGCAGCAGCGGCAGATGCCTGTTGTACAGCTGTAACATCACCTGGAGCAAGGTATTTTTTGCAGAAAGTATAAACGAGCATGGAAAGAAGCATGGAGCCTGCGGCAATTGCAAAAGCAAAGTGGTATCCTGTGTTAAATACATCAAGATATGTCGTAGCAAATGCTGTAAGATCTGTAACCTGCGAACCGCTTACTTCGTTAGCAAGGTTTTGCATAACAGCAGTATCAGCCAGATTTCCGTTAATCAATTCGTGACACATTTTTGGAAGAGCTCCATTGTAAGCTAAACCATGCGTTGTAAGCCACCAGTTACGAATCCCTGTTGCGGCATGTGGTGCGAAAATAGCACCAACATTGATACACATGTAAAAAATACTAAAGGCGCGGTCACGAAGGTGACTGTATTTAGGATCGTCATATAGATTACCAACAAGCGCTTGCAGATTTCCTTTAAATAAACCATTACCAAGGGCAATAATCAATAATCCCCCAAGGACAGGATACATGCCTGTTCCGGGAATTGAAATCACCATATAACCGATAAACATCAGGATAATCCCTGAAAAAATGGTTTTTCCCAATCCCAGCCAACGGTCGGCAACAATACCACCCACAAGAGCCAGTACATAAATGAGAAAGTAAAACGTAGAGTAGATTTTTCCGGCTTCAATTGGATCGAGTCCGAATTTGGCTTGTAAGAATAGCAACAGAATAGCCATCATGGTATAGAAACCAAAACGTTCACCCATGTTCGCTATGGAGGCGATGATAAGTCCTTTAGGATGTCCTTTAAACATGCGTCTTTAAGTATTAAGTTTATAATTATTGAATGATCTGCTTGATAGCTCCTGTTTCAGGATAAAAGTAAACCTTAACCGGAGCTTTCTTGTCTTCGAGCATGGAGGGAGCTAATGATTCCTTGCTTCCGAACTGAGTAACCTGTTCTTCTCCCTTGTATAAAGTCTTGTTGTTAAGTTTTATTTCAATAGAAGCCTTGCCGGGGATATTATAAATAATACCCTTCATCGATTTTTCTTTTTTCTCGGCTTCTTTAGGATCCAGAACCGGCGCTTTTTCTGTTGCTGTTAGGTTCAGATAGACAGGAGCCCCTCCCAGATCGTCTGCATCCAGAACTCCTAATAAATCTGAAAAACGGAACAATATCTCCTTATCCATGTCCCCTGTGGGATGGATTGTAAACGTACTAGTAGAAGATTCTTTTGTAACAACCCCGGTAAACAAATTAGTCAGGGCCCTTTCCTGCTGTTCCAGTTGTTCTATAACCAGTTTCATAGCTTCGCCATCGGGAGGAAGATTGTCTGCTTCGCCGGTAAGAATATTAAGACGACTTTCTCTTATACGGTAAATTTGTTTTGCGGCAACTTCAGCTTGCTTGGCAGTTGAACCGGCCATTAACAATTCTTCCGAGAGTACAGATGCCGGAGTTACACTAGCCGGTGCAGCCTTTTTCTTTTTAACGGAGTCTGCTTGGTTTTGCAGTGTTTCGAATTCAGCATTGATAGTACACAACATTCCTTCTTCAGTAAGGTAAACGTACGGAGCCAGTGTGCCGGATTTGAATTCTACAATATAAGTATTGTCTTTATCCGGAATACCTTTATTCTGCAGCGTAATTTTGTCAATTAAATAGAGCGTTTTGTCTTCTGTTATAACCTCTTTTACTCCCAGATATTTCTCTGCGTATTTGTAATAAGGACCCGCCTTACTTGTCACTTTGGTCACTTCGGCATCAACAATAAAAGTTGTAAGCGGAAGCGTATATGTAACGCCGAAATTGTTGCTTTTAACAGCATTCTTTTTTACCACTTTGGTCTGCGCAATAAGAGGTACAGTGAGTAGCAGACTGGCTATGACGATAAAATTTTTCATGATTAATCTGTTTTATATTCTAAAACGAATGTACAAAACTATTAAAAATTTCGTAAGAAGCAAGAGTAAAACTCAAATAACCAGTTAAGAAACTGTTATCTGAGTTTTATTCAGTAATTCCTTATTTGTTTAAATGCTTTACCGAGCATGTCGGTTATGTCGCTTGCAATCATACTTTCTTCCGAGCGATATACAGCAGCCAGGTCGCCCGCCGTGCCATGTAAGAATACACCAGATACGGCAGCAGTCACCGGACTAAGACCCTGAGCCAACAGACCCAGGATAATCCCTGTCAGTACATCCCCACTGCCCGCTGTAGCCATTCCCGGATTTCCGGAACAGTTAAAATAAACATTTCCTTCCGGCGAACAAATGGCGGTGTAAGCACCTTTAAGAACAATACAAAGCGAATGCTCTTTGGCAAAAGCCTGAGCTTTAAGCAAGCGTTCGTAAGAGCAACTACTTTCGCCGGCTATGCGGTCGAATTCCTTGGGATGAGGCGTCAAAATGGTGAGGGGTGGTACTTTACTCAATAAATCATTATTGGACGCGAGCATATTAATGGCATCGGCATCAATAACCAGCGGATGCGATTTTTGCTGGAGCAGGCGCTCAAATGCAGCTGCCGAATCCATATGCTGTCCCAATCCCGGACCAATCCCGATCGCAGTGAAAGCTCCCGGATCAGGTATGGAAGAAAAATGTTCTGCATGAGTATCAAAACTCAACATAGCTTCGGGGAATGCGGTTTGAAGTATGTTGCCCCCTTTAGTTGGCACATGTACAGTAAGTAATCCGGTACCGCTACGCAGGCATGCCTTGGCAGCCAATTGAGCAGCACCCATTTTTCCCTTACTCCCGGCAATAAGTAAAGCGTGTCCGAAAGTACCTTTATGCGAAAACTTTTCGCGCGGTCCAAAAACAGGAGAAATATCTTCTTCAGTCAGAAACTGAAAATCAGACGGCGTTTCTTCAATTACCTGAGGATGAATCCCTGCGTCCAATACTTTCCAATCACCTACATACTTTTCGTTTTCGGCCATCATAAAGGCTAACTTCGGAAAGTTGAATGTAAGAGTTGTATTCGCTCTGATTATTGAAGAGGGGTCATTTGTCCGGTTGTCTTCTCCAAATAATCCGGAAGGAATATCAATGGATACAATGGTAGCTTCCGTCTGATTAATGTATTTTACAACAGCCGCAAACCCTCCTGTAAGCGGACGGTTTAATCCAGAACCAAATAAGCCGTCAATTACAACGTCTCTGTTGTTTAATACGGGAGGAGTAAAATCATCAGTAACTTCCGTAAAATCAATACCCTCAATTTGAAGTAACCGTTGCTTGTTCTGATCGCAGTCGTACGACAGGTGATTGGACGGATTAAATAAATAAGTAACCAAACGATATCCTTCATCAAGAAGCAAACGGGCAACTGCCAGTGCATCCGCGCCGTTATTTCCCTGACCGGCAAAAATTATAATTCGTGTTTGTTTGGAATATCGGCGGCAAAACTCATGCACAAAAACTCTTGAGGCACGTTCAACCAGATCGGTCGAACTGATTGGCTCGTTTTGTATCGTATACTTGTCGAGTTCTTTAATAACATTCGTAGGAAATATTTTCATCATAATTATAAAGTGTCTGAAGTTAATCTGCATACAAAAGTATAACAAACTTTGCTATGATACTACTCTTTTTTGTGCTTCGCAGAAAAAGTTGTACATTTGTAGCCTCGTAATAAAAACGGCATATGAATAGGATTCGTCTCAAAGATAAAGAATTTGAACTGTTTATTCCAGAAATAAAAATCGTGGAAGCCATTCGCAACATGGCTGATCGGATAAAAGAAGACATAAAAGGGACAGATCCTTTGTTTGTCGGCGTGTTAAATGGTGCGTTTATGTTTACTTCCGAATTAATGAAAGAATTGAACGGACCATATCAACTTACTTTTGCCCGTTATTCTTCTTATAGGGGGACAAGTTCTACAGGTTCAATAAATGAAATAATGCCTATCCAGGTGCCAGTTAAAGGTAGGGTGGTAGTGCTGATGGAAGATATTATAGATACCGGCTTTACCATGGAGTATGTAATGAACAAACTTCGGGAAGATGGAGCTGCTGATGTGAAATTGGCAACCATGTTGTTTAAGCCGGATGCGTTGAAGTGTAAATTGGTACCCGATTACGTAGGGTTGTCGATTCCCAACGATTTTATTGTGGGATATGGACTTGATTACGATGAGTTGGGACGTACCTACCGCGATATCTATAAAATAGTGGAGACAGAGAAATAAGATAAATTTAGAATAAAATAAAAGTAGAATTAGAATTATGTTGAACGTTGTTATTTTTGGCGCACCGGGTTCAGGAAAAGGAACACAGAGCGAATTAATTATCAAAGAGTATGCATTGGATCATATTTCAACAGGAGATGTATTGCGTGCAGAAATGAAAGGCGAAACCGAACTGGGTAAAATCGCAAAAGATTATATAGAAAAAGGACAGCTGGTTCCGGATGAATTAATAATCAACATGCTTGCTAAGGTATTGGATGGTAAGAAAGAATCGAAAGGTGTTATTTTTGATGGCTTTCCACGTACCATTCCTCAGGCAAAAGCATTGAAAGTGATGCTTAATGAACGCGGAACAGATGTTTCTGTAATGATCGACCTACAGGTAGAAGAAGACGAACTGATTCAACGTTTGTTGAAACGTGGTGAAATTTCAGGACGTTCGGATGATAATCTGGATACTATTAAATCAAGATTGGAAGTTTACCATAACCAGACAGCTCCTTTGGCTGCTTACTACGTTGAAGAAGGAAAGCATAAGGATGTAAAAGGTATGGGTACAATCGAAGAAATCTTTGGTCGTATAAAAGTAGCAATTGACGGAGCAAAATAAAACAAACAAATGGCTGAATCGAACTTTGTAGATTACGTAAAGATCTATTGCCGCTCTGGAAAGGGTGGAAGAGGGTCTTCTCACTTTCGCCGCGAGAAATATATTCCGAAAGGAGGTCCCGACGGAGGCGATGGAGGGAGAGGAGGTCATGTGTATCTCCGGGGTAACCGGAATTACTGGACTTTGCTCCATCTTAAATTTGACCGCCATGTAATGGCAACTCACGGAAACGGTGGGGGTGCAAAGAAAAGTTTTGGGAAAGACGGCGAAGACCGTTACATTGATGTACCTTGCGGAACGGTGGTTTATGATGCCGAAACAGGAGAGTTTCTCTGTGATGTATCGACCGACGGACAGGTTGTGCAGTTACTTAAAGGTGGTCGTGGCGGACAAGGCAATTGGCATTTCCGTACATCAACGAATCAGGCTCCCCGTTATTCACAGCCTGGCGAACCTTTTCAGGAAAGAAAGGTTATTATGCAGCTTAAATTATTGGCAGATGTCGGACTTGTAGGTTTCCCGAATGCGGGCAAATCGACGCTTCTTTCTGTTCTTTCTGCTGCAAAACCTAAAATTGCTGATTATCCTTTTACCACCCTTGAGCCTAATCTTGGAATTGTCGCTTACCGTGATGGTCGTTCGTTTGTAATGGCGGATATTCCCGGTATTATCGAAGGAGCAAGTGAAGGTAAGGGTTTAGGATTGCGATTCCTGCGTCATATTGAACGTAACTCGTTATTGTTATTTATGGTTCCGGCAGATGCGGATGACATAAAAAAAGAATACGAGATTCTGCATAATGAACTTGTAAAGTACAATCCTGAATTATTAGGTAAGAGAAGGGTCTTGGCTATTACAAAAAGTGATATGCTTGATGAAGAGCTGATCGAGGCTCTGTCTGAAGATTTGCCGGATGTTCCTTTTGTTTTCATTTCTTCTATTACAAATACAGGACTTACTGAATTGAAAGACTTGTTGTGGAAGGAGCTTAATGTGGAAACTTTCCACGAAGTTGAAAGCATTGTTCATCAGGATCTGGATGTGAGTACTCTTGATCTGGATGACGACGATGATTTTGTCTTCCCCGAAGATGAAGAGGATGAGCCAGAAGAACTTGACGAATTTGACTGGGACGAAGAAGATGAACCAGCTCAGAATTAATAATCTTGTAATGTTGCAATTCTCTGTGTTAAAACAGGATTGCAACATTTCTCATTTTATAACCACCCGCCAGGGAGGTGTTGGGAGAGCAACCTATGCCGGTTTTAATGCCGGAGCTTATTGTGGAGATAGCCCCGAAGCCGTTGAAACGAACCGAATGCTGCTTTGTGATTCCATGGATATTGCTCCCGGGGATTTGTTTGTGCCTTTTCAGACTCACGATGATATAATCTTATCTCTGACGGAATCATTTGTGAGTCTTTTACCCGACGAGCAACAGAAACTATTGAATGGAGTGGATGCGTTGGTAACCAATGTGCCGGGAATATGTATTGGTGTTACAACAGCTGATTGTGTTCCCATATTGCTTTACGATCCTGAAAAAAAAGTTATTGCGGCGGTTCATGCAGGATGGAGGGGTACAGTTAAACAGATTCTCAGCAAAACAGTCAGCTTCATGGTTGCCGAATACCAGTCTGATCCGGCGTCTATCCTTGCCGGAATAGGTCCGTCGATTGGACTTCGGTCGTTCGAAGTGGGAGAAGAGGTTGTGGAAGAGTTTCTTGCAGCGGGGTTGCCGGTTGAGCAATTCGGATGCAGGAATGAGCATACAGGAAAGATGCATCTGGATTTATGTAAGGCTAACAGCATTCAGTTGCAAGATATGGGTGTACCTGTCTGTCAAATTGAAATGGCCGGACTCTGTACCTTTTCTGAAGACGAGCTGTTCTTTTCCGCCCGGAGGTTAGGAATCCAAAGTGGACGAATGCTTAGTGCTATTCAGATAAGAAAGAATTTGCGATGAAAAATGTAACTGTTTCCGGACAAATTTACCAGGCCTGTCCAGATTTGCACCTGGGTATTATAGCCTGCGATGTAATAAACTCTCCCTCGAATGAGGTTTTGTGGGAAGAAATAGCCAAGGCGGAAGATAATCTTCGCAAAACACTACGGATGGAGGATATTGCAAAACGTGTGCCTGTATATGCAACCAGACAAGCATATAAAAAACTGGGTAAGGATCCCAACAGATACCGCCCTTCGGCCGAGGCTTTGTGTCGCCGGCTGCTGAAAGGTTACCCCCTTTATAGGATAGATACCTTGGTAGACCTGATTAATCTGATTTCAATCGAAACGGGTTATTCCATCGGAGGATTTGATTCCGATAAAATACAAGGAGACCTTGTGCTTGGGGTAGGTAAGGCCGACGAGCTTTTCAACGGAATAGGTCGTGGTCCGCTTAATATTGAGGGCCTTCCTGTTTACAGGGATCTGGTTGGCGGAGTAGGAACGCCGACAAGTGATGAAGAGCGCACGAAGATAGATCTGTCAACCACCCGACTATTTATGATAATAAATGGCTATTCAGGGAAGACCGGAATGGAGGATGCAATCTCTTTTTCTGTAAAACTTTTAACAAACTATGTGTTAGCGCAGAATATTCATACAACGATAATTGTTCCGTAAAAACATATTTTAAAGGTCATGAAAAGCATATTTCAAGTTATAAGTGTTAAAAGTGTATCATTTATATGCTAAAAAACATGTTTTAGTTGCATATGTTGCTAATAAATAATTACTTTTGTGCCGATAAGAAGAATATAGGATAGTGAAAACATCTTTTATTAATCTAAAAAATAAAGAACATGATTGAATCGATTGGAACTAATGCCGGACTTGTTTGGAATGCACTGAACGAAGGCGGCAGGATGGATATAAAATCCATTAAAAAAGCAACAAAGATTAAAACCGAAAAAGAGTTATTTGCCGCTTTTGGCTGGCTCGCAAAGGAGAACAAGATTGCTTTAGAAGAAGAAGGTGCCAATTTACTTGTATCGCTTATTTAACAAAAGCGAAAGGTAGTGAAAAGAAAGAGGGGCTGTTCGATATCATTGAACGGCCTTTTGTGTTTTAATAAATTGATTTAGTCGTAAAATAATTGTTGCATATGTTGTTTTATTCAATTCAAAAGGTTACTTTTGTGTAGAATTTGGTGCGAAATGACCGAAGAACAGATGAAATTGATAGCTGTATTTGAATCGAAAGTCAGGCAATTAATGTATTTGTGCGATGAACAAAAACAGGAATTGTCCAGACTAAAAGAGGCGTTGAATCAAAAGGATTCCGAGTTACAGCAAGAGATTCTTCGTTCGGAAGAGTTGGCAGCCAAATGTAATAATCTGCTTACAGCAAGGATTATCTCTGTAAAGGAAGGAGAGGTAAAAAGTGCAAAAACGCGATTATCAAAATTGGTGCGGGAAGTAGATAAGTGCATTGCACTATTAAATGAATAGACGCGATGGACGATAAGTTTCTTATACATGTAGATATAGCCGAAAAAACTTACGGTCTCTGGATTGACCGTAGTGAGGAAAAGTTAGCGAGAGATGCCGCAAAGCAGATTCGCAATAAATTGGTTCAATATCGGCAGAACTTTACAAAGTCTGATTTGGATGTGAAAGATTTGTTAGCCATGGTTGCATTACAGTTGTCGATGTCAAATCTTCAGCTTGAAGACAGAAATGATACAAGTCCCTTTGCAGAAAAGATGCAGCAGCTCGGTAATGAAATCGACGGGTATCTGAAGAATCAGTAATTGATGATAATAAGAAGAGTTTCCGCACTCCTGGTGTATGCTATAGCAATACATTGGCAGTGCTTTTTTTGTATCTATATATAAACGAATAAATAATTAGTTTAATGGAAATGTATATAATCATAGGAATTTCAATTGTGACCTTCTTTATTGGGGGACTGATCACATGGTTGGGTATCCGTTTCCTTTTCAAGTCAAGGTATGATGCCATACTGCTCGACGCTGAAAAAGAAGCCGAAGTTATAAAGAAGAACAAATTACTTGAAGTAAAGGAAAAGTTTCTGCATCTAAAAGCTGATTTGGAAAAGCAGGTTTCTGCGCGTAATGCCAAAATTCAGTCTATCGAAACAAAGCTGAAACAAAAAGAAATGACCATCAATCAGAAGCAGGAAGAGCTTCAGAGAAAGAATAATGAGATGGATGTTGTGAAGGAAAATCTGAATTCTCAGCTTGATCTTATTGAAAAGAAAAAGCAGGATCTTGAAAAACTTCACCAGAAAGAGATAGAGCATCTTGAAACTATTTCAGGTTTATCGGCAGACGAAGCCAAAGAGCGTTTGATTGAGTCATTAAAAGATGAAGCAAAGTCCCAGGCTACCGCTTATATTAATGAAATTGTAGAAGAATCTAAAATGACGGCCAATAAAGAGGCTAAGAAAATTGTTGTACAGTCTATTCAGCGTGTAGCTACCGAAACAGCTATTGAAAACTCGATAACTGTATTCCACATTGAATCTGACGAAATAAAAGGACGTATTATCGGACGTGAAGGTCGTAATATCCGCGCGCTGGAAGCAGCTACCGGTATCGAAATCGTTGTAGATGACACCCCCGAAGCTATTGTTCTTTCTGGTTTTGATCCAATTCGCCGTGAAGTAGCCCGTTTGGCATTGCACCAGCTGGTACAGGATGGACGTATTCACCCTGCACGTATCGAAGAAGTGGTTACCAAGGTTAAGAAGCAGGTAGAAGAAGAGGTTATCGAAACAGGTAAACGTACAGCTATTGACTTAGGTGTACATGGATTACATCCTGAACTGATCCGCTTGATTGGTAAAATGAAATATCGTTCTTCTTACGGACAGAATTTATTGCAGCATGCCCGTGAAACAGCTAACCTTTGTGCTGTTATGGCTTCTGAGCTGGGATTGAATACGAAGAAAGCTAAACGTGCCGGATTGTTGCACGATATAGGTAAAGTGCCTGATGATGAGCCGGAATTGCCACACGCTATCTTAGGTATGAAGCTTTGCGAAAAATATAAAGAGAAACCAGATATTTGTAACGCTGTAGGTTCTCACCACGATGAAGTGGAGATGACTTCCCTGCTTGCTCCTATTGTACAGGTTTGTGACGCTATTTCTGGTGCCCGTCCGGGAGCACGCCGTGAAATTGTTGAAGCTTATATTAAACGTTTGAATGATTTGGAACAGCTTGCTCTTTCTTATCCGGGAGTAGTAAAAACTTATGCTATTCAGGCCGGCCGCGAATTGCGTGTAATTGTTGGTGCTGATAAGATTGACGATACTGCAACCGAAAACCTTTCGAACGAAATTGCAAAGAAGATTCAGGATGAAATGACCTATCCGGGTCAGGTAAAGATTACGGTTATCCGTGAAACCCGTTCTGTTAGTTACGCTAAATAAGAGATTGAATATTTATAATGAAAAAAGCCGGCTTGGTAAAAGCCGGCTTTTTCTATTAGAAGAAGATTGAATTACTGAATTCCTTCTGTTTCGATCTCCTTGTTTACTTTCTTTACTAAACCCTGCAATACTGCGCCAGGACCAACTTCTGTAAACTTGGCTGCACCATCGGCAATCATGTTTTCGACCGACTGTGTCCAGCGAACCGGAGCTGTTAGCTGAGCTACCAGGTTTTCCTTGATACTATCAGGACATGTTTGCGGTTTTGCATTCACATTCTGATAAACAGGACAAACCGGCTTGCTGAATGCTGTCTGCTTTATTGCTTCAGCCAGTTCTGTACGAGCTGGTTCCATTAATGGAGAATGAAAAGCTCCGCCAACCTTAAGTTTAAGGGCTCTCTTTGCTCCTGCGGCAAGCATCTTTTCGCATGCAGAATCAATTCCGGGAACAGTTCCCGAAATAACTATCTGTCCCGGGCAATTATAGTTTGCGGGAACAACGATTTCGTCTGTAATGGATGCGCAAATCTCTTCAACAGTAGCATCCGGCAAGTTTAAAACTGCAGCCATTGTTGATGGTGTAGCTTCGCAAGCTTTTTGCATGGCCATGGCACGTTTGGATACCAATACCAATCCATCTTCGAAAGAAAGTGCTCCTGCTGCTACCAAAGCAGAGAATTCACCAAGAGAGTGACCAGCAACCATGTCGGGTGTGAACTGATCTCCCAATGTTTTTGCAAGAATAACAGAGTGTAGGAATATGGCAGGTTGTGTAACCTTTGTTTGTCTCAGATCCTCGTCTGTTCCGGCGAACATCAGATCGGTAATACGGAATCCGAGAATCTCATTGGCCTTCTCAAACAACTCTTTTGCTAAAGGATTGTTATCGTAAAGGTCTTTCCCCATTCCAACAAACTGGGCACCCTGTCCGGGAAATACATACGCTTTCATCTTTTCTATATTTTAGTTTTTTAAGACGTGCAAAGGTAATAATTTTAGAATAAAGAGTGTAGTATTCATTTCAAATAGTATCTTTGCCCAGCAAATAGGTTAGTTTAATTTAAATCATACATATCATGAACAACTTGGCATTTATTGGAAATTTAGGAACTGGAGAGATCATTATCATTGCAATCATCGTGTTACTTCTTTTTGGGGGCAAAAAAATTCCAGAATTAATGAAGGGTATCGGTAAAGGCGTGAAGAACTTCAAGGATGGAGTTAAAGGATTGGAAGACGATATTAAGACTGACGATACCGACAAGAAATAAAGACCTATGCAACAAGATGAAATGTCTTTCTGGGATCACCTGGAAGAACTTCGTTGGACTTTATTTCGGACTGTTTTAGCTCTTTTTGTATTTGCAATTGGAGGTTTTGTGGCTATGCCTTATCTTTTCGATAATGTGATTCTGGCACCTTGCTCCTCCGATTTTATTATGTACAGGGAAATGTGCAAACTAAGTCAGCACTTTTCTTTTATGCCGGATTTTTGTAACGACACCTTTCATGTAGATATCGTAAACATTAAATTGGCATCTCAGTTCTTCACACACATGACTACCTCTTTTTGGTTAGCTGTGTTACTGGCGTTCCCTTACATGATGTACGAGGTGTGGAGATTTATTAGTCCGGCTTTGTACGAAAACGAAAAAAAGAATGTACGTTGGGTGTTCCTTTTTGGAAACATAATGTTCTTTATCGGCTGTAGTGTTGGTTACTTTTTGGTATTTCCAATGACTTTGCGTTTTTTGGCAACTTACCAACTGAGTGCTCAAATTGTTGAACAGGTTTCGCTTGATTCCTATATGGATAACTTTCTTATGTTAGTTTTTATTATGGGGGTTGTGTTTGAAATGCCTTTGGTTTCGTGGCTATTGTCTCAGATAGGACTGTTGCATAAATCTTTCTTTCATAAATACAGAAGACATGCAATCGTGGCTTTGTTAGTTGGAGCAGCATTTATTACGCCAAGTAGCGATCCATTTACATTAAGTATAGTATTTATTCCGCTGTATTTTTTGTATGAACTGAGTGCATTCTTTGTGAAAAAAGATCCGATAGTTGAAGAAGACGAAGATTAATACTCAATTTTTTAATGAAATATGAAAGAGACGCAACCACAAATTGCGTCTCTTTTTTTTAATAATGTAACTTGCTTATTTTAATGAAACAATTCTTCTTTTTGGCCATTTGGCTTTGTTTAATGCAAGGGTGTGCCCCAGGGAAAAACAGTAAGGCTGATTACGTGAAATATGTTAATCCGTTTATTGGAACCGATTTTACAGGCAACACCTATCCCGGAGCTCAGGTTCCCTTTGGTATGGTACAGTTGAGTCCGGATAACGGACTTCCCGGCTGGGATCGTATTGCAGGGTATTTCTATCCTGATAGTACTATTGCTGGCTTTAGCCATACTCATCTTTCAGGAACAGGTGCCGGCGATTTATATGATATTTCCTTTATGCCTGTTACGCGTCCTTATAAACAGGCGCCTGCTCCGCTGGGAATTTATTCTTCTTTCTCACATAACAACGAATCGGCATCTGCAGGCTATTACCGTGTATGGCTGGCCGATTATAATATAAATGTGGAGCTTACGGCTACCGAACGTTGCGGAATTCAACGTTATACTTTCCCAGAAGCTGATGCTTCTGTGATACTGAATCTGGCAAAAGCAATGAACTGGGACTTTACTACGCAGTCGCACGTGGAGGTTGTTGATTCCGTAACTATTCGGGGATACCGTTATTCTGAAGGATGGGCCAGGGGGCAACGTATCTATTTTGTTTCCCAATTCTCAAGACCTTTCGAATCGTATAAACTGGATACAACTTCCATCGTTAATTCTTCGGATAAAAAGTGGTTGGGTACGGGTTATGTGGCCAGATTTGATTTCAAAACAAATAAAGACGAACAGGTGCTTGTTCGTACAGCTATCTCTGGTGTTAGCATGGAGGGGGCCTTGAAAAACCTAAGGGCTGAAGCTTCTCATTGGGATTTTGATCGCTACCACCTTGCGGCTGTTGCTTCCTGGAACAAGGAATTAGGAAAACTGCGAGCTGTAGGTAACAATACCGATGATTTAACAAACTTCTATACTGCTTTCTATCACAGTATGCTGGCTCCAACGATTTACAGCGATGTTGACGGAGGTTACTACGGGCCGGATAAGCAAACTCATCAAACGGATGGTTGGGTCAATTATTCTACCTTCTCGCTTTGGGATACCTATCGGGCGGCTCATCCACTGTTTACCTATACTCAGCCGGATCGGGTGAATGATATGGTAAAATCTTTCCTTGCTTTCTTTGATCAGAATGGTCGTTTGCCTGTCTGGAATCTTTATGCAAGCGAGACGGATATGATGATTGGTTATCATTCTGTGCCGGTAATAGTGGATGCTTATATGAAGGGAATCGGCGATTTTGATGCCGATCGTGCATTGGCGGCTTGTGTGGCTACTGCTAACCTTGACGAGTATCGTGGTATTGGTTTGTATAAATCTTACGGATATATTCCTTATAATAAGGAGGGTGAATCGGTTTCCAAAACATTGGAATATGCTTTCGATGATTACTGTATCGCCTTGATGGCAGAGAAAATGGGAAAGAAAGAGATTGCTGATACTTTTCGCAAACGTTCCGAAAGTTACCGTAACCTGTATAATTCTGCAACTACTTTTATGCAACCTCGCGACGATAAAGGTAACTTTATTGAAGGGTTCGATGCAAAAGAATATACTACCCATATTACCGAAAGTAATGGCTGGCAGTATTTCTGGTATGCGCCTCAGAATATCAAAGGGCTGATCGGATTAACGGGAGGCGAGGATCGTTTCGCTCAGAAGCTCGACAGTATGTTTACATACTCGCCCGATGCGAAAGACGATCTTCCTATTTTTAGTACAGGGATGATTGGTCAGTATGCCCACGGAAATGAACCTAGTCACCATGTTATCTACCTTTTCAATTCGGTAAAGCAACCTTGGAAAACTCAGCAATATGCTGCCAAGGTAATGCACGAGCTATATCTGAATACTCCTGCAGGGTTATGTGGTAACGAAGACTGCGGGCAAATGTCTGCCTGGTATGTATTCAGTGCCATGGGATTTTATCCTGTCAACCCTAATGGTTTGACCTACGAAATAGGAACTCCCCTTTTCCGGAAAGTTTCCCTTCAATTGGCGAATGGTAAAACTTTCACTGTATCGGCTCCGGCTGTATCACGTGAAAACAAATATATTCAGGACGTAAAGGTGAATGGTAGACCTTACGACAAAAGCTATATTACGCACGAACTGATTCAAAGCGGAGCTTCTATCGAGTTTTCAATGGGAGATAAACCAGGGCCGGTTTGGTATAAGTAATAATAATATTGAATTCTGACCTTTCTTTTTTGTACTTTTGTTTTTTATTAAGAAGAGAACATCATGAGAAAATTGAATTGCCCTCAATGTAATATTCCCAATTTTTACGTAAAGAACGAGTCGGGCGACCGTCGCCTTGTTTATGTTATGGAGGATCTAACCATCTGTACAAAGAACGAAGACGAATCGTTGGAAGGATTTAATCTGGAGATAATTTACTGTCTGGGATGTTCCTGGTCGGGCAGTCCTGCTCGTTTGAAACAAACTAAAAGATACTAACACTGCATATGGCTAAAACGAAGACAATGTATGTGTGTTCAAGTTGTGGCGCTGACTCTCCCAAATGGGTGGGAAAGTGTCCTTCTTGTGGCGAGTGGAATACTTATGTGGAAGAAATTGTAATGAAGGATCCGGTTGCAAAAAGGTCAATCCCTGGTATTACTGAGTCTACGAAAGCTCGCCCGGTGCTTTTGCGTGACATTACTTCCCACGAAGAAGCACGGATTGATTTGGGTGACGAAGAATTAAACCGTGTTCTGGGAGGCGGATTAGTCCGGGGTTCGCTTGTGCTTATTGGTGGAGAGCCCGGAATCGGCAAGTCCACGTTGGTCCTTCAGACAGTTTTGGGACTTAATTCCCTTAAGACCCTTTATGTTTCAGGAGAAGAGAGCAGTAGTCAGCTCAAGCTTCGCGCCGATCGTTTGCAGCACCATAATCCCGATTGTTTTATCCTTTGCGAAACCAATTTGGAACAGATTTTTGTGCAGGCCAATACCTTGCAGCCCGATTTGTTGATTATCGACTCCATACAGACTATGTTTACAGAGATGGTGGAATCGTCGCCCGGGAGTGTGTCTCAGGTTCGGGAATGTTCGGCCTCTATTCTTAAGTATGCAAAAGAAAGCGGAACACCGGTACTTCTTATTGGTCATATAAATAAAGAAGGCAGTATTGCCGGTCCCAAAGTGCTGGAACATATTGTAGATACGGTATTGCAGTTTGAAGGAGATCAGCACTATATGTACCGTATTCTCCGAAGTATTAAAAACCGCTTTGGGAGCACTTCGGAGCTGGGTATTTATGAGATGAGGCAAAATGGGTTAAGACAGGTAAGCAATCCTTCGGAATTGCTGCTCACCCAAAACCATGAAGGTTTGAGTGGTGTTGCTATCTCTGCCGCAATGGAAGGTATTCGTCCGTTTCTTATTGAAACGCAGGCATTAGTAAGTTCTGCTGTTTACGGAGTGCCTCAGCGTAGTGCTACAGGCTTTGACCTAAGGCGCATGAATATGTTACTGGCTGTTCTCGAGAAAAGAGCAGGATTCAAGCTTGTACAAAAGGATGTTTTCCTCAATATTGCCGGCGGGCTTAAAGTGAGCGATCCCGCCATAGATCTGGCGGTTATAAGCGCTGTGCTTTCTTCCAGCTTAGATATAAGCATCGAGCAAGGCGTATGTATGTCCGGCGAAGTTGGTCTTTCGGGCGAGATCCGTCCGGTAAACCGCATCGAACAACGCATTCTTGAAGCAGAAAAACTTGGCTTTAAACGGATGATCATTCCACATAATAACCTGAAAGGGTTTGACTTTAAGCAAATTAAAATACAACTTATCCAGGTGAAGAAGGTGGAGGAAGCCTTCCGTCAGTTGTTTGGTTAACAAAATTCTCTTTTGTGCTGTTGCAACAAGGTATCTGTGTTGTCTGTTATAAACTATATTAGAAGAAAAAAGAATAATGATAAAAGAATTTCAGTTACGAGTGTTGCCCGAGGAGGCAGCCAATGAACAGGCATTAAAGCAGGTAGTTTTTCGTGAAGGAGGCATTCGTCCCGAAGATATCAGTGCTATACGTGTCGTAAAACGTTCGGTGGATGCCCGGCAGCGTACCATATTTTTTAACATGAAGCTTCGGGTCTTTATCAACGAAGAGCCGGAAGAATTGGAATATGTTCCAACCGAATACAAAGATGTTTCTGCTGGTAAGCAGGTTATTGTTGTAGGAGCAGGTCCCGGAGGATTATTTGCTTCTCTTCGTTTGATTGAACTTGGATTTCGTCCAATAATAATAGAGCGGGGTAAGAATGTGCACGATCGCAGGAAGGATATTGCTTTAACTAGCCGCGAACAAATCGTAAACAGTGAATCTAACTATAGTTTTGGCGAAGGAGGGGCAGGAGCCTATTCCGACGGAAAGCTATACACCAGAAGCAAAAAGAGGGGATCCGTAGATAAGATTCTAAATGTTTTCTGTCAGTACGGAGCAAGTCCTTCTATTCTGGCAGATGCTCATCCACATATCGGGACCGACAAACTACCAGGCATCATCGAGAATATACGAGAGCAGATAAAGTCCTGCGGTGGTGAAGTTCATTTTGAAACCCGGATGGATGCGTTTATCCGTAAGGGTGATGAGGTGATAGGTGTTGAAACAAATACAGGGAAAACTTTTATGGGCCCCGTTATCTTGGCAACCGGACATTCTGCGCGTGATGTGTTTTATTACCTGCAACAGCAAAAGATACCAATCGAAGCTAAAGGAATTGCCGTTGGTGTACGTCTGGAACATCCGCAGGAACTGATTGATCAGATACAGTATCATCGGCCAGAGGGTAGGGGCGAATACCTGCCTGCCGCCGAATACAGTTTTGTAGGTCAGAGTGCCGGTCGTGGGGTTTATTCGTTTTGTATGTGTCCTGGCGGAGTGGTTGTACCTGCTGCTACCGGACCAAAGCAAGTCGTTGTAAATGGAATGTCTGCTTCGAGAAGAGGTTCCAAGTGGTCTAACTCCGGAATGGTAGTTGAGATACATCCTGAAGATTTCCCTGAATTTTCTGTCCACAAGGAACTTGCTTTGATGAAGTTTCAGGAACAGCTTGAAGAATACTCCTGGCTGAACGGTGGAATGAAACAGACAGCGCCTGCTCAGCGTATGGTTGACTTTGTAAATAAGAAGAATTCTTCTGATACACCATCTACTTCGTATGCACCAGGTCTGCTTGCATCTCCTATGCATTTTTGGATGCCCGAGTTTATAACAGCTCGTTTGCGTGAAGGTTTCCGTCATTTTGGCAAATTATCAAATGGATTCCTTACCAACGAAGCAGTAATGATTGGTGTGGAAAGCCGCACTTCGTCGCCTGTCCGTATCATACGCGACCGCGAAAGTTTCCAACATATCACAATTAAAGGGCTGTTCCCTTGTGGTGAAGGTGCTGGATATGCCGGAGGAATCGTTTCGGCAGCAATTGATGGAGAACGCTGTGCAGAAGGAGTTGCTGCTTGTTTTGGAGGATTGACGTCTGGAAATTAGTAATATTTTCGGTATAAATTATAAATGTTGCCGTCTCCCTTAGTCAATAAGGGAGACGGCAACATTCTTTTAAAGTATTGGAAGATTGTTTATTCTTCTAGTTGTTTGGTGATTAAATCGATCAACTCCACTCGTTCAATAGAAAAGGTGTTGTCCGATTGCTGTATATATAAAAGCATCTCTTTTGCTTTTGAAAGTAGTAGAGTTGATTCGTTTTTATCCTGATAACTCTCCTCTAAAAGAGTCTTTGCCGCCAATTCCATCCTTTGAAGTCCGGCATGATCTCCCTGATCAAGTCGAAGACGTATAGTTTCCATATCAGAAGTTAGCAAAAAGTCTTTGTCAATTTGCAACGATTCGTACAACTTATTGGTCAGACTTTCTGCCTTTCTGCTGTTGTCCGAATGGCGCAGACCAACAAGCTGGGCAAGTACTTTCCCGAGCTCTTCAATCTGCACCATAATAAAATCTCTCTTAAGCATAGGTGCTGTTATTGAATGGTTACTTTTATAATACGGATATCCTTTTTTGGTCTGTCGTATGCATCTTTTGACTGTTTGGCAATTGCGTCAACTACTTCAAAACCTTCGGTTACTTCACCATAGATAGTATAGAATCCATCCAGATGCGGACAGCCCCCTAAGGTTGTATAAACCTTACGTTGTTCTTCTGTAAAAAGGAGATGTCCCGGGGTAGATCTTATTACAGAATCTACTTTAGCATTGATTTCCGCTACGCGCTTATTGTATTCCCTTGGGTTATCTTTCTTTAGTAACTCTATCTGTAATTTAACTGGCTTGTAATAGGTATTCATCGCCTTTCTGCGGATTGCCAAATTCTTTGTCAACTCAAGCGTATCTAACTCGCCGGGTGTGTAAACCTTTCCATGAACGATAAAAAACTGCGACATATCCGACTTCTTTTTGGGATTGATATTATCGTTTTGGCGTGGAGCAGCCAATGCCCCTTTCTTATGAAAATAGTGATCTCGTAGCTCCGGAAGAATTTCGGAATTACGGTCACCAAAGCCGCAACGTGCTCCGGCAGGTGCGTTTTTTGAATCTGGAGAACCGCCTTGAATCATGAATTCCTTAATAACCCGAGTGAATAAAGCTCCGTTATAATCGCCTTTAACGGCTTTGTTTATAAAAGTTTTAGTGTGATTTGGTACATCATTGTAGAGTCTGGCCTTGATTACCCCGGCACTTGTTGTGAAAACCACAGTTTTGTCCTGACCATTTATCTGAGATAATGAAGTTCCTGCTATGATACTCAGGAGTATTATGAATAACTTTCTCATTTCTATAATGTTTTAAAATATTCAATGTAAAATAAAATACGCAATATTATCAATATGTAATTGAAAGATAAATAATTCCGTATTGATATAAGTAATAATATTAATAATGTAAAGATAATAATTTGTGTTGTAAAACACAAATAATATGATTAACTTTGCTCCGGTTTTTAAAGGTAATACAGGTAAAATATTAATTATGAGTTGGTTAAATGATTTGTTGTGGGGCGAAGGAATTGCGCACTCAGTAATGTTATTGGCTTTTGTCATTGCGGCTGGGATTCAGTTAGGTAAGATAAAAGTATTTGGCATTTCTCTGGGGATCACTTTCGTCCTTTTCGTAGGAATCTTACTTGGACAGATTGGATTTAGAATGAATGCAGAGGTTCTTCATTTTATGAAAGAGTTCGGTCTTATTTTATTTGTATATTCTGTTGGTATGCAGGTAGGTCCCGGTTTCTTTTCATCCTTTAAAAAAGGAGGTATAACATTGAACTTGTTAGCATGTGGTATCGTCTTTTTAGGTGTAACAACAACTATTGTCCTTCATTTTATTACCGGTGTTCCAATGGCCACAATGGTTGGTATTTTGTCTGGAGCAGTAACAAATACTCCAGGGTTGGGTGCTGCACAACAA
>JAGPJL010000003.1:42575-53928 GCA_018054455.1 Parabacteroides sp.
GTCGACTTGGTTGCTAATCCAAACCTTACTTTGCAGGTGGGCGACCGTGTAAATGTGGTTGGTACAGAATCTGCTATTGCTTCTGTGGAAAAGGTTTTGGGTAATTCAATGAAACGTCTGAACGAGCCAAACTTGTTGTTTATCTTTATAGGTATCTTTTTCGGAATCTTGTTGGGGAGTATTCCAATTGTATTCCCTGGTATTCCGCAGCCGGTTAAACTAGGTTTGGCTGGAGGTCCGCTTATAGTTTCTATCTTAATTAGCCGTTTTGGATATAAATACAAACTGGTTACATATACGACCATGAGTGCCAACTTGATGCTTCGGGAAATTGGGATAACACTATTCCTTGCTTGTGTTGGAATTGGTGCCGGAGATGGTTTTATCGATACAATCGTAAATAATGGAGGATTATCGTGGATTGGTTACGGCTTTGCTATAACAACCATACCACTGTTAATCATCGGTTTTATAGGTCGCTATTTCTGCAATCTGAATTATTTCACATTAATGGGACTTATTGCTGGTAGTACAACCGATCCACCTGCATTGGCTTATGCGAATATGACAGCTGGTAATGATGCGCCAGCCGTAGGTTATGCGACAGTTTATCCTCTCACCATGTTTCTTCGTGTACTTACAGCTCAGCTGCTGATATTGTTCTTTGTTTAATTCCATATATTGATGATACGCGGAATATTCCAGAATGGAATATTCCGCGTATTTTTTTGTTCTGAATTTTATCTTTACTTTTGGCTCCCTATTAAGAATCTTAAAAATAAATACATATGGGGAAAGTTGGATCGTTTATCGGTGTTGATTTAGGGGGTACAAACATGAGGGCTGCCAAGGTTACCGATGGAGTAATTGTAAAACAGCAAATTATGCCTACTCCCCGGAAGGCAAAGAACTGCGAGGATACGATAGAAGCATTGATTAATGTCATTGCTGAGGTAATGGATGCCGATGTGCTTGCTATTGGGATAGGGGTTCCAAGTGTTGTAGACAGGCGTTTGGGAATTGTTTATAATGTAGCGAATATCCCTTATTGGGAGGAAGTTCATCTTAAAGATATACTTACTAGTCGGTTTTCTGTTCCTGTTTATGTGGATAATGATGCCAATTGTTTTGCATTAGGGGAGCGTTTCTTTGGAGAAGGACAGACTATTCCTAATTTTGTTGGACTTACTTTAGGTACAGGACTAGGAGGTGGTATAATTCAACAAGGTAAGTTGCTGGATGACGCTAACTGCGGATCCGGAGAATTTGGAGAGATACCTTACAAAGAGCACAATTTGGAATATTATTGCAGCGGCAGCTATTTTATGAATGAATGGCACATCAATGGAAAGGAGATGCATGAGCGTGCCATGCAAAATGATCCGATTGCTTTGGAGGCATACCGCCAATTGGGTTTACATCTTTCTGTAGCTGTTAAAATTGTTGTGCTTACTTTAGACCCTCAACTTATCGTTTTTGGTGGATCCGTTGCTGAGGCGCATTCTCTTTTTGAAGCAAGTCTTAAGGAAGGATTAAAGGATTTTCCTTATCCAAATTCAATAAATCGTTTACAGATACGTTATTCTAACTTACAAAATGCCGGCATTTTAGGAGCTGCGTCTCTTTGCTATTAAAGGTAATTGTACCGAACTTACTAGAAGCAAACGAGTTCTATAGGGTAAGTCCTATAGAACTCGTTTGCTTTATTCATAAATTCAAAAGCATCTAATATACCCCAAAGAGTACGAATCGTATAAATTGTCTCTCATCCCATGAGAGTATTTAAACGAAAGAATGTTTTTCTTAAGTTCGTAGCTTAGATTTGTGCGAAGAACTCTGGGCCGGTCTCCGTTGTTTTCGTAACCGGTATATCCCGCATAGTCCGTCTGAATAGACAGGTTTCTATATTTTCCTGTAACTCCGATCCCATAGGTATAAGCATCATCCTGTCTATGAACCATACTGTTTGTCATCCAGCAGTAAAAGCCAGCCATTCCATGAAGCCTTAGAGATGCTGTACCAGATTTGTTTTTTGCAATTGTTTTTCCAAAGGTAAGATCAAACCAATACCCGGCGGCGTCGGTAAAGCGTGCTTCAGCCAGACGCTGACCAGTCGCTGTTCGAATGTACATCCTTCCAACAATATCCAGCCATTTCTCGCTGCGGAGTATCTGATAATGAGTGCCGATAGTAACATCACCCAATATTTGGTCAAAATTCTTTAATCCTGCCGCAAACCTTTCATCTCGTGTCTCGGGAGTTAACGTGTACTCTGTTTCGTATGTACAGGTTACTTCTACGGCAACGCGGTTATTTACCAGGGGGATATAGAGCCTTCCATACCAATTTTTTGTTTTGTCGCCGGTATAGTGATGGTATTCGCCACGGAATTCCACTTCCCAACGGTTGCTTACACTTGCAGAGTGTAAAGTAGGAATGGGTAACGCATTTGGTCCGAAGTATCTGGGCGAGTATATCAGATGTGTTGCCCTTTCCCGCCAGTCCTCATCTCCAACGGCTGCATAAGTCCGGGTGAACCCAGAAAGCAATAAGCCTGCAATCAACAAGATATATTTATATGACATCTGTTATAAATTCTTTATTTATTGAGCCAAATATACTATTTTTTCATTTTAATGAGCTAATTTTGTCTGAGTATCTTAATAAATTATAGATGTTATGAAACAAACTATTCTTTGTAAATTAATCATTATATTGGCTTTCGGATTAATTTCCGGTGTTGTTTGGGCTAAAAAGCCAGTTAAAGCTTTGATTATTACCGGACAAAATAACCACAACTGGCAGGTAAGTAATGTTGTGTTGAAACAAATTCTTGAACAATCCGGGCGTTTCGCTGTGGATGTGGCTATAGCACCATCAGCTGGAAAGGATATGAGTACTTTTGTTCCTGATTTTGCTCCCTATCAGCTTGTTGTTTTAGATTATAATGGAGATGCGTGGCCGGAAGAAACAAACCGGCGTTTTCTTTCTTTCGTTCAGAACGGAGGAGGTGTGGTTGTTTATCATGCAGCTGACAATGCCTTTTCTGGTTGGCCGGAATACAATAAGATATGCGCTCTTGGGGGATGGGAAAACCGAAATGAAAAATCGGGCCCCTATGTTTACTGGCAAGATGGAAAGCTGATTAAAGATAGTTCGCCCGGACAGGGTGGATCCCATGGTAAACAACATGAATATGTGTTGACCGCACGTGATGAGGTGCACCCAATCATGAAAGGATTGCCAAAAAAATGGAGACATGCTACCGATGAGCTATATGATAGAATGCGTGGACCCGGAAATATTCAGGATATTCTTTTTACTGCATTTTCGGAAAAGTCAACAAATGGTTCTGGAAGAGAAGAACCTCTTATGTTTACTGTTAATTACGGAAATGCGCGTATTTTCCATACGATGCTTGGACATGCGGGAGCTACAGTAAAAGATAGTCCTGCCATGCAGTGTACCGGTTTTCAGATAACGCTTCTTCGAGGAGCCGAATGGGCAGCAACAGGAAAGGTTACAATTAAGGTACCCTTGGATTTTCCCTCAGAAACTAAGGTGACTTTTCGTCCTGACTATAAATAAATATTATTTATCTGATTGTTCGACGACTAATATCCAATCATTCCCTCGTAGTGTTTTATTTGGATGCTTTATTTAGAATTAAAGTAGAAGGCATTTTTTGAAGAGCTTCTTCTCTTGACTCCGAAAGAACATTCCATGTTGGATAGCTTATAAGCATAAAATTATATTTGGATAAAATATCGCTTGTAAGTTTTTTATCAGGGAGAAGCGTTGAATGTTTTGTCTCTTCATTAAATTTACGAATAACATCTTCCATTACAAGTTCATCCTGAGCATTCGGTGGATTGCATACAATGCCAATCGATCCATGAGTAGATTTTGCTAGTCTCTGAGCATAACCCAACAAAAACAGATCTTGTGGGGTAGTAATGGTCACAATAATATTGGTAGCCTTTACAAAACCTCTGTTCACAAATACACCAACAGGGCATGAGGTTTGCTCGATAAACATCTTTGTCTTATCCTTAAGTAATCCCCCGGGATAAAACCATGATTCAGGCGCCTTGAATTTTTTGAAATACCGGTTATAGAATGATTTACGATACCTGTTAGCCGCCACATCGTCGGGAGCATCCGACATGGAAATGCCCGCTCCAACCAATAAAAAGTCAAATCCCTCGTCGTTTACGATATCACAAATATCCTGACCCGCATCGTTAGATACTTCATAACGTGTAACCAAAGGAATTCCCAATTTTTTAGCACCATAAAGAATAGGACCAAAACTTACTTCTTCAAAGTTATCAGTGTGAAGTGGATTTACATCCGAACCGACTGTCAGGTGTAAGGCTGTGATCTCCAATTTGTCTTTCCCTTTCGAAAACATCTGATGTGCTACATCGAGCATAATCTGACCATTCCCAGCTCTACCAAATGAAAGTAAAACTTTGAATACCCCCGAAAGAGGTTCAACCAGTTTACTTTCTTTCATCTTTTCGCGAGCATTATAGCAGAAATCAATAAACGAGATAAGCGGTGTAGTCATAAATGTGGTAACGAGTGTCATTATTACCAACATAACGAAAATAGGAGGAGGGAGGATATGCATCTCGTAACCTATTGTTAGTACAATTAACTCCATAAGCCCTCTCGTATTCATTAGTGCACCGATATACAAGCTGCTTTTCCAGCTTTCTCCAACAAATCGAGCGGAGAACAAGGCTCCTCCAAACTTTCCGATGATTGCCACTAAAATAATAATGGCGCACATGGTCCACAATTCCGGCGTGTTAAGTAATCCGATTTCAGTGCGTAAGCCCGTAGAAACAAAGAAGAGTGGTAGTAGCAATGTTAGCGACACATCTTCCACCTTTTCGGTCATGATTTTTCTGAACTTTATATTTGAAGGCATAACCACACCAGCAATGAAAGCTCCGAAAAGAACATGTAATCCTAATATTTCTGTCAAAAAAGAGGATAATATCAAGAAAAGAAATATAAATGCAACCATTCCTTTGTTAACCACTTCCTTGTTGTGGTAGATATTTCCAATCATTGAAAGGAACGGCCGGACAGCTAAAAACATGAATAAAATGTAGAGGATGGAAAATAAAATATTAAATGTTGCACTAAGCATTGATCCTGCCTGAGCAACAGCTACTACAACAGCTAATAAACACCAAGCGGTAATATCTCCGTTGGCTGCACTGGCAAGGGTAATTGTTCCCAAATGCGAACGGGTTAATCCCTTTTCTTGGATAATTCTTGCCAAAACAGGGAAAGCCGTAATACTCATCGCAATCCCTATGAAAAGAGCGAAAGAAAGGAATGGAGTACTTTTGTATGAATAAACGTCATACATGAAATAGGCTATAAGCATTCCAAAGAAAAATGGAAGCACAATGCTGGCATGACTAATGAGAAAGGTTTCTCTCATTTTTTTCTTAACCTCAGTCAAATCCAGCTCCATTCCAATTGCATACATAAATAGAATTAATCCAAACTGGCTAAGTATATTTATATTTGCGAGAGATTCAGGACGAAAAAGAAAACTGGTAACTTCTGGTAACAGATTTCCAAGCACAGATGGACCTAGCAATATTCCTGCTACTATTTCGCCAATAACTGTAGGTTGTCCAATCTTCTGGAATAGCCATCCTACAGCACGGGCAGTAATAAGAATTGTTATAATTTGAAGGAGTAAAATACCAAGCGGACTCTCTATATGGTGAGAAAGCAATCCTTTGAACATATCAAACCCATCCGAAAGATTTTGGGGAGTTTTCTGGACAGATTCTATTGCTCCGTCAATTTGATAAACCTCACCTTCTTTGGCTACCAGATACATCAGCGAACCGAAGACGAGGATCATCAAAATGTAAAAAGTAATACTTTTTGCTCCTTTACTCATCATCAAACCTGTTTCTTGCAAAAGTAAGAAAAATATGTATAAATACAACCTGTCTGTTTTTTTCTTTTATCTTTGCATAACAACCAACATGGAATCCGACTATGGAATCTCTTAATCTTATTAAAAATGATTCTTGGCTAGCACCTTTCGCAAAGGCTATTACAGGTCGTCATAATTATGTGATTGAAAAGGAAAAAGCATTAACAAATAATGGGTCCCAATCTTTATCATCGTTTGCAACTGGCTATATGTACTTTGGTTTGCATAAAGTTTCGAATGGATGGATATTCAGAGAATGGGCTCCAAATGCAACGAATATTTACCTGACAGGCACGTTTAATGATTGGCGTAAGGATGAAAATTATAAACTAAAACGGCTGGATAATGGAGTCTGGGAGATTTTTTTACCAGAAAACCAGCTTCACCATGAGGATTTATATAAATTATTAATTGAATGGCAAGGTGGATCCGGCGAACGGATTCCCGCGTGGTGCAGAAGGGTCGTTCAAGATATTCATTCGAAAATCTTTTGTGCGCAGGTTTGGAACCCATCACTTCCCTATACGTTTAAGAAAAAAGATTTTAAACCCAGTACCTCCCCTTTATTGATTTACGAATGCCATATAGGTATGAGTACCAACGAAGAAAAGGTAGGCACTTATTCGGAGTTCCGTCAGAATGTATTACCACGTGTAGCAAAAGCGGGATATAACTGCATTCAGATTATGGCTATTCAGGAGCATCCTTATTACGGATCATTTGGGTATCATGTTTCAAGCTTTTTTGCAGCTTCTTCTCGTTTTGGAACGCCCGAAGAATTAAAGGAGCTTATTGATACTGCTCATGATTTAGGTATAGCCGTAATTATGGATATAGTTCATTCACATGCGGTAAAAAACGAAACAGAAGGTTTGGGTCGCTTTGACGGATCCTATAACCAATATTTTCACGCAGATCATCGCCGCGAGCATCCGGCATGGGATTCATTGTGTTTCGACTATAGTAAAGATGAAGTACTTCATTTTTTACTTTCAAACTGTAAATTCTGGCTGGACGAATATAAATTCGACGGATTCAGGTTCGACGGAGTAACATCCATGCTTTATTACAGTCACGGATTGGGAGAGGCCTTTACTACTTACCAGGATTATTATAACGGTAGTCAGGATGGTGATGCCATTGCTTACCTTACCTTGGCAAATAAACTGATTCATGAAGTAAATCCGAATGCAATATCGATAGCAGAAGAAGTCAGCGGTATGCCGGGTCTTGCTTCTTCTTACGAGCATGGCGGGTATGGTTTTGATTACCGGATGGCAATGAATATTCCGGATTTTTGGATTAAAATCATCAAGGAAAAGAAAGACGAAGACTGGCACCCTTCGGCAATCTGGTGGGAAACTACGAATCGCCGCCCGGATGAAAAGACAATTAGCTATGCCGAAAGTCATGATCAGGCGCTGGTTGGCGACAAAACTATTATCTTCCGTTTGATTGATTCAGATATGTACTGGCACATGCAGTCGGACGACCATAACATGAATGTAGAGCGGGGAATCGCGTTGCATAAAATGATTCGTCTTGTTACAGTATCTACCATTAACGGAGGTTACCTTAATTTTATGGGAAATGAATTCGGTCATCCCGAGTGGATTGATTTTCCACGGGAAGGAAATGGCTGGTCACACAAATATGCCCGCCGCCAGTGGGATTTGGTAGATAATGAGAATTTGAAGTATCATTACCTGGGAGAATTCGATAGAGAAATGATTTCCGTAATCAAGAATGTAAAGGACTTTGAAAAAACTTCCATTCAAAAATTGTGGGATAGCGACAGTGACCAGACTCTCGCTTATATGCGCAACGATCTGGTATTTGTATTCAATTTCAGTCCGTCCAGATCCTATGCCGGTTACGGAGTATTGGTTCCAATGGGGGAATATGAAGTGGTTCTAAATACCGATACAAGAAGATTTGGAGGATTTGGTTTGACTGATGATTCAATAAAGCATCAGACTAATTTTGATCCTTTATACAAGAAAGATAAAAAAGAGTGGTTAAAACTATATATTCCGGCTCGTACGGCAGTCGTACTGAGAAAAATTAATCCGGTTAAAAAGTAAAGTTAATAAATTTATGTTGTATCCAGTTACATTTAAGCCAATTCTCAAAAGTGTTATTTGGGGAGGAGCTGATATTTGTCCCTTTAAAGGGATCGAACCTTTGCAGAAAGGCATAGGCGAAAGTTGGGAACTGTCTCATGTGGACGGAAATGTTTCGGTTGTTGCCGAAGGTCCATTAGCAGGTAAAACCCTGGAAGAATTGATAAACACCTATGGCAGTCAGTTGTTGGGAAAGAAAGTTATGGACCAGTTCGGAACAACTTTCCCTTTGCTGATTAAGTTCATTGATGCCCGCGATCATCTGTCTATTCAGGTTCATCCGGATGATGAACTCGCACGCAAGCGTCACAATTCATTCGGAAAAACAGAAATGTGGTATGTTGTGAAAGCATCCGACGATGCTATTCTTTATTCCGGATTCTCTCAGCAAATTGATGCTGATGAATATGTGAAAAGAGTGAACGATAATACCATCATGGACGTACTTAAAAAGTACGACGTAAAGGAAGGCGATGTTTTCTTCTTGCCTGCCGGTCGAGTACATGCTATTGGTGCCGGATGTTTTATTGCAGAAATTCAGCAGACATCAAATATTACTTACCGGATCTATGATTTCGATCGCAGGGATGCTGAGGGTAAAGGACGCGAACTTCACACAGAACTTGCAAAAGATGCAATTGATTATACGTTGTATTCCGATTACCGTACATCGTATCAGCCAGAGCAAAATGCAGCGGTATCTTTAGCAAGCTGCAAATATTTTACGACAAATCTGTTTGATCTGGATAAAGAGATAAGCCGGGATTTCAGTTCGCTGGATTCGTTCGTTGTATATATTTGTATGGAAGGGGCTTGTGTTCTTACCGATAATAAAGGCAACAGCCTGACTTTAAAACAAGGGCAGACAGCATTGATTCCGGCAGATACAACTCAGGTAAAACTTACTCCCTCAACTGGTGCTAAGCTTTTAGAAACATTTATTGGATAATAAATCGTGATATAGATTATTATTGAGGAGCTGAAGATTCGTCTTTCAGCTCCTCTTTTTACAATAAGGAGCATAAAAAGTATAGTGAAATTTATTTTATTCTTTACTTTTGTCAAAAATTAGACCAAAATGAGAAGTTTTGCCAGCGATAACAATTCCGGAGTTCATCCTTTAGTAATGGATGCAGTAATTAAAGCAAATGAAAATCATGCTGTTGGTTATGGAGACGATCCATGGACGGCAGCTGCGGTAACCAAAATAAAAGAAATATTTGGAGAGAAAGCCTCTCCATTCTTTGTATTTAATGGAACGGGTGCAAACTCTGTTGCTCTGCAGGCGGTAACGCGTTCCTTTAATTCAATTCTTTGTGCGGAGACAGCCCATATCAATGTGGACGAATGCGGAGCACCGGGAAGAATGACGGGATGTGCAATTGTTACAATACCCACACCAGATGGTAAATTAACACCGGAACTGATAAAACCTCACCTACATAATTTTGGTGTATGTCATCATTCTCAACCCAAAGTGGTTTACATATCTCAGGTTACAGAACTGGGAACTGTTTATACAATTGAAGAGGTTAAGGCGATAGCCGATCTGCTTCATGCCCATAATATGTATCTGCACATGGATGGCGCCCGTCTTGCCAATGCCTGCGCATTCCTGAATTGCAGTATGAAACAGGTAACGGTTGATGCAGGAGTGGACGTCCTTAGTTTTGGTGGAACAAAGAATGGAATGATGATGGGCGAAGCGGTGGTTGCATTTTCACCCGATATTGCCGAAAATCTGATGTATTTCAGAAAACAATCTGCGCAGCTGGCATCCAAGCTTCGTTATCTTTCAGCACAGTTTATACCTTATCTGGAGAATAATCTTTGGTTAGAAAATGCGATGAAAGCAAATCTTGCCGCAACTAAACTGGCCGATATTATGAAACAGTATCCGCAAATATGTTTTACCCAGAAGATTGAGTCTAACGCTTTATTCTTTACCATTCCAACTGAAGCTCTCCGGAAATTACAGGAAGAGTATTTCTTCTATATGTGGAATGAAGAGCAGAATGAGGCCCGTTTGGTTACTTCGTGGGATACAACCGGCGAAGATATAGCTGGCTTTGAAGAATCTCTTAAAATTATATTCTCTAAATAAGACCTAAATTATGAAAAGCACAAAATCGTTAGCCTTACTTATCCCTGTAATGTTTACTTTTTTCACTATGGGGTTTGTAGATTTGGTTGGAATTGCTACCAACTATGTAAAAGAAGATTTTCAATTGTCGGATACTATGGCAAATTTGTTGCCTTCCATGGTTTTCCTGTGGTTTCTTGTTTGTTCGGTACCTACGGGTATGTTAATGAACCGGATTGGGCGAAGAAAAACGGTTATCATCAGTGTTGTTGTAACCTTTTTGTCTTTATTGGTTCCGCTTATCGAATACAATTATTCCATGATGTTAATCTCTTTTGCCTTGCTGGGTATTGGTAATGCCATGATGCAGGTATCATTGAATCCGTTGTTGTCCAATGTAGTAAGTGGCCATTTGTTGGCAAGCAGTCTTACCCTTGGCCAGTTCTTTAAGGCTATTGCTTCGTTCTTGGCTCCCATCATTGCAGCCTGGGCGGTTGTTGAATTCGGAAACTGGCGTATGTTATACCCAATTTTTGCTTCCATTTCTGTAATAGCTGTAATCTGGTTATTATTTACTACTGTAGAAGAACAAAAGACGGAAGGAAAAACTTCTTCTTTCGGTGAATGCTTCGGGCTGCTGGGAAACGGAACAATTCTGATGCTTTTTATTGGTATTATGTGCCATGTGGGAGTTGATGTTGGTATTAATACAACGGCGCCAAAGATATTAATAGAACGCGCTGGTATGACACTTGCCGATGCCGGATATGCGACTAGCCTTTATTTTCTTTGCCGTACAATTGGATGTTTCGGCGGAGCTTTTATTATGGCCAAGTTCTCGCCAAAGAAATTCTTTATTTTAAGTTCTATCTGTATTGCCCTGGCCATCGGAGGATTATTGTTTGTTTCTGACTTGACTCTTATTTACATATGTATCGGTCTGGTTGGTTTTGGTAATTCAAACATATTCTCTGTATTGTTTTCGCAGGCATTCCAACGTATGCCCGAACGTAGTAATGAAATATCAGGTCTGATGATGATGGGTATTTTCGGTGGAGCAGTAATGCCCTTGCTTATGGGGATAGCCTCGGATACAATTGGTTCGCAGCTTGGAGCCGTTATAGTGTTAGCAGTGTGTACAGTATACCTGTTTATCTTGTATCCTAAGTT
>JAGPJL010000003.1:54028-58362 GCA_018054455.1 Parabacteroides sp.
TGAAATAATAGTATATCACATAAATTTAGTTCATATATAATGAGAATTAGTAAAGCGACTGCATGCAGCTTCCTTCTTGCTGTATTATCTCTTCCTGTATCATCTCAGACAGCTCCGGCTGATTATGTTAACCCAATTATCGGAACCAATGGAATGGGGCATACCTTTCCAGGAGCCTGTGTTCCCCATGGGATAGTTCAACTTAGTCCAGATACGGATACCATTCCCCACAATGTGAATGGAACATATCAACCTCGTGCCTACGAGTACTGTGCCGGCTATCAGTATAAAGACAGTACGATAGTAGGTTTTAGTCATACACACCTAAGTGGTACGGGACATTCAGACCTTGGAGACATCCTTATTATGCCTTTCACAGGCCTGTTGCAAACGAATCCCGGAACGGAAAGTAATCCGGACAGTGGATATCGCTCCCGATATAGTCACACGACTGAGGTCGCTCGTCCGGGTTATTATGAGGTAATGCTTGCCGATACTAAAATCAAAGCGCAGTTAACAACTACAGAGAGGGTTGGGGTTCATAAATACACCTATCCAAAAGGTGAAAAAGAAAGAATTATACTGGACCTGAATCATGGTATATATAACTATGACGGAAAGGTTTTATGGGCAAACCTGCGGGTGGAAAATGACACGTTACTTACCGGCTACCGTATTACAAATGGATGGAGTCGTGTAAACTATACCTACTTTGCCATATCTTTTTCCAAACCTATTGTACATTATGGATACGAAGACAAGCAAAAACCTGCTTATAATGGCTTTTGGCGACGGTTCAAGGTTAACGAGAACTTTCCTGAAATAGGAGGGAGGAAGATTATTTCTTATTTTGATTTCGATCAATCAGACGATTCAACTTTGGAGATAAAGGTTGCAATTTCGGGAGTAAGTACTTCGGGTGCGCTTAAAAACTTAGCTGCCGAAGCATCCGGTAAATCATTCGACGAATTAGCCTATCAGGCACGGGAAAAGTGGAATAAAGAACTTTCGGTAATCGATGCAAAAGGCGATAAGGATAAACTTTCCATGCTTTACACTTCCCTTTATCACACGTTGATAAATCCTTCGGTTTATGCAGACGTAGATGGTCAATACAGGGGTGTGGATCAGAACATTCATCCGGCCGGCGACTTTGTTAATTATACGGTCTTCTCCGTTTGGGATACGTACCGTGCTTTGCATCCGTTGTTTAATATTATTAACCGCCAACGGAATTCGGATATGGTAAAATCGATGATTGCACACAGTCAGCAAAGCGTTCATAAGGCACTTCCTGTATGGAGCCACATGGGAAACGAAAACTGGTGTATGATAGGCTATCACTCTGTGGCCGTTTTGGCTGATGCCCTTGCCAAGGGATTGCCAATAAATAAAGAGGAAGCACTCAAGGCCATGGTAAGCAGTTCAACAATCCCATATTATGATCATACCGACGAATACATGAAGCTTGGCTACGTGCCTTTTGATAAAAGCGGCGGTGCTGCATCTATTACGCTTGAATATGCCTACGACGATTGGACTATCTATCAAACAGCTTTAGCCATGGGAGAAGATAAAATTGCCGGGCAGTATAAAAAGCGGGCATTAAGTTACCGCAATACGTTTGATAAAACGATCGGTTTTGCCCGTCCGCGTTATTCCGATGGAACATGGAAGCCCAATTTTAGTCTGCTTAATACACATGACGAAGGGTTTATTGAAGGAAATTCCTGGAATTATTCCTTTTACGTGCCTCAGGATGTGAATGGGATGATTGATTTGATGGGAGGAGATAAGAGTTTTGTAAATAAACTTGACTCCCTTTTCACCATGCATTTGCCGGATGAGTTTTTTGCCCAGACCGAAGATGTTACCAGAGAAGGTCTGTTGGGTACGTATGTTCACGGGAATGAACCAAGTCACCATATCCCTTATTTGTATATGTGGAGTAACCAACCCTGGAAGACTCAGTATTGGGTTCGCGAGATTATGAATCGCATGTACCGGAATAATATCGACGGACTTTGCGGAAATGACGATTGTGGACAGATGTCTGCCTGGTATGTTTTGTCGTCCATGGGATTTTATCCTGTTTGTCCGGGTACCAATCAATATGTATTGGGAGCTCCTTATCTACCTTATATGAAGGTAATCCTTGAGGGCGGAAAATCGTTGGTTATTAAAGCCGACAAGGTAAGCGACAAAAATCGTTACGTGAAATCTGTGAAGCTAAACGGGAAACCCTACAACAAAGCTTATATCACCCAAGAGGATATAATGAATGGAGGAGAGCTGATTTTTGAAATGTCTGCAAAACCAAATAAACAGAGGTTGTTTACAGCCACAAATAAGCCCTATTCATTATCGGAATAAAGCGCATAAAATAGAGAAAATGAATTTTAGCTGATTATAGTATGGTGAAAATTTGTTATCTTTCGGCTGAATTTGCGTAAGATGACATCAAATGAACCGATTGTATAACGAAAAATATAAGAGTTTTGACCAGTATGTGTCCGATCATGAAATTGGATTTACACGATGGAATTTATCAGCCGGAGAGAGCCTTAATAGAAAAATTATTGATCACAATCATATTTTCTTTATTCTCGGAGGTTCTGTAAAGGTATCGTGCAATGAGTTTCATGACCGGACATTTAAGGCTGGAGAAATGGTGTTTATTCCTAAATCATCTTCATTTCAGGGAGTAACCCTGGAAAGCAGCCTTATTATTAACCATTCATTCGACACCCCGCTGAATCTATGTGATAAAGCTATGTTGGAGTCTCTGACTCCTTTATGCGAAACTATAGATTATAAATTTCAGCCTCTGGAAATTCGTCCGCCCATGGATCATTTTCTGGAGTTGTTTGATAGTTATCTTGAAGACGGAATTAGGTGTAGTCACCTTTTTCAGGCGAAACAATCCGAAATATTAGTCTTGTTTAGGTTATATTACACAAGGATAGAGAATGCCACATTCTTTTATCCGCTGGTTGGTAAAAGTGTAGACTTTAAAGGATTTGTGATGGCCAACTACCTGAAGGTGGATAGCATCGAAGAATTTGCCCGTCTGGGAGGATTTAATATCTCTACTTTCCGAAAAAAATTCAAAGCACATTTCAAAGAATCCGCCTATCAGTGGATTTTGAAACAAAAATCGAAGCATATAAAGTATAAGTTATCGCTTGATAATGTGAGCTTTAAAGATATTATGGACGAATACGGATTTGCTACCCCTGCCCACTTTAACGAATACTGCAAAACCCATTTTGGAATGACTCCCTCACAGCTTAGAGAGAGTCTAAGATAGCTTTTTTAACAAGATTACTCCTTTCCTCTATTTCATAATTTATGCTAAAAAACATCTTTTTGGCATGATGTGTCAGTTTATATAACAACAATGATATTTTGCGTAACAATAGACGCAGAATCATGTTATATATTTGTAACCGTAAGTATTACGAGTCGAACGCGAGTTAAAAAGTTATATAATTTAATTAATTAATCACTGTAAATGGCAAATTTAGATTTAAGTAAGTATGGCATCGTATCGGATGCTGTAATTGTTCGGAATCCTTCTTACGAACAGTTATTTCAGGCTGAAATGGATCCTAGTAACCAAGGTTACGAAGTTGGTATATTAACCAATACTGGTGCGGTAGCAGTAGACACAGGTGTTTTTACCGGTCGCTCTCCTAAAGACAGATATATTGTTAAGGATGCAACTACAGAAGATACTATTTGGTGGGATGGCACAATCAACAAGCCAGTTTCTACCGAAGTTTGGAACGATTTGAAGGCATTGTCACTCAAACAGCTCTCTTCATCAGAAAAATTATACGTTGTAGATACATATTGCGGAACAAACGAAGATACACGTATGAAAGTACGTTTCGTTATGGAAGTAGCATGGCAGGCACACTTTGTGACCAACATGTTTATCCGTCCTTCACAATATGAACTTGAGCACTATGGCGAACCCGATTTCGTAGTATTGAACTCTTCAAAAACTACAAACCCTAACTGGAAAGAACAAGGTTTGAACTCTGAAGTGTTTGTTTGCTTCAACCTTACTGAAAAACTTCAGGTTATCGGTGGTACATGGTACGGCGGTGAAATGAAGAAAGGTATGTTCGCTATGATGAACTACTACTTGCCTTTGAGAGGTATGGCTTCTATGCACTGTTCTGCCAATGTTGGAAAAGACGGTGATGTAGCTGTATTCTTCGGTCTTTCAGGAACAGGTAAGACAACTCTTTCTGCCGACCCGAAACGTTACCTTATCGGTGACGACGAGCACGGTTGGGATGACAACGGTGTATTTAACTACGAAG
>JAGPJL010000056.1:0-6757 GCA_018054455.1 Parabacteroides sp.
TAGTAAAAGACAGGTCAATGTTACAAATAAAAATGGCAATTTCAAAATAAATAATCAAATTCTTAGCATATAGCTAAGATGATCTGTCGAAACTAGTTACGAGATTGATAAAACCTTTGTTCGGGTAGTTTTGTTTATAGGTTATCTTACGTTTGTAGGGTATTAATAAATTAGAATGCCTATATTTGCAAAAAATTACAATCCTCTTAATAAGATGAACGATAGTATAATTATGAACAAAGCAGCGGATAATATTCGTATTCTTGCTGCGTCCATGGTAGAAAAAGCTAAATCCGGGCACCCCGGAGGAGCTATGGGTGGTGCAGACTTCGCGAATGTGCTGTTTTCTGAGTTCCTGGTATTTAATCCGGCCTGTCCTGAATGGGAAGGAAGAGATCGTTTCTTTCTCGACCCGGGACATATGTCTCCCATGTTGTATTCCGTTCTGGCACTTTCTGGAAAATATTCGTTAGACGAACTAAAGCAGTTCCGCCAGTGGGGAAGCCCTACTCCAGGTCACCCGGAAGTAGACGTAAAACGTGGTGTGGAAAACACATCTGGTCCATTGGGACAAGGTCATACCTATGCTGTTGGTGCAGCAATCGCGGCTAAATTCTTAAAAGCCCGCTTTGGGGATGTAATGAACCAGACTATCTACACATTTATTTCGGATGGTGGCGTTCAGGAAGAAATTTCGCAAGGTGCAGGCCGTATTGCAGGTACTCTTGGATTGGACAACCTGATTATGTTCTACGACTCTAACAACATTCAGCTTTCCACTAAAGTAGATGAAGTGGATACCGAGAATGTGGCTATGAAATACGAAGCCTGGGGATGGAATGTTATTACTATCAACGGTAACGATGTAAATGAAATTCGTGCAGCTCTTACCGCTGCAAAAGCCGAAAATGCCAAACCTACTTTGATTATCGGAAAGACTCTGATGGGCAAAGGAGCTATGGATGCTAACAACGGAAGTTACGAAAACAAAGTTTCCACACACGGACAGCCTCTGTCTGCTGCCGGTGCTTCGTTGGAAAACACAATAAAAAATCTGGGAGGTAACCCCGAAGAACCTTTCACTATCTTCCCCGAAGTGGCTGCTTTGTATGCCAAACGTGCTGAAGAACTGAAAGTAATTGTTGCCGAAAAGATGGCTGCTAAAGCTGCATGGGCAAAGGAAAACCCCGAATTGGCTGCTAAACTGGAATCTTTCTTCTCTGGAAAAGTTCCTGCAATTGACTGGAGTGCTGTTGAACAAAAGGCTAATCAGGCTTCACGTGCGGCTTCGGCTACCGTGTTAAGTGTGCTGGCTACGCAGGTTGAAAACATGATTGTTTCGTCTGCCGACCTTTCAAACTCCGACAAAACAGACGGATTCCTTAAGAAAACACATGCCTTCGTGAAAGGTGACTTCTCCGGAGCCTTTTTCCAGGCTGGAGTATCCGAACTTACTATGGCTTGTGCTTGTATCGGTATGGCTTTACATGGTGGTGTTGTTGTTGGTTGTGGTACATTCTTTGTATTCTCCGATTACATGAAACCAGCTATTCGTATGGCTGCCCTGATGGAAGTTCCTGTTAAGTTTATCTGGAGCCACGACGCGTTCCGCGTGGGCGAAGACGGACCTACACACGAGCCTGTAGAACAGGAAGCTCAGATTCGGTTAATGGAAAAGTTGAAGAATCATAGTGGTCACAACTCTATGCTGGTACTTCGTCCGGCCGATGTTCACGAAACAACGGTTGCATGGAAGATGGCTATGGAAAATACTTCTACTCCAACCGGACTTATCCTTTCAAGACAAAACATTAAAGACCTACCCGCTGCGACAAGCCGTCAGGCAGAAGCTTCGCAGGCTGTAAAGGGTGCATATATAGTTGAGAGCGACAGTACGCCTGATGTAGTGTTGGTTGCTTCAGGATCTGAAGTATCTACACTGGTTGAAGGTGCTGCATTGCTTCGCGCCGAAGGCATAAAGGTACGGATCGTATCTGTACCTTCCGAAGGACTGTTCCGCAGTCAGCCTAAGGCTTATCAGGAATCTGTAATTCCTGCAGGAAGCAAGGTATTTGGTTTAACAGCAGGTTTACCAGTTAATCTGGAAGGATTAGTTGGAGCAAACGGTAAGGTATGGGGATTGGAATCGTTCGGATTCTCTGCTCCTTATACAGTATTGGATGAAAAACTTGGCTTTACCGGAGATAACGTTTATAAGCAGGTAAAAGAATTATTGGCATGAAGAAATTAGGAATTTGCAGTGACCACGCTGGTTACGAGCTGAAAGAGTATCTTAAGCAAGTACTGGACGAAAAGGGTATTGCCTATCAGGATTTTGGAACTTATTCTGCCGAAAGCAGCGATTATCCCGACTTTGCCCATCCCATGGCACTTGCCGTGGAAGCCGGCGAGGTGTATCCCGGAATTGCTATGTGCGGATCGGGCAACGGAATCGCCATGACACTGAACAAGCATCAGGGAATTCGTGCTGCCATTAGCTGGGAAGCCGAGTTAGCCCGCTTGGGAAGAGCTCATAACGATGCGAATGTGGTGGTATTGCCTGCTCGTTTTATCAGCCGTGAAGAAGCAAAGAAAGTGATTGAAGCTTTTCTTGAAACTCCTTTTGAAGGTGGTCGTCACGAAAAAAGAATTTGTAAAATACCAGTTTAAAAGAATAAAGAAACAGCGTACAAAGGAGCGCTGTTTCGGATATTCGCCCGTGTTCGGCAGTATATGCCGATACACATTTTAAAAATATCTGTAGAAGGCAAAGCCAAATTTTTATTGTTGGCTTTGCCTTTCTCTTTTTTCACCGTAAAGAGTTTCGCCAACGGTGTTTTATATCGCCCTCTCTTGTCATTTTATTTATATCATATATACTTTTATTAAATGGAAATCAGATTAAATAAACTTATTTGCGAATCAGGATTATGTTCTCGTCGTGAAGCCGACAAAATGATAGAACAGGGTCGTGTCCTCGTAAATGATCGAATTGCAGAAGTAGGCACGAAAGTTTACTTCAGAGACTTTGTAAAAGTCGACGGCATTCCTTTAAAAAGAAGAGAAGAAACTGTATATATCGCTCTAAACAAGCCTCCGGGTATTACTTGCACAACCGATCCGACGGAACGGGATAATGTGGTCGATTTTGTAAACTATCCTTCGCGAATATTCAATATCGGCCGACTGGATAAGCCTTCCGAAGGACTCTTACTCTTAACCAACGACGGCAGTATCGTTAACAAGATCCTTCGCGAGTCGAACGATCATGAAAAAGAATACATCGTAACTGTAGATAAACCCATTACCGCAGAGTTTGCCCAACGAATGGCTAATGGAGTTTCCATAATGGGTATCATGACTAAAAAGTGTAAGTTTGTACAAGAAACAGACACTCGTTTTCAGATTACTATCACACAAGGATTGAATCGCCAGATCAGACGCATGTGCGAAGCCCTTGGCTATGATGTATTAAAGCTTAAACGCACGAGAATTATGAATATCAGGCTGGATAAACTTCCTTCCGGCGAATGGCGGTTCTTAACTACCGAAGAACTTACTACATTAAACGGTCTTCTGGTCAATTCCGTTGAAACGGCAGCGCCAGCAAAGAAAAAAGCTCCATCTAAAAAGAAAACAGAAGAATCTGAGTCCAAAGCACCAAGAAAAACAGCGGCAAGAAATACGTATTCGGCTTCGTCTACTGATAACAAAGCCTCTAAATCCTCAACAAGAAATAGCAAATCCGGAGCAGGAACCCGGGGAGACAGATCATTCAAAGCCTCTAAATCCGGATCAAATGCAGGTACGAGCGGAGGCAGAACAGCTAAAAGCTACTCGAAACCCGGTGGAAGAGCTGGTAAACCAAGCGGAGGAAGCCGTAGCGGCTCAACAGGAGGCGGTTCACGTAAACCCACATCAGGAAGAAGATAATGTAATCCGGCTATGTATGGGATTGCATCTGCTAACAATCAAATAAGCGGGAGCTAAACCGGAAAGATATAACAAGTAAGGTCCGAAATAGTATAGTTTGTTCCGTGCGCCCATGGGGGTAAAAAAATGCGCCCATGGGGGTATTTTTTTACCCCCATGGGCGCACGGTGCAAATCTCTATACAATCGAACTTAAGTCATACGAATAGAACGTTAAGCTATTATATTATCAAGATCAAGCTCCGGCATAAATAAGGAAAGCCAGTCCAATAAGAAAGAACACAAACATTCCTGCATTTAGTTTACCCGAAGCTGCAGGAGCATCTTTAAACTCCTTCCATATAAAGATTCCCCATGCTGCCGATACAAGTGTAGCTCCTTGTCCCAGGCCGTACGAAATGGCAGCACCCGCTTTCTCGGACGCAATCATACTGAACGACTGTCCCACGCACCAGATTATTCCACCAAGCATTCCTACCATGTGTGTGATTGGTTTCCCTTTAAAGTACCCCGATACAGGTATGGGATCTCCGGATACAGGTCTTTTCATGGCGAAGGTATTGAAGATAAAATTACTGGCAAACACACCCAACGCAAAGATCACTACAGCCGTATAAGGAGTAAGCTTTCCTGCAGCCGGGGCCGCAAAGTTCTCCATATCCATCGAAGCTACCACAAAGCGGTAAAAGAGCGACATTATGATACCACAGGCAACAGACAATAGAATACCTTTGGTTAAAACCTTTTTTGCTTGTGCAGTCTGCGTTGCACTCGTCTTTTTATCTCCGGCGGAGGAACTGGCAGAATCCTGCTTTACTCCCGCTGAGGCTTTTCGGTAAGCCAACGCATTCATCAGGATAGCTATCACAATAAAGACAACTCCCACGAAAATATACAAAGGTTCGCCCTTAGCTGCACCAAAATAGTTGATTAGTACACCTAATACAAGAGCCAGTCCGATGCCAACCGGAAAGGCAACAGACAAACCGCAGATCGCTATAGCGGCTGCTAACAAAATATTGGCTGCATTAAAGATTACGCCGCCAAGAAAGGCACTGCCCAGACTGTTACTGTCGGCTTTAGAAAGGTTTTCAAGAAAGCTTTGCCCTTCGGCACCCGTACTGCCTAACGTAAATGCGGAGATTAGCGAAAAGAGCAAAACTCCAATTACATAATCCCAATAAAAATATTCATATCTCCACGTGGTGGATGCCAATTTCTGTGTATTTCCCCACGAACCCCAGCAGAACATGGTAATCACACAAAACAGAATGGCTAACGGATAATTTTGTACTATATACATACTGTTTACTTAGTTTGAGGTTGATGAACTAGTTGCAACGGAGCATCAGAGTAGACAACTGCTTCTCCGTAGTTGACAGAGGCTCCGGCCTTGGGATTAAGCCATTTGAATGAAACGATGTGTTTTCCTTTTGGCAACTGATATTTCCAGAACAGATCGTTACGACGAGTTGTATAGGAAGCAGGAAGATTAACCGTTTCCACCAGTTTACCGTCAATATACATTTCGGCTTTACCTACATAGCTTGCATCAGCGCATTGGAGGTATCCTCTGAATACGATTCCTGTTCCTTCGAAAGTCACCTCTCCTACTTCACCTATTTGCTTATTTATGGCAATTTTTCCGGTAGGATACATATTTTCGAAAGCTTTCTCGTAACGTACAGGCTCCGGCTTCTGACAAACAATCGTAATGCTGTCGCCCTCAATCGTTCCTCCGTTTTGCTTAATCACCTTCTGTGCCTGATCAAAACTCATCTGATAGGTTTTATTCAACGAGATATCGGTATAGGCAAAGTTTCGGTCTTCCACCTTCTTAAGCGGCTTCATCCAGTAATCGGGAATTTTACTGTATCCAAGCATGGTACCCAGAATACCTGCAGCCGAAGCCGGATTACAGTCCGAGTCTTGTCCGCATCGCGTTGCAATATCCATGGTTTTATAAAAATCGCCTTCTCCGTATAGCAAGCCAATTACAATGTAAGCACTGTTTATTACTGCGTCTATATTAAAAGGAACAAATACGCCGTCGGGACAACCGATATCCTGACTCCATTTCTTTTCGCACTCAAACCAAGTCTGCTTCCAGTCGTCAGGATACTGCTTGTGCCATTTAATCACATCCGCCATACATTGGTAGAAAGTACTTTTTTCGGGAATGCTTTTCAGTGCTTCGGTAACAACAAACTCCACATCGTCCGACACAAAGGCCTGCGAATACATGGCACCCACGTAAACACCGCCGTACCATCCATCGCCATAATTCATAATATGACCAATCTTATCAGAAATAGCCGAAGCTGCATTAGGCATACCCGGCGACATTAATCCGGCATAATCTGCTTCAATCTGGTAATCGATATCGTCGGCATGCGGATTGTTTAACCAATGGCCCGATTGGGGAGGCATTATTCCCTGAAGAATGTTGTATCGGGCAGACTGATTGGCATGCCACAGTGTGTAGCCAGCCGTTGCAAAAGCCATTGCAAACGAATCGGCCGGCGCATCCAGACCTAAACGATCGAACACGTCCACAAAGGTAAGATCCATATAAACATCGTCGTATAAACCAGGAAAGTTATCGTACCACCAGGTAATGCTTCCTTCGTTCCATTCTATGGGAACATAATCCTGTACCATGGTTCCGTTGTACTTAAACTCGGTGGGACCGCCAAAACTACAACCGATGGTTTGTCCGGCCCATCCGCCCTTAATCTTGTCCAGCAACACCTCCTTAGAGAGTGTCACCTTCGAAGTACCCTTTTCCTGTGCAGGCGAACCGGAGCCGGAACATCCCGTCTCAA
>JAGPJL010000056.1:6857-19982 GCA_018054455.1 Parabacteroides sp.
CCCGATGCTACCACGATGCAATTCTCGGCTTGCGAATCGACAGTTATTAAAGCTACTCCCGAAGGATTTCTTGAATCAGAAAATATAAAAGAGGTATCAATACCCTCCTGTTCGAACAATTGCTGAGACTGGTGACCAAAAATATCGCTTCCTGTTTTGCATATAAAAGATACACTGGCACCTAGCCTGGCTGCGGCAACTGCTTGATTCGCCCCCTTTCCTCCGGGATTCATAAAGAATGTTCCGCCCAAAATTGTTTCGCCCGGACGGGGCAAATGGTCTGCTTTAATAACCATATCGGTGTTGCTGCTGCCTACGACCAATATTTTGTGTAATTCTGGTAATTTTATGTCCATAGTACTAGATTAACTAAACAAATATAAATACTATTACGTGATTATCTCGATAGATGTGTCTTTATTTAAAGAAAGACTTTACAAACATAAAAAGATTATGTCAAACAAATTAATCATTTTATCGTTGTTCAGATAAATCCAAATTATATATATTTGTAGACATATCACCTTAAATTAATAGAATACAGTTTTATACGTATAAAATAAACCACCGTTATGAACAAACTAAACACACTCTATATTCTTATTAATTCCTTGAGTAAGGCTGAAAAAAGATTTTTCAAGTTATATTCCGGACTGCATCAGGGAGATAAGGTTTACGTATTCTTATACGAACTTCTGGAGAAGAATACTCCCGCACAAGAAGTTTATTCCTTGTTTGTGGAAAAGTATAAAAATGAAAGCTTTGAAATGGCTGTAAAACATCTTTACAGGGTAATCTTATCCTGTCTGGTTCATTTACGGGACAAAGAAGATGTGCAAGATGAGATATTTAAACACATTTCCAAGGCAGCCATTCTTTTTGAGAGAGAACTTTACGACGAAGCTTTCCTGGAGTTGGACAGTGCAAAAAAACTGGCGGTTAAATTTGATAACGATCCACTGCTATTACTGATACGACGCATCGACCTGAAATACAGAAGCAGTTTATGCTTCGAGAATATGAGCGAAAAGCAGCTGGTAAACAAACAAATGAAGATTAACGAAGTAACAAAATATAGCCGGAGCATAAACCTGCATCTTCAATTATACGATATACTTAAGCACCGTATCATCCATCAGGGGTATGCGCGTTCGGAAAAACAAAAGGATAATCTGAACGATTTGGTTTTAAGCGAACTAAGCCTCATAGCCAACAACTCTTACAAAAGTTTTGAGGCAGAAAAACTCCATCTTCACTTTCAGGCCTTATATTACTTGAATTCTGGAAATTATAAAGCCGCTATCCGTTATTACAGAGAATTAATCGATTTGTTTGATGAGAATAAAGACTTAATACAGAATCCGCCTATTTATTATCTGAGTGCCATAACCGGCATTCTGGATACCTTAAAAGCCACCCATTTATACGATGGAATGTCTTTCTTTACCGCAAAACTTGAAGAACTGGAACAGGGTCAGTACGCCACGGAGTTTATTTTTTCGGTTAAAACGCTTATCTTTCAATACAACCTGTCTTATTACATCAATACCGGCAATTTCGACGATGCCTTGAAATACATGGACAGCGACGGAAAGAGTTTGCTTACAAAGGCATCGCTTCTTGGTCTGGACGCTCAATTGAAACTTTACATGAGCTGTACAGTGCTGTATCTTTATCTGGGTAACCTGTCCGAAGCACGTGGTATAATGAAAAAGATTCTGGGATCGGGAAAGGTCTTTTATTCGCTTCCATCATTCAAGACTGCCCGGCTAATAAACCTGATGCTGCAAGCCGAACTTGGAAACTACGAATTAATCCAAAATGAGATCAATTCAATAAAACGGGCAATACACAGCGAAAAACAAGTCTTCACAACCGAAAAGATTGTTTTCCGCTTCACCTTAGCCTATCCTTTACCTGTCTACGAAAAGACAAGGATGCAACTATGGTCGCAATTCAAAAAAGCGTTTGCTGCAATCGAGAACGACAAATATGAACAAAACTTACTGCAAACATTCGATTTTCTCTCTTTTATTGAAAGCAAGCTTACCCGTATACCGCTTAAAGAAGTTCTGAAAGTAAAGGCAGAAAGAAAGTAGACCGGCACGTTTTACACCAGATAAGCAACTTCCATACCGCGAACAGAATCGTCTATTACCCCGTTGTTGTAAACCAACTGACCATTAACAAATGTTCGGTTAATCTTATGATGGAAGGTATATCCTTCGAAAGGAGACCAGCCACATTTGTAAAGGATATTATCCTTGTCCACCGTCCAGTGAGCAGCCGGATCAACCAAAACCAAGTCGGCGTAATAACCCGGACGAATATACCCTCTGCGGTCTATTTTGAATAATTCAGCCGGCATATGAGCCATCTTTTCTACCACCTTTTCCACAGTAAAGCGACCCTGCTTTGCCAACTCTAACATCGCAACCACAGAATGCTGGACAAGCGGTCCGCCGGAAGCGGCTTTAAGGCAACTTCCTTCTTTCTCGGAAAGCAGATGCGGCGCATGGTCGGTTGCTACAATATCAATTTTGTTATTATTAACCGCTTCAATCAGCGCTTCGCGGTCGGCAAATGTTTTCACCGCAGGGTTCCACTTAATGCGGTTTCCGTACGCAGCATAATCGGCATCGGTAAACCAAAGGTGATGCACACAGACTTCGCCGGTAATCTGCTTTTCAGATAATGGGAGGCTGTTATCGAGCAATTCCATTTCTTTGGCTGTAGAAAGATGCAGTATATGCAAACGCGTATTCAATCTTTTCGCCAATGCCACTGCCTCGGCCGAAGAAGTATAACAAGCCTCTTCGTCACGTATTTTGCTATGGAACGAAATATCCAGATCCTCGCCGTAAAGAGATATATAATGCGCTTTGTTCCGGTTAATAACCTCTTCCTTTTCGGCGTGAATGGCAATCAGCATACCCGCTTCGCCGAAGATACGTTCCAGACTTTCGGGGTTATCCACCAACATATTGCCGGTAGATGAACCCAAAAACAATTTAAGACCCGGAATACGAGTCGGGTCCACTTTCCGGATCTCATCCAGATTATCATTTGTTCCACCGAAAAAGAACGAATAGTTGGCAGCCGATGTTTCAGCACCACGCTGTAGTTTCCATTCCAGATCAGCCAATGTGGTAGTCTGCGGATTGGTATTTGGCATATCCATAAAGGTAGTAACCCCTCCGGCAACAGCCGCACGGCTTTCGCTGGCAATATTTCCCTTATGCGTAACACCTGGTTCGCGGAAATGAACCTGATCATCAATTGCTCCCGGAATCAACCATTTACCTGTAGCATCAAGCACCTGGCCTCCTCCTAATGCTTCTGGAGGAACAGTTCCTTCGTAAATAGCGGCAATTTTATCTCCTTTAACCAGGACAGATCCTGTATATGAACGTCCTTCATTAATAATGAGGGCATTTTTTATCAATAGCTGCTTCATAGCTTAATAATTTACTTTTAGCATTTACAATAATATCAATCTCTTGAGTACAGGGATTGGAAAAGATAATAAGAAATTTTATTTCATCCTTTTTTGAGGATAATTATGAAAGAAACTCCACCATTTAAGTTGAAGTACGCCGAACAATGCTTCACCAAAGATAGAACCATTCATCTTGCTAACTCCCAGTTCGCGGTTGATAAAAATAATGGGAACCTCTACAACATTGAATCCGCATTTATAGGCGGTAAACTTCATTTCAATCTGGAAAGCATATCCTTTAAACTGAATACGGTCAAGATCGATTGTTTCCAATACTTCACGGCGGTAACACTTAAATCCGGCTGTGGTATCCTGTATATGCATACCGGTTACAAGTCTTACATAGACAGAAGCAAAGTACGACATGAGTACTCTTCCCAGAGGCCAGTTAACCACATTTACCCCGGTGCAATACCGCGAACCCACTGCTACATCTGCCCCATCTTCAGAGCAGGCTTTATACAGTTTTGGCAAGTCGTGGGGATTGTGACTAAAATCGGCATCCATTTCGAATATATATTCGTAGCCATGACTAAGCGACCATTTGAATCCCGTAATATAAGCGGTACCTAATCCCTGCTTTCCACTTCTTTCAATCATAAAAAGCCTGTTTGGAAATTCTTCTTGCAAAGTCTTAACTATCAGAGCTGTTCCATCGGGCGAACCATCTTCGATTACAAGTATATGAAACGTTTTTTCAAGATTAAAAACGGCGCGGATAATATTTTCAATATTCTCCTTTTCGTTATAAGTTGGAATAATCACTATGCTGTCGGACATACGCTCTATAATGTTGTACCTGTTTTTAAAGATCAAAGGTACATATTATAATTGAAAAGTGTACCTTTGTACAAATTATTTTGATTTGGAAGTACAAGAACTACTTACGATGTACAGTGCCCACCCCCAGGTCTCGGCACTCATTAAACTAATAGATGACAAGGCTTGTCGTAACCTTTTCCTGAAAGGATTAATCGGATCGGGTCCAGCCTTAACCATTGCTTCTCTTTTTTCAAAGAAAAGAGGCAGCTATGTGTGTGTGTTAAATGACCAGGAAGAAGCTGGTTACTTTTATCACGATCTGATGCAGCTGACTGATAGTCCGGATGTATTTTTCTTCCCTTCGGCTTATCGTCGCGCCATTAAGTATGGTCACCTCGATCCTGCCAACGAAATATTGCGGACCGAAGTATTAAGTCGTTTACAGAACCCGGATTTACCAACAATAATCGTTACATACCCGGATGCCCTGGCAGAAAAGGTTATTGCGCAAGCGGATCTGAGACAGAAAACACTGCAGATATCAGTTGGCGACAAGCTCGATAATATGTTCGTTTCCGATGTACTGGACGAATATGGTTTCGAGCAGGTTGACTATGTGTACGAACCGGGGCAGTATGCCATGCGTGGTAGTATTCTGGACGTATTCTCGTTCTCGCATGAATTTCCTTATCGTATAGACTTCTTTGGCAGCGAAGTGGAAACTATCCGCACATTCGAAGTTGAGTCTCAGCTATCCAAAGCGCGGCTTGATCATATTGCCATTGTTCCGGAGATGAATAAAAGCGGGTTGATCAGCACATCGTTGCTGGAGTCGCTGGCCCCTCAGACCTTGCTGGCATTCCAGGATCTGGAATGGTGTAAGGAACGAATTGGCAGTATATACGGAGAAGATCCTATAACGGGCGACGAGGAGGCTTTTGCCAATGCGCAGCAGATGCGAAACCGACTTGTTACTGATGCCGACTTTTTACGGTCTGCGCTTGATTTCCGCCGCATAAGTTTCGGAGCCAGAGCAGCCGGAGTACCCGATGCAACATTAACATTTTGTACGCGTCAGCAACCCATATATCACAAAAATTTCGATCTGGTAAGCAGCTCTTTTCAGTCTTATCTGGAAGAAGGGTACACCCTTTACATTCTTAGCGATGTGGAAAAGCAGGCAACACGTATCCGTATTATCTTTGAAGATCGGAAGGAATATATTCCTTTTACTTCGGTTAATAAAACCATCCATGGCGGTTTTGCTGACGAAACGCTTAAGGTGTGTCTTTTTACAGATCATCAGCTGTTCGACCGCTTTCATAAATTCAATCTAAAGAGTGAAAAGGCTCGTTCGGGCAAAATTACGCTTTCGCTCAAGGAACTGAATCAGTTTACTACCGGCGATTATATCGTGCATATTGACCATGGTGTTGGTCAGTTCGGCGGACTCGTTCGTACCGAAGTTAACGGGAAACTGCAGGAGGCCATCAAACTGATTTACCAGAACAACGATATTATTTTTGTAAGCATCCACTCCCTTCATAAACTCTCCAAATATAAAGGAAAAGAGAGTGGCGAACCTCCTAAGCTGAACAAGCTGGGGACCGGTGCCTGGGAAAAGATGAAGGAGAAGACTAAAAAGAAGGTAAAGGACATTGCCCGCGACCTTATTCTGCTCTACTCCAAACGCAAAGATGAAAAAGGATTTGCCTACTCTCCGGACAGCTTTATGCAGCATGAGCTGGAGGCCAGCTTTATCTACGAGGATACCCCCGACCAGATGAAGGCTACTTCGGAAGTGAAGGAAGATATGGAGCGTCCGCTTCCTATGGACCGCCTTATCTGTGGCGACGTAGGATTCGGAAAAACCGAAATAGCTATCCGTGCTGCTTTCAAGGCGGTTAGCGACAACAAACAGGTTGCCCTGCTTGTACCTACAACGGTACTGGCTTTTCAACATTACAATACCTTCAGAGAGCGCTTAAAAGATTTCCCCTGCAAGATCGACTATATCAGCCGCGCACGTACTTCCGCTCAGATAAAGGAGACACTCAGTAAAATAAAAGAAGGTGAAGTAAATATTCTTATTGGTACGCATCGCATTGTAAGCAAAGATGTTAAATTCAAGGATTTGGGATTGCTTATTATTGACGAAGAGCAGAAATTTGGTGTTACTGTGAAGGAAAAGCTGAAACAGCTAAAAGTAAACGTGGATACGTTAACCATGACGGCAACACCTATCCCCCGTACGTTGCAGTTTTCGCTGATGGGGGCTCGCGATCTTTCCAATATCAACACGCCTCCACCCAATCGTTATCCGGTGCAGACTGAGGTGCATCGCTTTAATGAAGACATTATCCGCGAGGCTATTAATTTTGAAATGAGCCGCAACGGTCAAGTATATTTTATCAATAACCGTATTCAGAACATTTACGAGATAGAAGCGCTAATCCGTCGCGAAGTGCCTGATGCCCGTATTTGTGTGGGACACGGACAGATGGAGCCTGAGAAGCTGGAAAAGATTATCCTGGACTTCGAAAATTACGAGTACGATGTTCTTATTGCAACCAGCATTGTAGAGAACGGTATTGATGTATCCAACGCCAACACGATCCTTATTAACAATGCACAGCAATTCGGATTATCCGACTTGCATCAGCTGCGTGGACGTGTGGGCAGAAGCAACCGCAAAGCATTTTGTTACCTGCTTGCTCCTCCCCTTAGTTCGTTAACGCAGGAAGCTCGCCGGAGATTACAAGCCATCGAGAACTTTTCGGAACTTGGCAGCGGTATTCATATTGCCATGCAGGACCTTGATATACGGGGTGCCGGGAATATGCTGGGAGCCGAACAGAGCGGATTCATAGCCGACCTTGGTTACGAAACCTACCAGAAGATTTTGGAAGAAGCTGTTCAGGAATTGAAAACGGAAGAGTTTGCCGGCTTGTACAACGATGCGGAGGAAGGGAAACGTGACAGCGGAACAGATTACGTACGGGAAACCTATATAGAAAGCGACTTGGAGTTAATGTTCTCACCCACTTACATTCCCAGCGATTCGGAACGGGTTTCATTGTATCGCGAACTGGATAGTATGGAAGAAGAACGTGAAATTCAGGCATTCGCAGATAGGTTGATGGACCGCTTTGGTAAGATTCCGCCCGAAGGCAGGGAGCTTATCCGTATCGTACGTCTGCGCCGTATGGCTAAACACCTGGGAATGGAGAAAGTCGTGCTTAAAAGGGGACAGATGAGTCTCTTTCTGGTGTCCAATCCGGAAAGCCCCTATTACCAGAGTGATGCCTTCGACCGGCTGCTTCACTTCGTTCAGAAACATCCGCGGGCATGCAACTTGCGTGATCATAATGGCAAACGTAGTATTGTTATCAAAAACGTACCTACAGTAGAAACGGCCTGTGCCTATTTGGAGGAGATGTGAACTTTTTAAGAGGTTAATCCCTGTTTTCGGAACATAAGTAAAAGCATTTGTTACTCGCCTATATCGTTATAAGGTGATTTTTATGTAAGTTTGTACTTCGAAAATTATTGACCACTAGTAAATGAAGAAGACATTGATAGACCTATTCGAAGAATCCGTAAACCGGTATCCTTCGAATCCTTTTCTTTGGGAAAAAACAAACGGGCAGTTCCAACCTGCTTCCTATACGGAAGTTCGTAATCAGGTGTACACCTTAGGGGCTGGACTCCAATCGCTTGGTGTTCGTAAAGGTGATAACATGGCCCTCCTTTCGGAAGGACGCAATGCCTGGATCATTGGCGAACTTGCCATGTTTTACGCAGGTGCCTGCAATGTACCGTTGTCGGTCAAGCTTGAAGAAAGCAACGATTTGCTTTTCCGTCTCACTCATGCTGAAGTAAAGTTCATTATGGTATCCGGAAACCAACTCAAAAAGATTCGTTCCATTATAAACCAATTACCTTTAGTGGAAAAAGTAATTGTTTTCGATGAACAAACCAACTGGGAAGAAAAGGAAATGCCTCTATCCAAAGTACAGGAAATGGGCAAAATCTGGCTTGAAACCCATTCGACAGACGAATTTTTGTCGGTCGGACGATCCCTTGCCAACGACGATTACGCAACCATCACCTATACGTCGGGTACCACGGCAGACCCCAAGGGTGTGATCCTTACTCATCGCAATTATACAGCCAACGTGAGTCAAGCTTTAACCTTGGTTAAAATAGACGAAACATGGCGTACGCTGATTATTCTACCCCTCGACCATTGCTTTGCACACGTGGTTGGCTTCTTTATTTTTATGAGTGTGGGGGCTTCTGTAGCTACCGTGCAAGTAGGACGTACCGGTATGGAAACCCTCAAAAACATACCGCTTAACATAAAAGAATTTAAACCTCATCTTATTCTAAGCGTTCCCGCCCTTGCTAAAAGCTTCCGTAAAAATATAGAACAAGGGATTCGGGCAAAGGGGAAGATGGCTACATGGCTTTTCAATAAAGGGCTAAGTGTGGCATATATTTACAATGGCGACGGACACAACAAAGGCGATGGATGGCGTTGTATGCTTAAGCCTCTTGTAAGTCTGTTTGATGCTGTTCTGTTTTCTAAAGTACGCCTCAACTTCGGCGGAGCACTCAAATTCTTTGTTGGTGGAGGTGCTTTGCTTGACAAAGACCTGCAAAAATTTTATTATGCACTGGGAATACCAATGTATCAGGGATACGGACTGAGCGAAGCAACTCCTGTTATATCATCCAACGTGCCGCCTAAACACACCTTCGGGAGTAGTGGTGTGCTGGTACAACCGCTGGATCTGAAAATATGCGACAATGAAGGTCGCGAACTTCCGGTCGGTCAGCAAGGCGAAATTGTAATACGAGGCGAAAACGTAATGGCCGGTTACTGGAAGAATCCCGTAAGCACTGCCGAAACCATTCGAAACGGATGGTTGTATACGGGCGACCTGGGTTACATGGGAAGCAACGGATTCCTTTACGTAATGGGACGTTTCAAAAGTCTTCTTATCGGAAGCGATGGAGAGAAGTACAGTCCCGAAGGCATCGAAGAAGCAATTGTCGAACATTCAAGCTGTATTGATCAGCTGATGCTTTATAACAATCAGAATCCTTACACGGTAGCCCTTGTTGTTCCAAATAAGGAGCGGTTAAATGTTAAGTTGAAACGAATGCATCTGGATTTATCTTCTGATAAAGGGAAAGAAGCAGCAATTAAACTAATTCAGGAACAAATAGGTCGTTTCAAAGCGGGAGGTGTACATGCGGCATTATTTCCCGATCGCTGGCTTCCCACCACCTTTGCCGTTCTGCCCGAACCTTTTTCGGAGCAGAATCAGATGATAAACAGTACCATGAAGATGGTGCGTGGCAAAATTGAAAAGACATATGCCGGACGAATCGAAGCTCTTTATACATCCGAAGGAAAAGATCCGGTAAATGCGCTTAATAAGGAAAGTCTGTAAGACTACTATTTATATCACTAATATATAACAAATTATGAGTTACAAGAACGTATTAACAACATTAGTGCTTACCGGGGCGGTCTTATCAGGCGGTTCGGGATTGGCTGCACAGGGTGTGGTTAAGCAGGAGATTAACAAGAACTGGACATTCAAACAAGTACGGGGAAACAACTGGTACCAGGCTTCTGTTCCGGGTGTTGTTCACACCGACCTGATTGATAACAAAATCATCGAAGATCCATACTTCCGTCTCAATGAACGTGGTGTTCAGTGGGTCGACAAAGAAGATTGGGAATACAAAGCTCCGCTTGTGGTTAGTTCCGATATTTTTAGCAAAGACAATATCGAACTTGACTTTAAAGGATTGGATACCTATGCGGATGTTTACCTGAACGATTCGCTGATCCTGAAAGCTAATAACATGTTCCGCGAGTGGACAGTAAACGTTAAGCCGTTGCTTAAAAAGGATGGCAACGAGTTGCGTATCTATTTCCATTCTCCACTCAAAATTGATATTCCTAAATGGGATGCCCTCGATTATCAAAACGAAGCTGGAAATGATCAGTCCGAAAACGGTGGTGTGTTCAACAAAAAAGTGAGCGTATTTGCCCGTAAAGCGGGTTATCATTATGGCTGGGACTGGGGACCTCGATTGGTTACAAGTGGAATCTGGCGTCCGGTTTACCTGATGGGTTGGAACGATGCGCGCATCGAAAGCGTACAGTATATCCAACAGAGTGTAACCGCTAAACAGGCGCTGATCAAAGCACGGGTTGAAGTGATTGCCGACAAATCTGGCGAAGCTACCGTTACTATTTCTGCCGAAGGTGTAGGAAGAGGCTGGACCAAAAAAGCCAACGTGAAGAAGGGCGTGAACATTATTGAAACAGACCTAACTGTTACCAACCCCAAGCTGTGGTGGAGCAACGGATTGGGTGAAGCTCATTTGTATCCGTTCAAGGCAGAGGTTGCTATGAATGGTAAAGTGGCCGATATGCAGAAAGACAACCTGGGACTTCGTTCCTTGAAAGTGGTGTACGAAAAGGATGCCGAAGGTCATACTTTCCACTTCGAACTGAACGGACACAAGGTGTTTATGAAGGGTGCCAACTACATTCCTCAAGATAATTTCTTACCTCGTGTAACAGCCGAGAAATACGAAAAGACTATTCTGGATGCGGTTAACGCCAATATGAACATGCTTCGTGTATGGGGAGGTGGTACTTACGAGAACGATATCTTCTACGATCTTTGCGACAAGTACGGTATTCTGGTATGGCAAGACTTTATGTTTGCATGCAGCACTTATCCGGGCGAAGGCGAGCTATTGGATAATATCCGCGAAGAAGCCATTGATAATGTAAAACGTTTACGCAATCACCCTTCTATTGCTATCTGGTGTGGCAATAACGAAAACCAAACTGCATGGTTTGGATGGGGATGGGTAAAGCAATACACTAAATTAGGTGTGGCAGATAAAATCTGGAAGCAGTTTAAAAATATCTATTTCGATGTGCTGCCCAAGGTAGTAGAGACCTACGACCCAACCACTTTTTACTGGCCATCTTCTCCTTATGCAGGTAATCCTGAAGGAAATGCCGACGAGGCCAACGGTGATGCTCATTATTGGGGTGTATGGCATGGTAAAGACTCCATTGCCAACTACAACGTAAAGCGTGCCCGTTTCTTCAGCGAATATGGCTTCCAGTCGTTTCCTGAATTTGAATCGGTAAAGAAGTACGCTCCCGAAAAACGCGATTGGGATATCTTCTCTGAAGTAATGATGGCCCATCAACGCGGAGGAAGTCATGCCAACAGCTTGATTCAATGGTATCTGTTAAACGAATACAGCAAACCTAAAGACTTCCCTAATTTCCTTTATATGGGTCAGCTTCTGCAAGGAGATGCCATAAAGACAGCTATTGAGGCACACCGCCGCGACATGCCTTATTGTATGGGGACTTTGTTCTGGCAACACAACGACTGCTGGCCGGTAGCTTCCTGGTCGAGCCGCGATTTTTACGGTCGCTGGAAAGCTCAGCATTACTTCAGCAAGAAAGCCTTCAAAGACATTCTGGTTTCTCCTATTATTAAAGGAAATAGCCTCGACGTTTATGTAGTATCAGATCGTCTGAAAGTTACGAAAGGCAAGCTCGATATCCGTGTTATGGATTTGAAAGGTAACGTTGTATTCGAAATGGATAAGCAGATTACCCTTCCCGCCAACACCAGCAAAGTACAATACGCAGGTGCCCTGGATAAAATCCTGAAAGGTCGTGCTAAGAACGAAGTAGTTGTAAATGCCAAATTCATCGAAAGCAAGGGTGAAACATACTACAACAATTATTACCTTACTCGCTTCAAGGAAATCGATTTCCCCAAAGCAAACATTAAACTGAGCAGTACTTCAGCCAAAGACGGCTACGATGTAACTGTACAGAGTGATGTAGTTGCGCGCGGCGTATTCCTAAGCATCGAAGGTATTGAGAACTTCTTCTCAGACAACTATTTTGATGTGCTTCCCGGAGAACCGGTTACCATCCATGTAACTACCTCATTGGATAAGGCTACATTCGACAAACAGTTAAAATCAGAAAGCATCAGCGACGCTTATTGATATTTCTCTACATGAATAGAAAAGAGGATGTCCCCAAAAGGATATCCTCTTTTACTTTTTAATTAGCACATTACTTCATACTACTTTGCACTTTCATTCATATAACTTTGGCGAATCAAAGTTATATGAATGAAAGTGCAAAGTTATATGAATCTATGATTTGGTTGTTATGACTCTTTTCATACTTTTTATACATTATTTTTTTTGTGATTCTTTATCATCTTAGAAAATGATTTCTCATATTTCCGTTTCTCTTGCACTGAAGCGGTATAATGCCATGCCTCCCTGCGAAGTTTTAGATAGCTTTCATATACGCCTCGGTCTATTTCTCCCTTTTCTACAGCTTCAATTACAACACATCCTTTTTCGTTGATATGCCGGCAGTCCTTAAATCGGCATTGACCATCATAATCCGAAATATTTAAAATTTCTGACAAGTTATTAGTATTGTCGTTAGTAACACCAAACAACTTTATTCCCGGAGTATCAATTAACACCCCGGAATCAGGCATTAGCACCATCTCTCTTCGTGTAGATGTATGTTTCCCTTTCCCTGTTGATTCGCTTATAGCACCTGTTTGCAGAATTTGTTGTCCGCAAAGGGCATTGATTAATGTACTTTTTCCAACACCCGAAGAGCCTGCAAATACGATTGTTTCTCCGGGAGTAATAATTTCCCGAAGTTTGACAATGCTTTCCAGTGATTCTGTACTTGTATAGAAAACAGGCATTTTGCAGGAAATATGTTTCAGGGCCTTTTCTGTTTCTTCCTTGTCGAACCCTAA
>JAGPJL010000057.1:0-4260 GCA_018054455.1 Parabacteroides sp.
GCGCAGCGGCAGTTTTTCTTTTGGTATGATAAGACATTTAAAAATCAGATAACAAAAACGTTACAAAGAATAGGCCGAAAGGATTTGATTACAAAGCTTTTTGGAAAATAATAAGACTTGAATTTCTCTAAAAAGAAACAGGGTTGCCCATAATCTGGACAACCCTGTTTCTTTTTAGAGAAGTATGATTAAGCTTTTACAGCAATAACTTCGATTTCAACTAATCCGTTTTTTGGCAGAGTCTTTACTGCAACAGCAGAACGTGCCGGGAAGTCTCCTTCAAACTGAGAAGCATATACAGTGTTCATAGATGCGAAATCATTCATGTCGGCAAGAAAAACAGTAGTTTTAACCACATCGTTAAATGAATAGCCGGCTTCGATAAGAATAGCCCGAATATTTTTAAACGATTGAATGGTTTGTTCTGTTATACCACCTTCAGCAAAAGTACCTGTGGCGGGATCAATACCAAGCTGGCCAGACATGAAAAGCATGTTCCCAACTTGTACAGCCTGACTGTAAGGACCGATGGCTGAAGGTGCATTGGTTGTTGAAATTACCTTTTTCATATTTTAATTTATTTTTGTTCGTCCATTCGTTGTCTTACCACTTCGTATACAAGAATAGAAGAGGCTACCGAAACGTTAAGCGAACCAATAGTACCAAACTGAGGAATTTTTACCATTTGGTCGCACATTCTAAGATTATCCATGGAGACACCAGTATCTTCAGCTCCCATAACTATGGCAACCGGTCCTTCGTATTTTACTCCTGTATAGTTTTCGTAAGCCTTTTCGCTGGCTGCATATACTTTCACTCCAGATTCCTGAAGAAATTTGATAGCCTGAGTAATACTTTTTTCTTTACACACAGGAAGTACATGTAATGCGCCAGCCGATGTTTTCATTGCATCTGCATTTACAGTAACACTTCCCTTAGCAGGAATTACAATCGCATCTACACCTGCGCATTCGCATGTTCTGGCTATGGCGCCGAAGTTACGAACATCGGTTACTCCATCAAGAAGGACAATAAACGGATTTTTACCCTGTTCATAAAGGAACGGAATAATATCTTCAAGCTTTTGATAGGTAATCGCCGGAAGAAATGCAATAACTCCCTGATGGTTTTTACGTGTTACGCGGTCTAATCGCTCAGAAGGCACCCGTTGCACTGCGATCTCTTTTCCTTTCAGCGCGTCAAATAGTTCTTTGGACAAATCGCTTTGCAAATCTCTTTTTACTAAGATTTTATCTATTTCCTTCTCAGCAAGGATAGCTTCAATCACGGCACGTATGCCAAATATCATTTCATTTTCTTTCATCTAAATTCTATTAACTGCAAGGTGTTATAATGTGAAATTTGTTTCAGTAGAAAACCTTTTATGTAAAATAAAAGGCTGATCTCTCGTATCAACCTTGTATCTAAATGTTTATGCTTCCTGATTGATTGCAAAGATAAGTCTTTTCGATGTACTTGTTGCTATAAATACTGAAAAATGTAATTTTGCCTGTGTTAGTAAAAGTAGTAAACTATCAGACCTTTTAGTTTGTTTAGTCTGTGTTATATTGAAATCCATTGATTCAAAAAATAAAATGATTATTAAAGACGTTGCTGAAGGAGTAGTATTGTCCAATCTTGATAGTTTTAATCTTCATCAAATTATTACATGTGGACAGTGTTTCCGTTGGGACGAGACAAATCCGGGTCTTTGGAGAGGAGTTGCATTTGATACACAACTTGAAATCCAGCAGTTAGATGACGAAACTTATTTGTTCAAGTGCTCCAGAGAAGCATTTGATTCTTTGTGGTTTTCTTATTTCGATCTCGCCCGCGATTATTCTGAAATAAAAAGAAGTGTGACGGGCGATTCTTTTCTTGAAGATGCAGTTCAGGCGGGAGAGGGAATTCGGATACTGCAACAGGAACCATTTGAAATACTTATTACATTTATTATTTCCCAATGTAACAATATTCCTAAAATTAAAACTACCATTAAACGATTGTGCGAACAACTCGGTGTTTCAGTTAAAGATAAAACCGGACATTATTATCTTTTTCCAACACCCTGTGCTTTAGCGGATAACCCTGATGTTGTTAAGTTATGCGGGGTAGGGTACAGGGATAAATACATTGTTTCTGCGTCTCGTAAGATTGTAAACGGTGAACTGGACTTAAAGCATTTACAGATTGTTTCCAGAGAGGAAGCATATAGAGAACTTATAAATTTATTTGGAGTGGGGAGCAAGGTGGCGAACTGTATCCTTTTATTTGGTCTCCGGCATCTTGATGGTTTTCCGGAGGATTTATGGATAAAAAAGGTGCTGGAAAAGCATTATCACGGAAAGTTCGATTCGAATCGTTATAATGGATTTAAGGGGATAATTCAGCAGTATATGTTCTACTATGGAAGGACCTTGGGAGCCAATTATTTTAAGTGAAGAAATTTGCCTTTTGCGCATTGGGTATTTTTGCGTACCTTTGTCTTCATAATTAAATAACACCCAACTATATGGATGTAGAAAAGCTATCTACTGAAGGCATTATTTTTAAAGGAGCTAAAAATCCTTCAAATCCGAAAGATGCTCAAAGAGTAAAAACCAAGGCAAAGAAATCATCCTATGCTAAAGGTACCCATGGATCTGCTTCAGCTAAAATGAAGTCCGAAATAAAAAAACGCGTCCAGGCAAGAAATAAAAAAAGAGGATGAGTTTTTAAGTAAAATGAATGATAAAAAAAAGGGTGAATCAATAATTTGATTCACCCTTTACTATATAAGAAATTGCTTAAGCTAGTTTTCTTGCACCATCGCTAATAACGACTTCATATAATTTAGGTTCGTGACCGAACTTTTCTTTGTATGAAGAGAAGGCTTCTTTAATAAACGCATCATGCAACTCATCTTTAACAAGATTGATTGTACAACCGCCAAAACCACCACCCATAACTCTTGAACCTGTAACACCACATTTTTTTGCGATATCATTCAGAAAATCAAGTTCTTCGCAGCTTACTTCATAAAGCTTGCTCATGCCATGATGTGTTTCGTACATTTTTTCGCCTACAGTTTCGTAGTCTCCACGTTCTAAGGCGTCGCAAACGTCAAGAACGCGTTGAACTTCACCGATAACGTATTCTGCACGCATGTAATCCTCGGCAGAGATGTCGTTCTTGACTTCATTCAACATATCCATCGTTGCATCACGCAAGAATTCAACGTCCGGGTGATTATTCTTACGTATGGCAGCAGCTGCAGCCTCGCAAGATTGACGACGTTGGTTATAAGCTGAAGATGCAAGTTCGTGTTTTACTACAGAATCAAGCAATACCAACTTGTATCCAACTGGTTTGAATGGGAAATATTTGTATTCCAAAGAACGGCAATCCAAACGGATCAGACTTCCTTCTTTTCCGAATACAGATGCAAACTGGTCCATAATTCCGCAATTAACACCGCAGTAATTATGTTCGGTTGCTTGTCCTATTTTTGCCAGTTCAAACTTATCAATACCCAGTTTAAACATATCATTCAATGCGAAAGCGAAAGTGCTTTCCAAAGCGGCAGATGAAGACATCCCGGCACCCAGAGGCACGTCACCGGCAAATGCTGTGTCGAATCCCTGAACTTTACCACCACGTTTGATAATTTCGCGGCATACGCCAAAGATATATCTTGCCCAACTTGCTTTTGGGGCATCTTCTTCATTCAAACCAAATTCAACGAAATCTTTCAGGTCAATAGAATAAGCGCGAACTTTATCGGTTCCGTTTACCTTAATTTCTGCAACCATTCCTTTGTCAATTGCACCCGGAAATACAAAGCCTCCGTTGTAATCGGTATGTTCTCCAATTAAATTTATACGACCCGGAGATGCATAAACAGATCCTTCAGCATCATTAAAGTGTTTTTTAAAACGACTTCTAACGTGTTCAATATCCATAATCAAATGTGTGTTTATATTTAAAAAAATCCTTTCAAACTAACCGTGATGATTATTCTACAGGAATATCTTTGTTTACGTTTTTAGAACCAATCAAAGCATAGAACAAAAGGTAAGCCATACCAAGGAAGATTACCCAGAAGCTAGCCAAATAGCTGGTAGAGTCTGCAACAAATCCCTGAATTAATGGAAGGATACCTCCACCACAAACTAACACCATGAAAATACCAGATGCTGTAGCTGTATATTTTCCAAGACCTTCTACTGCCAGGTTAAAGATACCACCCCACATTACTGATGTACAAAGACCACATAATAC
>JAGPJL010000057.1:4360-5967 GCA_018054455.1 Parabacteroides sp.
CATCGGGTTAACTACCGTATTCAACATACACATTGAGAAACCAGAAACAAATGCACCGATCAGGTATACTGTGAAACTTTCTGCAAAGCCCGAAAGAAACTGAATACCTACTCCTGTAAATCCTACAACAATTGCTAATAATGCTGTTTTCTTATAGCCGATTTTTTGTAACAATAAACCTGCAGGGATACCCATAAACGCATAAGCGATAAAGTTTGCAGCATTTCCCAACTGAGACATAAAGCTTGACGCTTCGAACTGACTTTTTACAATCAGTGCCATTGGGTTTTGAAGTCCTGTAACGAAGGAAATCATGAAGAATAGAGCAATCATCATTGCAATAGGCAATGCATAATTTTTTTTCTGCGTAGTATTCATTTCTTTTTTTATTAAAAAATTAGTTAGATTATATAATTATATTATTTCTCAACTGAAAAACGGAAAATTGTTTTGCTATCAAATGATTCACCCGGGCGAAGCGTTGTTGACGGATATTCGGGTTTGTTTGGGCTATCTGGAAAATGTTGTGTTTCCAGACACAACGCAGCACGTTCGGGATAACGTTGTCCGTTTTTACCTGCGAAATTTCCCGTCATCCAGTTTCCTGTGTAAAGCTGAACACCAGGTTCTGTGGTATAAGTTTCCATAACTATACCAGTTTTTGGCGCTTTACATTTTGCGCAGAAAGAAAGTTCGTTATCTTCCTTATTTAAAATAAACGTATGATCGTATCCTTTTCCAAAAATCAATTGTTCAAAGTTTTCATTGATTCTGGCTCCCACTTCAAAAGACGAACGGAAGTCCATAGGCGTTCCTTCAACTTTTGCTTTCGGACCGTAAGGAATTGCGGTGTCATCAGTTGGCAAGTAATAATCTGCGTTGATGGTCAATAAGTGATCTCCGATATACGGATCTCCGGCACCGGAAAGATTAAAATAAGAATGGTTCGTGAGATTCAGTACTGTCGGTTTGTCTGTAACAGCATGGTAAGAAATGATTACTTCGTTGTTGTCAGACAAATGATAAACTACGGTAGTTTTCAACTCTCCGGGGAATCCTTCTTCTCCGTCAGCTGAAACGTAATTAAGTTCTAATGTCTGATTGTCTTTCTGCGCAGCATCCCAAACTACGGAATTGAATCCTTTAATACCTCCATGGAGACTGTTCGGACCATTATTTATCGCTAGTTTGTCGAATGTAACACCGTCAAGAGCAAATTTGCCAAATGCTATACGGTTACCATAGCGTCCGCAGATAGCTCCAAAATAGGGTTCCTCTGATGTGAGATATTCATCTATTGAGTTGTGTCCGGTTACTACATCCGTCTGTTTACCATTTTTGTCGGCCACCATCAAGGAAACAATTTTAGCCCCGTAATTGGTGATTGTGAGTTCCATACCCTGTTTGTTAGTCAGAATATACAACTTCGTTTCTTTTCCATCGATCAGCTTACTGAAGTTAGAGACAGTTAAGCCGGACAGACTAAGTTCGTTTTTCATGTGTATTTATTTTTCTAAACGGCTGTAAAATTACGTTCTTCTTTGCATTTATGTGCTATATAAATGATGTTTTATAGCATAAATCAGCCTCTAAAAGTAAAATATAAT
>JAGPJL010000057.1:6067-19888 GCA_018054455.1 Parabacteroides sp.
CAAGCTCTTAAAGATCTTAAACCTGGTGTATTTCGTTTTCCCGGTGGTTGCATTGTGGAAGGAACAAATCTGGCTACCCGTTATCAGTGGAAGAATACCATTGGTCCGGTCGAAAACAGGCCTGTAAATATTAACCGGTGGAATTACACATTTGCTTACAAAAAGTTCTCCGATTATTATCAATCATACGGACTTGGTTTTTTTGAGTATTTTCAGTTAAGCGAAGATATTGGAGCTGAACCTCTTCCTGTATTAAACTGTGGCCTATCTTGTCAGTACGAGAATTCGGATCCCAAACAGAATTGTCCGGTTGACGAATTACAACCTTATATAGATGATGCATTGGATTTGATTGAGTTTGCTAATGGTCCTGCTACGTCTAAATGGGGTAAAATCCGTTCAGAGATGGGACATCCGGCTCCATTTAATCTGAAAATGATTGCTGTTGGAAACGAACAATGGGGAACCTTGTATACAGAAAGACTGGAACCGTTTGTTAAAGCTATCCGTGCTAAATATCCGGAAATGAAAATTATAGGGGGGGCTGGTCCTCAGGCCGAGGGTGAAGACTTTGATTTCCTCTGGCCTGAAATGAAACGTATTAAAGTCGATTTGGTTGACGAACATTACTATCGTTCGCCGGAATGGTTTCTCAGTAATGCCAGCCGCTATGATTCTTACGATCGGAAAGGCCCGAAAGTATTTGCAGGAGAATATGCCTGTCATGCCCCGAATCGTGAAAACAGTTTTCTCTCTGCTCTTGCCGAAGCTGCGTTTATGACAGGTCTTGAACGAAATGCGGATGTAGTACATCTTTGTACATATGCACCCTTGTTTGCTCATGTTGATGCCTGGCAATGGCGACCGGATCTGATTTGGTTTGATAATCTTACCCATGTAAAAACTCCTAATTATTATGTACAGCAACTGTACGGACATAATGCGGGAACAGATGTATTGCCCCTTACTGCAAATGGAAAGCCTGTTGCAGGTCAGAACGGTTTGTATGCTACAGCCGCAGCTGATAACAATGATGAAATAATCATTAAGGTTGTAAATACGGGTATTGATCAAAAAAAGATAAAGCTTTCATTAAATGGGTTGACTAATGCCAAACACAATGCAACTGTTACATGTCTTCTATCTTCTAATCTGGAAGCAAGGAATACAATCCAGGATTCGGATGAAGTAATACCACAAGTCTCTTCACTCGAGTTTCAGGGACCTTTGATGGAGGTAACACTTGCACCGTTAAGTTTTACAGTTTATCGTATTAATCGATAGTTTACTATTTGGTTGCTCCAGATTTACAGCATGTTACTTATGATTTATTAATTACAGATTGTATAATTTAAATATCTGTAATTAATAAATCATAAATTAGTTGTTGGCTTGATTTATTTAGGTAAATAGTTATATCTTTACCACCAGAACCCAGAAACTAATTATGAAATAGCATGAAAAAATTACTATTAATGGCAGGAGCTTTGCTTATGTTATGCTCGTGTTCAACGTATTATTATTCTACCCTTAGTTCGACCGAAGGTTTGGTGGAAAAAGACGATTTTGGTGATTTTATTTACGAAAACGATAGCGTAAAGGTGGTCTATAGTTTTTTTGGATATAATCTGCCAATCAAAATTCTTGTTATCAATAATTCAAATCAACCTCTGTATGTGGATTGGCAGCGCTCTGCGTTGATTTTAAATGATATGGCTACAAATTACAAACAGAACAAGGTTACATTTGATGGTAATATTGAGACCAATACGCTTAATTTCAATCGAAATTTCAGTACTTCGGAAGGGGCGTATTCAGGAACTCTAAATTTACCAGATGGTGTTAGTTTTATTCCTCCTCAATCCAGAATTGAGCATGTTCCAATGACCATGGGGGATTTTGCGTTCGATAAAATACCAGAGAAAAGCTTTACCAGACAAAGTTTTGCCCGAAATAATCTTTCGCCTACCAAAGTTAAAACCATGCATTTTGCAGAATTTAATTCTCCGTTACGATTTAGAAGTTATTTGACATTGTACTATGGTTCACTTGATCCGGAAAAGAGCAAACCGTTTGTACTTGATCAGAATTTTTATATTTCTGAAGTTATGAAAAGTGGAGAAGTAAAACCCGAAGAAGTATTTGGGTATACAAACGAACGAGGCGATTTCTTCTATTACAAAAAAGTAAAAGGGACAGCTTTTGGGAACGTAATTGGTACAATTGTACTCTGTACCTTAAGTGTTGTTTTAGAAGCCTCACTTTCTACGGAAGAAGAATGATTAACCATTCAGCAGACTGTGAAAAGTAGTATCTCTCAAGATATAAGCAGTAATTTTCGCTTTGTGTATTTCAAATTAAATTGCTAATATTGCACTCATTTGTTAATTACCTTCATTCAGGAGGTATTCTTTGATATTAAAATAATTTGAAAAACTAAAAAACACAATGAAGAAAATTCTTGGGCATTTAATGCTGTTTATTTTATTAATCGCCTCTTTACCGGTTCTTGGACAAAAGAAACATACCTTTGAGATTAAAGATGGTAATTTTGTGTACGACGGCAAAGCCGTTCAGATTCATTCTGGTGAAATGCATTATGCGCGTATACCTCATCAATACTGGCGTCATCGTTTTCAAATGATAAAAGCTATGGGGTTAAATACTGTGGCTACCTATGTTTTTTGGAATTTACACGAAACAGAACCCGGTAAATGGGATTTTACCGGTGATAAAAATCTGGCAGAATATATTAAAATTGCCGGAGAAGAAGGTTTAATGGTTATTCTTCGCCCCGGTCCTTATGTTTGTGCTGAGTGGGAATTTGGTGGTTATCCGTGGTGGCTTCAGAATGTGGAAGGAATGGAAGTAAGGAGAGACAATCCTCAGTTTCTTAAACACATTGAAATCTATATAAATAAGCTGGCTGAACAAGTTCGTAAATTGCAAATAACCAGCGGCGGACCAATCATTATGGTTCAATGTGAAAATGAGTTTGGTTCTTATGTTGCGCAGCGTAAAGATATTCCTTTGGAGGAACATCGCGTATATAATGCAAAGGTTAAAAAAATGTTGGCAGATGCGGGATTCAATGTTCCTTTGTTTACATCGGATGGAAGCTGGCTTTTTGAAGGCGGAGCTACCCCCGGAGCATTGCCAACTGCAAATGGTGAAAGCAATATAGAGAACTTAAAGAAAGTGGTTGACCAGTACAACGGCGGAAAAGGTCCGTATATGGTAGCCGAATTTTACCCGGGTTGGCTTGATCATTGGGCTGAACCATTTCCATTGGTTTCAGCAACTGAGGTAGCCCGTCAGACTGAAAAATACCTTGAAAATAAAGTTTCATTCAATTTTTATATGGTGCATGGAGGTACAAACTTCGGTTTTACCAGCGGAGCCAACTATGATAAGAATCATGATATTCAGCCGGACCTGACCAGCTATGATTATGATGCTCCTATATCTGAAGCAGGATGGGTAACTCCTAAGTTCGATTCCGTACGTAACGTAATTAAAAAATATGCAAGTTACAAGATTCCGGATGCACCGAAAGCAAACCCCCTGATTGAAATACCTTCCATAAAATTGGATAAGATTGCAAATGTATTCGAAATTGCTTCTCTACAAGAACCTGTAGTTAGTGATACTCCGCTTACATTCGAAAAATTAAACCAGGGTTACGGTTATGTATTGTATTCAAGAAAGTTTAATCAACCCATTAGTGGTACTTTGTCAATAGATGGATTGCGCGATTATGCAGTTGTATATATTAATGGAGAAAAGGTGGGCGAATTAAATCGTTATTATAAGAAATACTCTATGGATATTGACGTACCCTTCAATTCCACGCTGGAAATTTTGGTGGAAAATATGGGACGCATCAACTATGGTTCCGAAATTATTCACAACAATAAAGGTATTATCAGTCCGGTTAAGATTAATGACATAGAAATAACAGGCAACTGGAAAATGTATAAGCTTCCGATGAGCGAAGCACCTGTAATTACTTCTCTTAAGAATGTTAAGGTTTTTGATAATACAGAAGCCAACTCTGCTAAAGTTAAAGCATTAAAAGGAAGTCCGGTCGTTTATCAAGGTACTTTTGATTTGAATGAAACAGGCGATACATTTATTGATATGGAACAATGGGGTAAAGGTATTATCTTTATTAATGGAATCAATATTGGTCGCTATTGGAAAGTAGGTCCTCAGCAAACCTTATATATTCCGGGTGTGTGGTTGAAAAAAGGAACAAATCAGCTTGTTATTTTCGAACAGCAAAATGATGAGATCAAAACTGAAGTGAAAACAGTTAAAGTCCCGGTTTTAACAAAGCTGAAAGCTGAATAAATAGCATACTTATTTATATCTGAAAACGCCTCAATCATGCTTGGTTGAGGCGTTTTCATTTTAAATTATGAATATAAATAACAATAATTCTCTTCGCTTGTTTTATTTATATTATCAGCATTCATAAATGTGTATAAGAGTCTTAATATTTTAAAACGATACTTTATTGATAGATTTCGTTAGCCTTTTTTTTGTATTTTTGCACAAGAACCCTTTAACTAATGGGTTTGTGTTAATTGGTGCAAATATTTAAACCTTAATTATAAGCACCATCGTGTTAGAGTTTCATTTTTTGATTTTTAGATAAAGTCAGCAAAAACTCATTAACGGTTAGTTTGAAAGAGAATAATTAAGAGCAAAACAATAGATAAATGACTTCATTAAAAGAATTTTTCAAGCCATTTCAGCGTTTCTCACTGCATAATATTAATGCTAGTGCTTTGTTATTTACAGCGGCCATACTTGCAATGTTTTTGGCTAACTCTCCATGGGCCTATTTTTATGAAGATTTTCTTTACCGGCATGTGTTTTTCCAAATAGGAGATTTTAATATTTTCTCGCATCATGGAGAGTCTATGACGGTTTTGGCATTTGTTAATGATGCATTAATGTCGTTGTTTTTCCTTTTGGTAGGAATGGAGATTAAACAGGAAATTCTTATTGGCGAGCTTTCCTCAGTAAGGAAAGCTGTTTTTCCAATTGTTGCAGCTTTCGGGGGAATGATCGTTCCTGTGCTTGTTTTTCTTATATTTTGTAGTACCACTCCAGATATTAGAGGTGCTGCAATTCCAATGGCTACAGATATAGCTTTTGCTTTATCTGTTTTGGCGTTATTAGGAAACAGAGTGCCATTAAGTCTTAAAATTTTTCTTACAGCATTGGCCGTCGTTGATGATATCGGAGGAATAATTATAATTGCTCTTTTTTACAGCGGACATGTGGCAGTAATACCATTACTTCTTTCAATCATAGTCCTTGCAATTCTTTATTTTGCAGGTAAAATCAGGATAAATTCAAATGCATTTTATTACATAGGAGGCTTCATTGTATGGTTGCTATTTCTTGAATCGGGTATCCATCCTACCATTGCCGGAGTGCTTGTAGCCTTTACTATTCCAGCAAGACCAATTGTGCAGCTGGAGGGGTTTGTTGATAAATTGAATCAGTCGTTAAAGGCATTGCCTCTGTCGGAAGGAGAGCGATCGTCAAAGGCTACGGTGTTGTCCAACGCACAGATTCATATATTACGCAGAATAGAGGCTACATCCGATAAGGCAATAAGTCCTTTGCAAAACATGACAGACAGTCTTCATCCCTATGTAAACTATTTAATATTACCCTTGTTTGCTTTTGTAAATGCCGGGGTAACCTTTGGATCGATCAAACTGGATATGTTGATGGGTATACCTATGGGTGTATTTGCCGGTCTGTTTATAGGTAAAACAGTGGGTATTTTTTCTTTCTCCTACTTGTTTGTAAAGTCTGGAATAGGACATTATCCGCTTGGGATGAATACGAAAAACTTATTTGCCCTTTCAATGCTGGGAGGTATTGGATTTACTGTCTCCTTGTTTATCGCAAATCTATCTTATTCCGGTGTTCCCGAAATAGGAGCAAACCTGTTGAACCAGGCAAAACTTGGCGTATTTGCCGGTTCATTTATTTCAGGGGTGCTGGGATACTTCAGACTCAAACAGGTATTACCTCCTGCCGAGGTTAAGCAGTAAAACTTATTGCAAGTATTTCGGTAATCATTGTCAGATAGCGGGCATCTGTGTCATCAAAACTGTCGAGAAGCTCGCTGTCTACATCCAACACGGCAACCACCGTTCCATTTAGTATCACCGGAACAACTATCTCTGATTTTGAATCAGAACTACAGGCGATGTGTCCGGGAAATTTATCAACATCAGGAACAAGCTGTGTTTTTTTCTCTTTCCATGCAGTCCCGCATACACCTTTGCCGTATCCGATACGGGTGCAGGCAATTGGACCCTGAAAAGGAGCGAGCACCAGTTTGTCTCCTTTAACTACATAAAAACCAACCCAGAAGAATCCGAAAACCTGTTTCAACGCAGCAGCCACGTTGGCCATATTGGCAACAACATCGGTTTCTCCTTCCAGCAAAGAAGCAATTTGTGGAAGTAATTCTTCGTATTTTTCTTTCTTATTTTCGCCCTTGGAAATAATCTCTTCAGCCATTTCGGAATATTTTAATGAGGAGGCAAAGGTATATATTTTAGGATAAATTCGTAACTTTGCAAACTCATAAATACCCGTGAAGGGCAAATTAATTAGTATGACAAAAGATAATTCACCCTTAGTTTTAGGAACAGAACCAATAGGAAAGCTTTTAATGAAATATGCTTTGCCTGCCATTATAGCCATGACGGCGACTTCTCTTTATAACATTGCCGACAGTATATTTATAGGACATGGAGTAGGGGCTTTGGCCATATCCGGATTGGCAATCACTTTTCCGCTTATGAACCTTGCAGCTGCTTTCGGATCTTTGGTTGGGGTAGGGGCATCTACGCTTATATCTGTAAAACTGGGACAGAAAGACTACGACAATGCCAATAAAGTGCTTGGCAACGTGCTTATTCTTAATGTGATAATCGGGGCATTGTTTACCCTCTTTGCACTAATCTATCTAGATCCGATGCTTTACTTTTTCGGAGCGAGCGAACATACCATTTCGTATGCGCGCGATTTTATGCAAATCATCCTTATTGGAAATATAATTACCCACATGTATCTGGGATTGAATGCCGTGCTGCGCTCCGTTGGATTTCCCAAACTGGCTATGTATACAACTCTCTTGTCGGTCGTGCTTAACTGTGTATTGAACCCTCTGTTTATCTTTGGCTTTGGATGGGGTATTAAGGGGTCGGCTATTGCAACGGTAATCTCGCAGGTACTATCCCTGGCAGTTCAGCTAATTCACTTTAGCAAACCCAATCAACTTATCAAATTTAAATCCGGAATTTTCTCTTTACGTAAAGAAATAGTACATGGTATTCTTTCCATCGGAATGTCTCCTTTTCTGATGAACCTGTGCTCTTGCCTGATTGTGCTTCTTATCAACCGGGGACTTAAAACTTACGGCGGGGATATGGCTATTGGTGCTTACGGGATTGTAAACCGGGTGTTATTTCTTTTTGTGATGATTATTATGGGACTGAACCAAGGTATGCAGCCCATTGCGGGTTATAACTATGGAGCCAGACTCTATCCAAGAGTTACCGGGGTTACACTTCTTACTACTTATTGGGCTACTGCGGTGGCAACCATTGGGTTTCTGTTGTGTCAATTATTGCCTGAATACATTGTTGGGATGTTTACAACAGATCCTGCGCTTGTTCAAACAGCCGTAAATGGCTTGCAACTTGCTTTTCTGGTTTTCCCTATTATCGGTATTCAAATGGTGTCGACCAACTTTTTTCTATCCATTGGAATGGCAAAAAAGGCAATTTTCCTTTCGTTAACAAGGCAACTTATTTTTCTTATACCATTTCTTATTGTGCTTCCACGTTACTTTGGTGCATTGGGGGTATGGATTAGTCTTCCGGCTGCCGATTTTATTTCAACGATTGTAACTTTGATTGTGATAATACGCCAATTCGCAACATTTAAACGGCTTAATGTAGCTGAAATAAAAGATAATCATTAATTTTAGGGCAACATTAAATGGATCTCTGAAGTTATGGAAAACAAAATAGTTGTTACAATTGGTCGTCAGTTTGGTAGTGGTGGCAGGGAAATCGGAAAAAAACTTGCCGAATTACTCGGTATCGCTTATTATGATAAAGAACTGATGGCTTTTGCAGCCAGGGAAAGCGGCTTATGCAAAGAGTTTTTTGAAAAAGCGGATGAAAAAGTATCCGGTAATTTATCATATGCTTTTTCTCTTGGGTATTCTTATATGGGCGCCTATGCTCCGTATAATGATATCTTGTCTAACGACGGATTATTTAAACTTCAGTCGGATGCTATCCGAAATCTTGCCGACAAACAATCGTGTGTCCTTGTGGGCCGTTGTGCCGATTATATTTTACGAAACGATCCGGCTTGCATAAGTGTCTTTATTCATAACAAATTGGAAAATCGTATCCAACGGATTATGCAAAATGAAAAAGTTACAGAGCAAGAAGCTAAAGAAAAAATAGCATCAATAGATAAATCACGGGCCTCTTATTATAACTATTACACAAACAAAGCGTGGGGTGTTGCATCGTCCTATGATTTGTCTGTTGATGCATCGGTGCTTGGCATAGACGAAACGGTTTTATTTATCAAAAGCTTTGTGATGAAAAGGCTTGAATTAGCTTCGAGATAAGAGTATCCCAGAATTATTATTATATCTTTATTATGCAAAAACTACACACTTCTACCCTGCTGTCTCGTTCCGTTACAGCAGCTCTCTTGGTTACTGCCTGCAGCTGTTCAGGCACAAAATGGACCGAAACAGAGAAAGATTCTATTCGTATTGTAACTCAGTCGGGCGGACAAACGCTTGGTTATTCCGCTACTTCGGGAGTGAAACTTCTCACAGACAATGGGTATGCCTTTAAAGATTTGAATAAAAACGGACAACTTGATCCTTACGAAGACTGGCGGTTAACTGCCGAAGAACGGGCATCCGATTTGGCTTCAAAGCTATCTGTAGAGGAGATTGCCGGACTTATGCTATATAGTGCTCACCAATCGATCCCGGGTGTGGCAAAAGGGTTCGGCGCTGCAACCTATGGAGGTAAGGCTTTTGAGGAAAGTGGAGCTGCTGCCTCTGATATAACGGATGCTCAACGTAAATTCTTAACTGAAGATAATCTTCGCCATGTTTTAATAACCCGGGTTGAAAGTCCTGACGCTGCTGCTAAATGGAATAATAATGTGCAAACTTTAGTTGAGGGAATAGGTCATGGAATTCCTGCAAATAACAGCTCCGATCCAAGGCATGGGACGGCATCTGACGCTGAATATAATTTTGGCAGCGGAGGGCAGATTTCACTTTGGCCGGGTTCGTTGGGGATGGCTGCCACTTTCGATCCCGGAGTAGTAAAAAGATTCGGACAGATCGCAGCTGCTGAGTATAGAGCATTGGGTATTACAACTGCCCTTTCTCCTCAAGTGGATATATCTACAGATCCAAGATGGAGTAGGGTGAGTGGAACATTTGGAGAAGATCCTGCTTTGGCAACAGACATGGCACGGGCGTATGTGGACGGTTTCCAAACCTCCGAAGGCGATAAGGAAATTAAAGAAGGATGGGGCTACCAAAGCGTGAATGCTATGGTAAAACACTGGCCGGGCGGTGGCTCCGGGGAGGGTGGACGAGACGGTCATTATGGATATGGTAAATATGCTGTTTTCCCCGGAAATCAATTGGAGTTACATAAGAAACCATTTATAGATGGAGCTTTTAAACTCGAGGGAGCAACTTCCAGGGCTTCGGCAGTGATGCCTTACTATACAATCTCTGTTGGACAGGATCCTGCCGGAAATGATATAGCCAACGGGTACAGTGCTTATTTGATAACAGATCAGCTCAGAGGAAAATATGGATACGATGGTGTGGTGTGTACCGACTGGATGATTACAGGCGATGAAACTGGCGTTGAAACCTTTGCCGGTAAACCCTGGGGAACCGAAACTCTTACTGTTGCTCAACGGCATTACCGGATTCTAATGGCCGGAGTAGATCAGTTTGGAGGTAATAACGACAAAGGCCCGGTTCTGGAAGCGTTTCAGATGGGTGTAAAAGAAATAGGAGAAGACGCGATGAGGAAACGATTCGAAAAGTCGGCCGTTAGATTACTTTTAAATATATTCCGTACAGGCCTTTTTGAAAATCCATACCTTGATCCCGCTGAATCTCACAAGATAGTAGGAAACGCCGACTTCATGAAAGAAGGCTATGAAGCGCAGCTTAAATCGATTGTGATGCTTAAGAATAAAGGAAATGTGTTGCCTTTTACCAAAGAAAAGAAAGTCTATATTCCCAAACGATATTATCCCTCTGTTAGAAATTTCTTTGGAATTGCAGCTCCCGAGCGTACAGATTATCCTGTTAATCCGGAGTTGGTAAAGCGTTACTTCACCTTAGTTGAAACTCCGGAAGATGCAGATTTCGCGATTGTATTTATTACCAGCCCTGAAAGTGGAGGGGGGTATGATAAATCCGATCGCGACAAAGGGGGCAATGGTTATCTGCCTATCAGTCTTCAATATAATGACTATACTGCGGTGGCTGCGCGTAACCCCAGTATTGCAGGAGGCGATCCTTTTGAAGCTTTCACAAACCGGAGTTATAAAAATAAGAAGGTTTCTACCTATAATAAGGCCGATATGAAATCCGTCCTTGACACCAAAGCAAAAATGAAAGGCAAGCCGGTAATCGTATCTCTTACTCTATCTAACCCGACTGTGATGGGTGAGTTTGAACCGTCTGCCGATGCTATTCTTGTTAATTTTGGTGTGCAGAACCAAGCTGTTTTGGATCTGATAAGCGGAATAGCAGCTCCATCGGCTTTGCTTCCGTTGCAAATGCCTGCATCTATGCAAACAGTAGAAGAACAATTAGAAGATACACCCCGTGATATGAAATGCTATAAAGACAGTGAAGGTAATACGTACGACTTTGCTTTTGGTATGAATTGGAAAGGTGTAATTAAAGATAAACGTACCACTAACTATAAATAAAAGGGTAATAATAAATAAAAAAGGGAGATGTGTATCTAAACATCTCCCTTTTTTATTGAAATAAACTTAAGTAAGTGATCTTATAAAGTTCTGTCCGGGTAGAGTGTTACCCACCAGGATGGCTCATCTTTCAGGTATTTAGCAAACCAGGCAAAGATACTGTTTTGCCAACCTATACGTTTGCTGTAGGCTGCAATCCCGTGGTTCTCGCCATCTATCTGAATAAATTCTACTGTTTTACCCAAAAGCTTTAACGCGGCAAACATCTGGATACTTTCGCCAACAGGTACATTGGTGTCGGCATTGCCATGAAGCAGCAATAGAGGTGTTTTAATCTTGTCGGCATTAAACAAAGGACTTTGCTTTGTGAATAGTTCCGGATTGTTCCAGGGGTAGCTTCCTGCATTGGCAACAGAACAGTATCCAAATCCCCAATATCCTTCGCCCCAATAGCTGCTGAGAGCACTTATTCCTGCATGACTGATAGCCGCGGCAAAAAGGTCAGTCTGTGTTTGCAGGTACTGAGTCATGAATCCTCCGTAACTTGCTCCAATACATCCTATCTTTTTTACATCCACAAAGGAATGTTCCTCACAGAATTGTTTTGTCCCTTTAATGATCTCATCGGCAGTAACCTTTCCCCATGCGTTTACGTGACGGGCAGCAAACTCTTGTCCGAATCCTGTTGTTCCGCTTGGATTGAGGGTATAAACAACATAACCTTGCGCTGCATACATGTGCATGGAATAGCGGCTTTCCAGTGCCCTGTTTGTTGGCGAAGTTCCTCCGTAATAATAGACAATCATAGGATATTTCTTTGTCTTGTCAAAGTTGGGAGGAAGATAGTAACGACCTTGAATCGTTGTGCCCTCTTCTGATATAAAGTTCCAGTCATGAACTTCTCCGAAAGCGATATCCTGCAACTTTTCGGCCGAAAGGTCATAAAGCAAACGGTTTTTTTCGCTCTTCAGATCATACGCATATAACCTGTTCGCATTCGACACACTTTGTCCGTAATAAAGCATCACAGGAGAGGTAAGAGCGATGCTATATGAATTAACCACATCTTCCGAAGCATCAATGGCTTTAATCTTTCCTGTTAGTGGATTGCAACAAAATACACGTTGGTAATCCTGATCTTCAGCAAGAAAGTAAATTTGTTTGTCGAATTGGTTCCATACTCCCCCCATTACATTGGGGTTGAATTCTTTTGTAAGCTGTTTAGCTTTCTTTTTGGCAAGATCGTAAATAAAAAGCTGGCCGTCGTACGAGTTCGAAATTTGTCCTTCTTTAATATTCAGTCCTATTCCCTCAAACGCATCACCCGAACCGGCAACAAGCAATTGTTTGCCATCAGGAGAAAAGGTGGCCTCGCTAATATAAGGAGCCTTCTCCCAAATCGTATCAACCGCCATTGTTTGCAGGTCTAGTTTATATAAGGAATTGCGTGAAAAAGGCAAAGAAGTGAGGTCGCGGTCGCTGGTACTGTAAAGAAGATAACGGCTATCGGCACTTACATCGTTGATGTAGGTACTGTTGTGTCCGTATGTTAGTTGTTCGAACAAGCCGGTAGCCAATACGTAACGGTGGATAAAGGAGCGGTTACGCCAGCCTGGCAGACGGTCGGATGGTTCAATGGCACGAATCAGATTTACGTCTTCTTTGGGTCCCTCTTCCTCAATAGAAAAAAGCAGCGTTCGTTCGTCTGGTGTAAACTGAAAGTTTCCTTTGGGTAATGATTCCACAAGCTTGACCTCTTCCATCGTTTTGGGATCAAGAGTGATAAGCTCAGTTCCATTCATTCCGGTAGCTGTGTAATAAAGCTTGTTGCTTACCGGCATCCAACGGGCGTCTTTGGTTGATCCGTCTTCTGTAAACAAAACTTTATTCGTTAAAACTTCGGTTAGTTGTGTATATTGTCTGCTTTTCCCTCCCGTAAAACGTTCGGTATATTTTATCAAGGCGTATTTGCCGTTTGGAGAAAGACTTACACCTGCAAAGTCTTTACCTTCAATGATATTATTTAACGTATAACGCGAATCTGGTTTCAACGAAGCAATTACTTCGGCCTTGCTATCCGTTTTGAAGCGAGCCTTTAGAAAGGGTTCGGACGGGTCTATGTCTGTAGTCAGGTATTTAATAACTACCTCATACCGCCTGGGTTCCATAATAAGTTCGGACGATGCGGAACCAGCCTTTTCGAAGGTGGAATCGGTCGTACTTTTCTCACAGAGTTTTTTGTCGTTTACATATACTTCAAAACGTCCGGTTCCCGAAACTTCCAAGGTACCCTTAGTGTATTGGTCGCTGTTCAGATAAAAAGAACAAAGGTGCAATGAATTAACCCCTTTTACCGCGGATAATTTAATATAACCAGATGTGTCAGCTTCAAGTGTTTCTGCTTGCTGCAACATTTTCCCGAAAGGAAGGCTCGTTTTTATCAGATTTCCTATTTCAAAAGGTTTTCCGTTTACATTCAAACTGTCTGCAAGCACAGGTTTTTGTATAGTTACCGGCCCCGCGTGCTTAAACTGCAGGATTTTTACATCTTGGGCAGCAGTTGCCGAAAGTGATGCCAACAGCAGCAAATACGTTACGTTTCTTTTTAAGTTCATTATTAAGCGTGTTATGGTTTATTTGTTATGACTACTATTCAAGTTTCCCTTCCCAAACAAAGCAGGAAGTGAATTGATTTTTTAATGATGTTGGTTTTTCAAAGAGCCCGTAAACAGACGATCCCGATCCCGACATAGACGCATAAACAGC
>JAGPJL010000153.1 GCA_018054455.1 Parabacteroides sp.
AAAAAAACAAACAAAAAAGCCGCAGCTATCAGCCAGCGAAAAAGTAGTAGGTGCTTCATAATATTAACAACTGTCTTGCAAATGTAGAGTTTTTTAGTAAGCCTTAAAAACATACAAGCAGTTTATTTCAATATATTTTTAACCTGTTGTATAAATGAAATAAGATACTTACCTTCGTGTTCAAATTTGCATAGTATGAAACGAACTATCCTACTGTTATTCTTTACAACTTGCATGTTTACACTGCAGGCGCAATACAGCCCGCAGTTCAAGTTGGCCTGGGCCGAAGAGTTCAATTACGAAGGATTGCCCGACACGGCGGTCTGGGGATACGAAACCGGATATATCCGTAATCACGAATTACAATGTTATACCAATAATGCAGAAAACGCAAGGGTAGAAAACGGTTGTCTGCTTATCGAAGCGATCAAAGAAAAAGTGGATACTTTTTCGTATACTTCGGCAAGCATCAATACACTTGGTAAAAAGGAGTTCTTCCACGGACGAATAGAGGTTTGTGCAAAAATACCAACAGGCAAAGGTGCATGGCCTGCTATCTGGATGATGGGCACCGACCGCCCCACGGTTGGTTGGCCGGAATGTGGCGAAATTGATATTATGGAGAATGTAGGATACGATCCGAAGAGATTTCACGCCACTGTACATACTCCGGGGTCAAGAAAAGACCCGGATGCAGTAATACGGAGTAATTCCATTCTGCTTCCCGACGCTTATACGAATTTTCATGTTTTTGCTGTTGAATGGCATGAGGACAGACTCGACTTTTTTGTAGATGAAAAGCTGACTCTCAGTTATCGGAAAGATGAAACACTTCCTCAGTACTGGCGTTTCGACAAACCGCACTACTTACTTCTCAATCTGGCAATCGGAGGAGCCTGGGGCGGTGCGCACGGAATAGACGATTCCATATTCCCTTTAAAATATTACGTTGATTGGGTTAGATATTACAACTAAGCATAAATTCAAAAATTCAGACACTCTATGAAAAAAGGAAAGTTACTTTTCCTGTTGATTATTAATTTTATGACAGGCACTATGATGGCACAGGAAAGTCCGATTCTGTTGTTTCCAAAAGGAGCTCCCGGAGAGCAGACTAAGTTGATCGAAAAGGCACTCCCCGAAGGAGGCAAGGTAGCCGGCGCTTCGGTACAACGCCTAACGAATGTGAGTGAACCCACCATCACAATCTATCCGGCATCGGACGAGAATGCGACAGGCGCAGCCATGGTTGTTTGTCCGGGAGGAGGTTACGATATCCTGGCGTACGACCTTGAAGGTGATGAGATTTGTCAGTGGTTGAACGATATTGGCGTTACTGCCATATTACTAAAATACCGTGTTCCCCGTCGTGCGGGACTGGAAAAACATACAGCTCCTTTGCAGGATGTACAGCGTACCATTGGTTATGTTCGAAGCAAAGCAGATGCTCTCAATATAGACCCACAGCGTATTGGTGTGATGGGCTTTTCGGCCGGCGGACACCTGGCAGCAATGGCTAGCACCAGCTTCGACAAACGGACTTATCCGGCAGTGGATGCAGCCGATAACGTAAGCTGCAGACCCGATTTCTGTCTGCTTGTGTACCCCGCTTATCTGGATGGACCCAATTTTACACTGGCCCCCGAAGTAAAGGTTTCAGCACAAACACCTCCCACTATGCTGGTACAGGCAGAAGACGACAAGCCTTACATAAACAGCAGCCTTTTCTATTATTATGCGCTAAAAGAAGCAGGAGTACCTGCCCGCATGCACTTGTATAGCAAAGGAGGTCATGGATACGGTTTACGCGCCACCGGCGATTCTGTAAATGAGTGGACCGACCGGGCAGAAGACTGGTTTGTTGAGATTGGAGTAATAGATCCGGTAGAATAAATTAAGATAAAAAATAAAGCGGATACAAAGATATTTCGTATCTTTGTACCGCAAATCAGGGGCTGACCGGTTTTGACAGCGGGCAGAAGTGGTTTGTAAGCATGTAGTGCGTTGTTGGCTTGCACTTTAATCTCAGACAGCAAAATTTTAACTGGCGAAAATAATTACGCTCTCGCTGCTTAATCGAATCATAGTAGATTAAAGCTTAATCCCCGCAACAGTTGTGGGGACGTTACATCACCCGGATGCTGTTGTTCCGAAGCGGTCCGACCCGGTGGTGCAGAAGTATCGGAGATAGTTTGTAAGATGCCTCGGATTACAAGCGAAAAATAGAGGATAAGGGTTGAGTTGGTTGCTTCGGTCTTGCTCCTCCCCGACAATTTAAGCGAAGATAAACATGTAGAAAGCAAATTAATTCCTCGTTTGGACGAGAGTTCGAATCTCTCCAGCTCCACGGAAAAGCAATTTAAAAAAGAGGGTGTATCACAACGTGATTTCACCCTCTTTTTTTATGCAACTTGCGTTTATCATTCCTTTTTCAATTCCATGATAGTTTTATCAATAAATCCAGCCTTATCCTTTTTCACCTCAATCAATATTGTTTTTATATCATCTGGTATAGGAAAATACTTTTCAGACCACAAATCTATTTCAATCAGTATCGGAAGTAAATCAATTCCCATTTGGGTTAACTTATAGAATCCTTTAGACTTACCTTCAAGGTCATCTATTTTTTCTATAATCCTATTTTCTTCCAAGGATTGTAATCTTGTGGCTAAAATATTAGTAGCTATCCCTTCTTCAGATTTTAAAAAGTCCGTATATCTACATTTTTTAGAAAACATTAAATCCCTGATAATCAACAGAGACCATTTATCTCCCCAAATATCAAGAGAACAGCTAATTGGGCAATTCGATCTTTTTTTCATCTTTTTCATAAATATATTCTTACACACTTGCATTTTGCAAGTAATGCACTATCTTTGCACTTGCAATTTGCAAGCAAAGGTAATACATTATATCAATACACACAAGTATGGAAAAAAAGAATATTTTGTATAATCGGCTCGGAAAGTGGCCCTCTCAGGTGTTATTATGGAAAGGTTCCGGCAAGACTAGTTTAATATTTACCATGCAATTATTAAACAATCACTAAATAAATAAAACAAATGGAATTAAAAGGAAAAACAATATTAATCACCGGAGGCACAGCAGGCATTGGATTAGAAGCAGCAAAACAATTCCTGGAGAATGGAGCAACTGTAATTATTACTGGTAGAAATCAGGAAAAATTAAATGCTGCAAAAAAAATGTATCCGGCTCTGACAGCAATAAAAAGCGATGTAGCAAACGAGGAAGATGCATGGTCACTTTTCAATCAAATCAGAGAACTTGGAGGAATCGATATTTTATACAATAATGCCGGCGTGGTGAGTCCTCCGCTAAATTTAGGTTTAGAAAATAACAAACACCTTGAAGGTGCTACATATGAAATGAATGTCAATTACCTGGGAGTTATACAACTGAACAATCTTTTCATGGAAATGCTAAAGTCCAGAAAAGAAGGGGCAATCATAAATACCACTTCCATTTTGAGTTTAGTTCCTTCGGTGATCGAACCCACCTATTCAGCCTCCAAAGTAGCATTGCATTTCTACACCGAAACGCTCAGAAAACATTTACAGATTTTAAAGAGCAACTTGAAAGTATTTGAATTGCTACCACCTGTAGTTGCCACTGAGATGACCGCTGATAGAGGTAATAAGAAGATGAGTGCGGAAAATTTAGTAAAAGCACTTATTTCCGGACTGAAAAAAGATAAATACATCATTCGGGTAGGTGATTCAAAATTACTTTATTTAATAAACCGACTTTCACCAAGAATTGCTTTTGGATTGGTAAATCAAAACAGACCTAAAATTTAATATATATGAAAGCATTCATAATAAAACGCTACGGCAAAAAAGAAGAACTGCATCTAACTGAAATTGCAGAATCTGTTGTAAATGAAAATGATGTATTGGTACAAGTACATTCTGCAGGTGTGAATCTTTTAGATTCAAAAATTAGGAATGGTGAATTCAAACTCATTCTGCCATATAAAACTCCGTTTACCTTAGGACATGATCTGGCAGGTATTGTAACAAAAGTTGGTTCAAAAGTAAGTAAGTTCAAGGTAGGCGATGAGGTTTATTCACGACCTGCTGACCACAGAATAGGGACATTCGCAGAATACATTTCTGTAAACGAAAGTGATTTGGCCATAAAACCGAAGAACCTGACAATGGAGGAAGCAGCCTCTATCCCACTGGTAGGCTTAACTGCTTGGCAAGCATTAATCGAAAAAGCGAATCTTCAGAAAGGTCAGAAGATTTTCATTCAAGCAGGTTCGGGTGGTGTTGGCACATTTGCTATTCAACTGGCAAAATATTTGGGTGCTACAGTGGCCACAACAACAAGTACTGCAAATATTGAATTGGTAAAAAATCTTGGGGCTGATATTGTTATCGATTACAAGAAAGATGATTTTGAAACAATACTTAAAGATTATGATGTTGTTTTGAATAGTCAGGACACAAAAACGTTGGAAAAATCACTGAAAATATTAAAACCCGGTGGAAAGCTCATTTCCATATCAGGACCACCTGATCCGGATTTTGCTAAGGAACTTGGATTGAGCTGGATGTTACAATTAATTCTATCTCTAATAAGTTTGAAAGTTCGAAAAAAAGCTAAACAACAAGGCGTAACCTTTTCATTCCTTTTTATGAGAGCGCAAGGTGACCAATTAAGTCGAATTACCGAGCTTATAGAGTTAGGTATTATAAGGCCAGTTATTGACAAGGTATTTCCATTTGAACAAACAAATGAAGCTTTGACTTATGTGGAAACTGGACGAACAAAAGGAAAAGTTGTTGTCAAAGTAAAATAATCATGTTTAGATTGATGACACAAACAGTATAAAGAAAAACAGTAGTAACATAAATACAAAAAACAATGAATAAACAACTATTATTTGAATCCTTTGATTTAAACGGATTGCAATTGAAAAATCGGGTTGTCATGGCTCCAATGACACGTAGCCGTTCAGATAATCCTAATAAAATAGCAACCGACTTAACAGCGCTATATTATAAGCAACGTAGTTCAGCAGGTTTAATTATTACGGAAGGAACCTATGTTAGCCGTGATGCCGTTGGGGCAATTAACGTACCTGCTATATACACAGAGGGACAAGTTGAGGGTTGGAAACTTGTCACAAATGCTGTTCACGAACAGGGTGGAAAAATTTTCGCTCAATTATGGCACGTTGGCAGACTCTCTCATCCTGATTTACTTAACGGAAATATCCCGTTGGCTCCCTCTGCTTTAAATCCAAAATACCAGGTATTCACTCTGGAAGGTTTTAAGGACACAGTGACTGCTCGCGAAATGACCCTTGAAGATATTCAGAAAACGATAAATGACTTTAAAAACGCTGCTCTAAATGCTATGAAAGCAGGATTTGATGGAGTTGAATTACATGCAGCCAATGGTTATTTGTTGCATCAGTTTTTTAATCTGTATTCTAATGTTCGTCAGGATCAGTACGGTGGTTCTATTGAAAATCGTGCTCGTATTTTGTTCGACATACTCGATGAAGTAAAAAAAGTAATGGATATCAAGCGGGTTGGAGTACGGTTAAATCCGTCGTTGCATGGCATACAAGGAATGATGCTGGATGAAGACACTATTGCTGTACATGACTATATTGTAGAGAAATTAAACAATTATGATTTGGCTTATTTGCATTTGACCGAACCATTCACTGATGTGTCAGAAAATCCTTTGGCCATTCAAGAAGTAGCTAAACACTTTCGACCGATTTACAAAGGCACACTAATTATAAACCGTGGATTTAATAAGGACAC
>JAGPJL010000154.1 GCA_018054455.1 Parabacteroides sp.
CTATGCACAGTGCCGAGCATATTTTGAATCAAACAATGGTTAGAATGTTTGGTTGCCCCCGCTCCAAAAATGCTCATATAGAGAGAAGAAAATCGAAGTGTGATTATTTTTTATCCGAAGAACCGTCTGAAGAAATAATGAAAGAAATTGAACGACGGGTAAACGAAATAATTGATTTGCATCTTCCGGTTACAGCCGAATTAATTCCCAGAAGTGAAGCTTCGAAGCTGGTAGACCTTAGTAAGTTACCTGATGATGCAAGTGAAACGTTGCGTATTGTACGGATTGGTGATTACGATGCCTGTGCCTGTATCGGAGCTCATGTTTCAAACACCTCGGAAATAGGTCATTTCAAGCTTTTAAACTACGATTTTCAGGAAGGAAGACTCCGTCTCCGGTTTAAACTTGAAGAATAATCGGAAGTAAGAAATTTAATCATTTATATGTATTTTTATCCGCCCATACGCTGAAATAAAATAATTTTGTGTAAGTTTGCGGGCGTTTACTAAGAGAATCATAATTCTAAAATATAATAGTTATGCAAACAATCGAAAAATTCAATTTTGCCGGTAAAAAGGCATTTGTTCGGGTTGACTTTAATGTACCCCTGGACGAGAATTTCAACATCACAGACGACAACCGTATTCGTGCTGCTCTTCCTACTCTAAAGAAGATTATTGCCGACGGAGGTAGCCCAATTATTGGTTCACACCTTGGTCGTCCGAAAGGCGTTACCGAAAAATATTCATTGAAACATATCCTTGCCCATGTTTCTGATCTACTTGGGGTTAACGTTCAGTTTGCTAACGACTGTGTTGGCGAAGAAGCTATTGCAAAAGCTGCTGCATTGAAACCAGGTGAAGTATTGTTACTTGAAAACCTTCGTTTCTATGCTGAAGAAGAAGGTAAACCAAGAGGTTTGGCAGAAGATGCTTCTGAAGAAGAAAAGAAAGCTGCAAAGAAAGAAGTAAAAGAAAGTCAGAAGAACTTTACAAAAACATTGGCTTCATTGGCCGATTGCTATGTAAATGACGCTTTTGGAACTGCACACCGTGCACACGCTTCTACAGCATTAATCGCTGCTTACTTCGACATCAATAACAAAATGTTTGGTTATTTGATGGAAAAAGAAGTAAAAGCGGTAGAAAAAGTAATGAGCGAAATCAATCGTCCGTTTACTGCTATCATGGGTGGTTCAAAGGTTTCTTCTAAAATTGAAATCATTGAAAACTTACTTGGCAAAGTAGACAACCTGATCATTACCGGAGGTATGACATTTACTTTCACCAAAGCTTTAGGTGGAAAGATTGGTAGTTCAATCTGCGAAGACGACAAATTAGAACTTGCATTGGAATTGTTGGATAAAGCTAAGGCTAACAATGTTAATTTGGTTCTTGCTGTTGATGCTAAAATTGCTGACAAATTCAGTAACGATGCTAATACTGATTTTGTTGACGCAGACGTAATTCCTGACGGATGGCAAGGTCTTGACATCGGTCCTAAGACAGAGGCGATTTATGCAGAAGTTATCAAAAACTCTAAGACAATTCTATGGAATGGCCCAACAGGAGTATTTGAATTTGACAAATTTGAATCTGGTTCACGTTCAGTAGGCGAAGCTATTGTAGAAGCTACAAAGAACGGAGCTTTCTCTCTTGTAGGTGGTGGCGATTCTGTTGCTTGTGTTAACAAGTTTGGCTTGGCTGATGGAGTTTCTTATGTATCAACTGGTGGAGGTGCTCTTCTTGAAGCTATTGAAGGCAAAGTTCTTCCAGGTATTGAAGCTATCAGAGGTTTCTAATCGAAATATCAGATAATATACTTAAGGGCACCTATGTTAGGTGCCCTTTTTGTTTTGAATTCCTTTTTATAAGAAGACATCGAATAGTAATTATTCCTATCTTTGGATCGTTTGATAAACATTACTAATCAATTGCAGTATGAATTTAGTACTTCCTGAAAAATTAAATACCTCTACACCTCCAGTCATCGAAGATGCAAGAGTGCTTGTAGTAATCGGAGCCAATGGAGCCGGCAAAAGTTCGTTTGGAAAGGATATAATATCACGTTATCCGGAACATGCAATTGGTATCTCGGGGATGCGGTCGTTATTTATTTCAAGCGAATCACTCAGCCTTAAAACTATCTCAGCAGATCGGTCGTCACTACCAATGCTTTCCGAATATCAGATGCTAACGTTAAGATTGCAACAAGAAGAGTTTGAAGCTGCTGTAAACTATAAGGAAACAAGCAAACATACTCCGGGATTGGAACCACCTACAACCAAGATAGATGTCATTCAGCGTATCTGGGAGAAAATGTTTCCTCACAACCGATTGGTTCGTAAATCAGGATTCTTTGAACTTGTATCCGCTTCCCGAGACGGCAATTCGTATAATGCCGAACGTATGAGTGATGGCGAAAAAATTGTTTTCTATCTTATTGGAGCTGTTCTTTGTGCAGAACCAAACGCTATCCTCATAATAGAAGAGCCGGAAGTTTTGCTACACGATTCCATTAAAAATGCCCTTTGGAATGAAATAGAAGTCTGCCGTCCGGATTGTACGTACATCTACCTGACTCACGATATTGGATTTGCAACAGCCCGCTCGGAGGGAAAACGAATATGGGTCCGTTCTTACGATGCAGACGAACAGCAATGGGATTACGAACTAATCGAAAGCAATGAAAGCTATCCTGAGGAAGTCTATCTGGAAATATTGGGAAGCCGGAAGCCTATCCTATTTATTGAGGGCAACGACTCAAACAGCATAGACAGCCGTTTATATCCTTATATTTTCCCCGACTATCTGGTAAAGCCAATGGGTGGCTGTCAGAAAGTAATTGAAACTACCAAAGCTTTTGGTCAGCTTAAAAATTTCCATACGCTCGATTCGAAAGGTATTGTAGATCGAGACCGCCGTACACAAGGCGAAATTTCCTATCTACGCGAACAAAACATTCTTGTACCCGATGTTGCCGAGGTGGAGAACTTATTATTGATAGAAATGGTAATAAAGACTGTAGCACGCCGTCTGATGAAAAATCCCGAAGAAGTTTTCGTTCAGGTTAAAGAGAACATAATACGACTTTTTGAGAAAGATCTGGATGCCCAGGTAATATTACATGCCAAACACCGTGTAAGAAAAAAGCTGGAAACAACAACAGACAGAAAGATTAGTACAGTTGAAGAATTAGCCGGTCATATAGAAATGATCGAACAAAACATACATGTTTACGAAATATACGAAGAGATTAAGACTGAATTTGAAACTTATATTTCGTCGGCTAACTATCCGCAGATTCTGCGCGTCTATAATCAGAAAGGAATGCTTCCACAGAGTCGTCTATGTTCAATTATTGGCATCAACAATAAAGAGAGCTACCTCAATCTCATATTGTCTATATTAAAGGAGAACAAAGAGGATGCGTTTGCGATACGATTGGCTATCAAAGAATCGCTCGGAGCATAAAAAAACTGTTTAAAAGGCTTATCAATTCAACAAAAAGTTGTTATTTTGTGTTTAATTTAAAAGAAATTGAAGCTTTCACTCTTAACAAAGTAATATGCGTACACCTACATTACAGTATCTCTACTTACAAAAACCAATAACATTGGTCGTATTCATCTGTATAATTTCTGTTTTACCGTGGATTGGTATAGGAGATTTTTCTACCAAGGGAGAACCCCGGGAAGCTTCTATAGCTATTTCCATGATTGAAACCGGAAACTGGATACTTCCACAAGCTTATGCAGATGAGTTTGCATATAAACCTCCATTAAGTCACTGGATGATGGCTGCGTTCTCTTATCCTCAGGGACATGTTTCCGAATTCACTTCCAGACTTCCTTCAGCGCTTGCCTTTGTTGTACTGGTAAGCTTTATGTTAGTTTTCTTTGGTCGTAGAGCCCGGTTTCAACAAGCATTTATAGCTTCGCTATTACTAATAACCTGCATCGAAATTCACCGGGCAGCTATGACTACCCGTGTTGATATGATTCTTACCACCTTTATAGTAATCGGACTAATTCAGCTATTTCGATGGGAAGAACATTTGGAATTGAAAGGGATTCCTTTGGGCATTCCTCTTATACTTGGATGTGCCACGCTAACAAAAGGGCCGGTTGGAATTATATTGCCGTTGTTTGTCTTTGGCGTTTATCTTCTTATTTTAGGCAAATACAGTTTTATCCGTATTTTCAAAGCCTTGTTATATGCGGGAATTTCGTCGATTTTCCTTCCTTTTCTGTGGTATATAGCAGCTTGGAAACAAGGAGGAGACGATTTCTTGAACGTTGTGCTTGCCGAGAACTTTGGTCGCTTTTTCAATACAAGTACGCCTGAGATCAATTACGAACTTGGTCACGAAAATGGAGTCTTCTATAACTTTCTAACGTTAATTACCGGATTTATGCCTTGGACAATTCTTTTTGTATTTTCACTTTTCGGAATGAAAATACATAAGCCTGAAAAGTCCCTTAAAGAAATTCTAACGGATACTTGGATGAAAATCCGTTCGATGGAAAAAGTAAAGTTATTTAGTCTGGTTGCGATAGTTTGCGTTATCTTCTTTTACTCGATTCCTGCCAGTAAACGAAGCGTATACCTTATGCCTGCTTATCCGTTTATCGCCTTCTTCCTGGCGCAATATGCACTTTATATAACGGAATACCGCACAAAGGCTACCCGTGTTTTTGCAGCATTTCTTGTTTCGGTAACCTCTTTGATTGTTATAGCTTCCGGTCTGATTATGGCTGGTGTTATAAATCTTGATACAATTGCTGCACAGTATACAGACAGGGAAAGTACGTTGTATACAGTTTCTTTAATTAATAACACCCTATCCCACCCTTCAACCCTTACTTTGGTTATTATGGGGTTGTTGCTTATTACTCTTAGTGTTGTTTTTTATCAGATGGCACGTAAGATTAATATAAAGATACTCTATGCAACTATCGGTCTGGCGTTTATGTTGAATGTGCTAATTGACGGGGTATTTATGCACAGTATCCGCGAAGGCAGTTCATGCAAATCATTTGCCACTCAGATCATGAAAGAATATCCCATTGACAAGACAAATGTATATGTTATGAATAATCTGCTTGAATATAAAAACATGTACGGTCTAAATTATTATATGGGCAATATATTTCATGATTTTGCAGACAATCAGCCCGAAAAAGGTTATTTTCTGGCTTGCGAAAAGAATGTGGAAGCCATTATAAACAAATATGGAGATAAATATACATTTACGAAACTTACCTCCACCGAGAATATTCCTGACGAAGTAGATCAGAAGATTATATTGTTCAACTTCATCAGGAAATAAAACTTATCTCAATTTCCATATTTCTGTGATAAGACATACCGGTAACAGTTTCAACTAAGGCTTCGGCTTTATTGAAACTGTTACTGTCGTATTAGAGGTATTTAGACAGCCTGACCCCAATAAGCCAAATACCCATTAACATCCTGTAAACTAACATTATTACTATATACTTTACTATCTTTCCAATAGTCTTTTATCTTTTTCAATACGAACAAATAATCATTCAACAGCTGTATAACGATCATTCAACAGCTATTGAATGATCGTTATACAGCTGTTGAATGATTGTTTGTCATTTGGCAAACGAATACTTGTTCGTAGTCTTAACGTTAGTTTACTTACTACTTTCTTATACTTTATCGTTTAGTCGGGTGCTAATTATAAGTTGATCGGGAATCCTCCTGTTGCGACCATAAAATTCATTAGTGACAGGTGAGAGC
>JAGPJL010000058.1:0-12763 GCA_018054455.1 Parabacteroides sp.
TAGCCATACTATAATGGTTTGGAAAGGTTACACTCGGAAAACAAGGAACAAACGAAGCTCTTACCCCCACCCTGGCAAGAGAATCAAGCGTCGGAGTGTGCCCTCTTCCGGGATAGTCATCCCGAAATCCATCCATAGACAAAACCACCACATAGCGCTCCTGTTGGGTCGTCTTGCAAGCAGATAAACTACTTAAAAGAAATACACCCAGTAATAAAACAAACATATTTTTTTTCATCAGCTTACAGATTTATTAGAAAAACATAATACAAAAGAAAAAGGTGCCACATTTAGCGGCAGCCTTTTTCAAATTACAACAGTTTAACGTCTGGATTTATCATATTAAATCAAAATATATATCTTACCCCCAACTGAGCTCTCCATCGCGAATTGTAATCACTTTGATTATACAACGCATTACTAGTAGGCTTTGTAAAGGAAAATGTAGGTGTTCCATCTGCGGCTACGCTTTCTACTTTTATTGGCGTATAGGAATAACCCGGAGAATTAACAGTGCCCCAAGCCCTGTTAAACAGATTGCCGATATTCAATACATCCAGATTAATCTGCAAAGTATGTTTTCTACCTCCAACCATCAAATAGAAATCCTGCATCAGGCGCAAATCAAAATGATGTTCAAAAGGAGTTATCAAGCCATTTCTTTCTGCATATTTACCTTGCAAGCCACTTAATCCGCTTTCTTCACTGTTAATATATGCTCTCAAATCATTTCGCTGCACGTCGGAAGTAAGACCCGTTAAAGGCATAAATGTCATCGCATCAATTTCTGAATTGGTAGGAACATAAATCAAGTCATTTCCCTTTACTCCATCCTTGTTTAAATCACCATTATAGCACAAGGAATAACGACTACCACTGTTTCCACTGTAAAACAAAGCAATGGAAGTTGCCAGATTCTTTCCATAAGCCACCTTGTAAGAAGCGGACGCTATGATTCGGTGAGGCTGATCGAAGTCGGCATACGAAACCTCCGGATTATTGGATCCACGCCAGCTTTCATTATACGTCCAGTTAGAATAAGCCTGACTTGATGTACCATCATTAACACCCATAGATCTTCCATAGGTATAGGCCGCCATCAGGTCAAGACCAAAACCGAACGACTTTTCCAACTTTCCAGTAATGTTATACGAATATCCCTCATCAGTATTACTTAACAAGATAACAGATGTATAGTCGGACGATATCGAAGATCCGTACAAAGGACGTTTATCCTTAAAATTGTTCAACATTTTTCCAGACTCTTCAATATTTATATTTTGATAATAAATATCGTTCATCTTCTTGGTATAAATACCTTCTAAGGTTCCCCGCACATCAAATGGAAGCATCTTTTCCAATGCCAGATTCACGCGAAAAGACTGCGGATACTTAAAATCTTTAGCCACCACGTCCACTTCAGTACTGGTCATGGCCTTACCCAAAGGCTGATTATTCGGATCGGCACTAAATTTGAAATTAATTTTCTTCAAATCGGCGGTCTGCAAACGTGTACGTATATATTCGACACCGGTATTTCCAAAAGAGTTTGAAATCCACACAAACGGTATCCTTCCAGTAAATATTCCCGCGCCACCTCGCACAAGGAATGAATTATCCCTGTTAATATCCCATCTAAATCCAACACGAGGAGATAATAAAGGTGTTGATGAAGGCATTTTGTTTGTAGCTAAATTACGAGATATAGCTATTTCAGACGCATTAAACTTTTCATTTTTACTAGGCTTATCCAAATAAATTGGCATATCAACCCGCAAACCATAAGTGAAATTAAAGTTATCCATCAAATTCCATTTGTCCTGTACATACAATCCTAACTGCATGGCACCAAAAGAGGGAGCCCAATTCTTGCTTCCGGTAATTGATTCATTGGAAAAAGAATAATTATATTCCTCCGGTTTCGCCTCATTAGCCGTACCAATAGTTAGAAAATCGGCAAGAGAACTATACACATACGAACCAAAGTTCTCACGAATAAAAAGATTTTCCAGCATAAACAATTCGTTGTGCGTTCCAAAGGTAAACTGATGCGAACCAGCACTCCAGTTAAAGTTATCGGTTAAAGTAACAATATCCTGATCCAACCGATTGGCTGTCGAATAACGCTCTGTACCCATTTCTATATAGCGTAAATTATCAAGTTTGACTTTAACATAAGGAAATGGCGTAGAACCAAAATCCCGGTTATCCCGAACACGTGTATAGCCAACGCGTAATTCATTGTTCAACGTGTTGTTTAGTTTCGTATTTAATTCGGCGGCAAACGTATGGGTTTTGCTGTTCATATAATAGCCATTGTCATTAAAACGCAATCCGTTGGCAGATAAGGAAAAGTTTAGTTGTTTACCACTAACAAAACTATGACGAAGCGTAAATTTATTGTTATCATTTATGTTCCAGTCGATACGCTCAAGTATTTTATACGACTTTGTAGTAACATCCATCGGACCATAACCCCCACCGTTATACCCACCAGAAATTGATTTCAGGTGATTCATAACCTGAGAAGCTTCCTCATTAGTAACATTTGATCCTTCGCCTACATTATAGGAAGTGGGATAACTTTTATCTGTAATTTCGCCATTCACAAAAAAGAACAGTTTATTTTTGATAAGAGCGCCCCCAAGACTTACACCAAACTGCATATCAGTCTGCTTATCAAGTTTCTTTCTATCTTTCACATCCTTACCGGCAGTAGTTCCCACTAAGTCCTGGTTATTCCCATAAAAGTAGGCACTTCCCTTAAATTCATTGCTTCCGGACTTGGTAATGGCATTAATACCTCCACCGGTAAATCCGCTCTGACGAACATCATAGGGTGCAATAACCACCTGAATCTGCTCGATGGCATCCAAAGAAATAGGCTGAATACCGGCTTGTCCACCATTGGTTCCTGTTCCGGCCAAACCAAATACGTCATTATTCACCACACCATCCACCTGAAAACTATTATAGCGGTTGTTTGCTCCGGAAAAAGAGGTACCGCCATTTGTTGAAGCAGCCTGGGGAATGAGTCTGGTAAAATCGCCTATGCTGCGGGAAATGGAAGGCATAACCTGCAACTGCTGAGCAGAAATATTTGCAGATGCTCCGGTGCGCTGCGTATTAAATCCGGAAGTCCCGACTATAACCAGCTCATTTAAGGCGATGGATGATTCAGACATTACCGGATTATAAATGTATGTTTCTCCCAAAGGAAGCGTAACTCCAGTAAGTTCCGCCTTCTCGTATCCGATAAAACTAGTTTCTATCCGATAAGGACCTCCTGGCTTCATACCCATAAGAGAATAGTAACCGTCACCGTTTGAAACACCACTATACATGGTTCCTGAAGGGATATGAACTGCTATAACTGCAGCTCCGGGTAACACTTCTTTCTTTGCATCCACAATTTTTCCTGTAATTGCAGAAGTTGTAACCTGTGCATGCGAAATTGTTGCAAACAACAACATTAGCAATAGAAAGACTAAATTCTTTTTCATAAATGGTTCGAGGATATAAATATTAAGTTATCATACTACACGGTGCAAATATATAAGTTAATACTTAACATATCATTACATTCATATTACATTTTTTGACAAAAAAAAGTCGGAATCCAAAGATTTAACATTTCTGTCACACCTTTGAAATCCGACTTAAGATACAAAGTATCAGTCTAGTTTATTCTAATTCACGAATTACAGCTTGATTTGCTTCTCTTACCGCTTTTTCGTTAATTTTAATTACTTTTCGATCGTAAGTCATCAACCCGTTCACTTCGCCCTCTACATCAGTGGTCTGTGTGTAAACCGCAGCAGAGAATCCGCGCTTAACAAAACCCTTCAGCTCGTTAGCATACTTAACATATTCGGCTGTTACTTCGTCGCTGTTCTTAAATTGAACATATCCCCAGTTTTTACCTTGCTGCCACAAGTGACCTTCCAAAGGAAGACCAATTCCGCCGTACTCTCCTAATACATTTACCCTAACAGCGTCAAACAAGAACATACCTGGTCCCGGGTAGTTATGTAAATCCAACACATCACCACAAGGACGGTGATTACCTCCACTGGCAGGATTAACCAAACGGGAAGGATCATACTTCTTTGTCCACGCAATCACTTCTTCTGTTTTAAACTGACCCCAGGCTTCGTTAAAAGGTACCCACATTACAATAGATGGATGAGAAATGCAAAGATCCATAATCTCTTTCCACTCCTGGTAATAGTTTGCAATAGATTCAGAACTACGGTCTTTATCAGTGCCACCGTTATAAGTATGAGGAGCCCAATCATTACCATGATCCCCGCTGGGCATATCCTGCCAAACAAGAATACCTTCCTTATCACAATGATAATACCAGCGAGCCGGTTCTACTTTAACATGCTTACGAATCATATTGAAGCCAAAATCTTTTGTCTTCTTGATATCGTACAACAAAGCCTCGTCTGTAGGAGCGGTATATAAACCATCAGGCCACCAACCCTGATCCAGAGGACCATATTGGAAATAATCCTTATTGTTTAACTGCATACGCATAATGCCATTCGCATCTCTTTTAGTCGAGATCTTACGCATAGCCGTATAGGAAGAAACTTCATCAATTTTCTTTCCTGCGCTATAAAGAGATATCTTCATAGTATAAAGAGCCGGACTTTCGGGGCTCCATAGCTTAGGGCTCTTAACAGCTAAACGCAAAGCCTTACCTGTAACGCCTTTTGCAACCGACACCTGTTTAACTCCATCAAATAAAGCAACCTCCGCATAATCGGCAACGCAACACTTCGCTGCAGAAACCGTTACGTCTACCACTTCTTTATCAATATCGGGAATAGCCTTAACTGCTGTCACATGGTTTACAGCAACGGGTTCAATCCATACAGTCTGCCAAATACCGGTTACAGAAGTATACCAGATACCCTCTGGTCTGGAAGTTTGTTTACCGATAGGCTGATATCCCTTTTCAGTAGGATCCCAAACACGTACGACAAGCTTCTGTTCGCCTTTCCCGCTCAGGTAAGGAGTAATATCAAACGAGAAAGGTGTAAAACCTCCCTGATGAGAACCAATCAGAATATCGTTCACAAAAACATCCGCTTTCCAGTCTACAGCCCCAAAGTTTAGTTTCACCTGCTTTCCTTTCCATGCAGAAGGAACTGTAAATAAACGTTTGTACCATAACTCATTCTTCTCTCCTACATTCTTCTGAACACCAGACAGAGAAGACTCGATGGCAAAAGGAACCAATATATTACCATCAAATGCGGCAGGCTCCACTTCTCCTTTTTCCCGGATTGCATAAGCCCATTCGCCATTAAGGTTTTTCCAATCCGATCGTTCCAGGGTTGGTCTTGGATATTCCGGCAATACGGCAGATGGATTGATTTGTTCGGCCCATTTGGTCTTGATTTTATCTCCAACGGGTTTCCATTGGGCATTTGCGCCCACAACTGTTGCCAGTAAGCAACATAATAATACCTGTTTCTTCATGCTATATAGTTCTTAGTAAATATATTAAAATTTATACTCAGTCTGTTTTAGTTAACACCTGTCAGCGATTTGATTAACTCCACTTCATTGGCATCATACGGCGTATGATCTGCATTGAAAATATCGTGAAACCACAGATCAGGCACCCCTTTATATTCCTTATCCCATGAGTCCCAGGGATAGATGGTCTGCGTCTTTCCATTTACAAAGCCCCAGTTGATAGCTCCAATATGGTTCTCTTTCAGCAAAGGAAGAATGTCGGCAAAGGTGCTCTTGCTGCCTCTGGACATATACTCCGTGCAAATCATCGGTCGTCCGTGCATTTGAAGGAACTTTATTTCCCGGGCATGATCTTCCAGATTGGAATAATTATGATAAGTAAGGATATCCGAATTAGCAAGCTGGAATTCATTAAGCTCTTTCAAATCGAGGTTCCATATCCCCATCGTAAGTGGCTGAGAAGGATTCACAGCGCGTGCCCATTCAAAAACCTTCTTAACCAAAGGCATCGACTCGTTACCATATGCAGCCGGACGGGGCACATCTTTACTGATAGGACCAGCATTTCCCGGTTCATTATATAAATCCCACATCAGGATTCTTTTATCATCAGCAAAAGAAGTAAGCAAATCTTTTACATAACGTTCCAGTTTAGGGAATGCAGCCTCCCAATTCTTGTGGGCATCCATTCCCGGATCCTGTACCCAACCTGAATTATGAGTAAAAGGAATACCTTGAGGCTGAGCACCAATCTTGGGATAAGGATTCCAGCAATCATCAAAAATAACAAAAAGGGGACGAATTCCGTTGCGGGAAGTAATATCTAAAAACGTATTGATTCTATTCTTAAATCCAGCAGAATCGGCTTCCCATGCAAGGCTATGCAAATACACTCTGAGCGTATTAAAACCGATCGATTTTGCCAATGTCATTTCTTTGGCAATAGTCACGGTATCGAATGTCTCGGCTTGCCACATTTCAAGCTGATTAATGGCATTGGCCGGAATATAATCGCACCCAACCAACCAGGGCTGTTCTGCCATCCAGGCCGCCGCCTTTTCCTTTGGCCATGTTTTACTAAGGAATATCTCCACTTTAGTACCCTTGTTGGCATCTTTACAAGATACAAACAGTGTCAATATAAGAAAAACAGGAAGCAGAAATAAGAACTTCTTCATAATTTTATAATTTAAGTTGAACAAAAATATTACTATTGATTCGTCCCCAAAACATATCATTCAATTTACTTAGAAGAAGCTGCTTTTACATCTTTCATCTTATTCTCCAGCATCTTCATAAAATAACCTCCCACAACCGATCTTGCGCGGAAACCAACCGAATTGCCATCCGTTGTCTCGTGCCAGTCGCTTAAAGGCATACGGGTAGTAGTCTCATTCACATAGTTATAAACAGGTGTAAGTAGCTGTTTAAAATCTTCAGGATTATCAGTCAGACACGCACTCCACAAAATCCAGTCACTCTTGGTATATGTTTTCCGGCTGTCCAAAGGTAATCCATATTTATTTTGTTTTGTTATATAATAAGACATTTCTTTAGCAGTAATATCGACAGGGAAGATATTGGATTGAAACAATTTATCCCATATCAGGTTGTACTTCTGGCTCCAGGTTCCGGCCTGATCAAACGTAAGTTTATAATGATCTCCATCGTTAGCCATTGTCTCCCATTTAGCAGCCATCACCTTGGCAGCACTAATATACTGTTCTGCAATTTCCTTTTCACCCATCATTTCAGCCATGATACCATAACCGGCAATACCCATTATTGCTTTGATAGAAAGATTGGCATTGTGAGCAAAGTGTCCGGCAAAATCGTCTGTACACAATTGATTTTCCGGATCAAGACCTTCTTTTTTAAGATAATCGGCCCAGGTAGTCAGTACAGTCCAGTGTTTCTTTGCATAATCAGCATTACCCTCCATTATTGCAATCGCAGCGGTGAGAGTTAGCATATTACCACATTCCTCAACCGGCATATCCCCACCGTAAGTCTGTCCGTTAGCCAAAGGATAAGTACCCACATCATGCGCTGCAAAAGGCTTGTTCCATTTTCCAGATTCACTGAAATAGAATATCGGATTAAGCATGCCTTTCAGCAAATCAGGATTATAAACAAGAAACAACGGTGCCGAAGGGTACGTTACATCGACTGTTCCAATCGAACCGTTACTAAAGTTCTCTTTAGATAAGAATAATAATTCACCATCCTTGCTTTCAACAAGTTTATGAGCTGCAATAGCCTGACGATAAGAAAGAGCGCAAAGTTCGGCATACATTTCACCACCATCTTTCGTTGCCTGCTCCATCAACTGCTTGTCAAAATCACCACATCGGTGCATTACAGAAACATAATTACCAGCCGCTTTTTCGAATGCCTGATAAATATCCACTTTGCCGTTCCTTTTCCAGTAAGGCATCAGATTTTCATTAAAATATTGAATAGAATACAAATCATCATAACCAATCATCAGGTAACCGTTGCTTGAAGAAGCATCCACCTTACCCAGGTTACGACTATAAGCCAAAACAGGCATTTCTTCCTGCATATTCTGAGAAACATTTCCGTTAGTTGCTGATAAAGCTCCGCTTTCATTGAACTCACTTTTAACAGTGTGATATTCTCCAAGTTTCATGGAAGCTTGTCTATCATTACCTGCAGCCAAATAAAAGTAACCCCAGTCGATGCGAACATCATCACCCTTTTTCCCTAAAACAGCCTGTTCGGCAGTTCCGGTCTTCAGGTAAGTAATCGCATTTTTTTCTATCTTTTCGGAAACCACCTTCTGATTGTCCGTATTTGTTGCCCATTGAGGCGTAGCATCAAAATAAATCTGCACATCATGCTTTGTACCGTCCAGCGACTTAACTTGATACGTAATATAGTTAACCGGAGTAGTCATTAATTCCAGGTCGTCCATCAATAAAGGAGAAGTAAAAATCAAATCCAGCTGAACAGGACCACATTCGAAGGTATAAAAAGTCTGCGTTGGCATTACATTGGCCGATTTCTGAACAGCTTTCGTATCAAAAGATATTTTGGTTTCGGGAGTGGTAAACAAACCAAAGTCTACATAACCTCCGCCTGTTTGATTATGGCAATGAGCAGTAATAATATTTTTTCCGGGTTTAAGTGTTGCTTTAATGCTGTCCGAAAGTTCAAGCATTACATTATTTTTCCATTCGTAGCCTGTAGATACAACCTCTACGCCGTTAATATAAAGTTCAAAAATATCATCATGAGAATATTCGAGGTAAACAGGCTTGTTCTGTATAGCTTCCGTAAGTTCAAAGCTGCGACGTACCCAAATATCCTTACTTGTCCAGGGAGTAGAAAGGTTAGGCATTCCATCTGTTCCAAAAGCGCCCTTAGCTTTTTTCCATGCAACATCATTAAATGAGGCCTTATACCAGTCATTTCCAGGTTTTGTTTCTGTATACAAAGCCTCCCAGTTTGTTGTTGCAGAAGTAGGAAGAATAACTTTCAAAGGTGTTTCTTCTTTTCCCATAAAGCGATAAGACTTTCCATCCACGCGCAAAACGCCCAACATGGGATGTTTTTTACCTGTCCAGTGGCGAACATCATCATCGTTTAGCTGATCGGAAAAAGACCATGCACTGGTATAAGGATCAATAGTTACCAACGGATAAGCCGGAGCCCGAAGTTTACTTATTTTAGCCGGTGAATAAGTTTCACCCTGCTTCGAAACACACGAGGAGGTAAATAACACTACCAGAAACAGAAACAGAAGATTTTTTTTCATGATATTAAATAATAGAATAAATAAAATAAAAAAGGGAAGAAGGAAGATACACATCTCCCCTCTTCCCTTTATATAATCAGCTTACTTAAGTTTAATCACTTTAGAATAAACTGCCTGATCCGCACCCGAAGTCTTCACTCCGATTCTGGCATAAAGCGCTTTGGCTTCTGTCACATTGGTATTTCCAGCCAAGTCCATCGAAAGGCTGGTATTTCCGGCAGCTAGCCCTGTAAAGTCCTTACGCGCAATGTTATTCACCTCGTCCACAAACGATGTCTTGCTTAACAGCAACATTACACGGTCAATATTTGCAGTAGATACCACTTTGTTAATTGCGCAAGTAGCGCTCAGGGTATTGCCATTCAAAGTAATTGCATCTCCGGAAATAGTAAAATAAGGAGTAACCTTCACTTCGCACTCTGTGCTTCCTTTCAGATTAACAACCATTGTATCCCGGCTATTTACCCAAGGGCCATTTTTATCTTTGGTAACCAACTTATATTCGCCATCGAAAAGCAGTGCCTCAAAAGTACCTTCCTGACCAACGTACACAGTAATCGGATCATGTAGTTCGAAGCCATCCTGATACAATTGCATTTGAATTGCTTCACCCGTTCCTCTTAACCCTAAAGTCTCACCATTGTAAGTAACCTTACCATACAGTTTTGATTTAGGTTCATCGTAATTATCCAAACCGCAGCTCCAAAGCAGCGTTGCCAACAATGTAAATGAAAAAATATTTGATAGTAGTTTCATTGCTTTATAATTTAGAATTATTGATATGGATTCTTTACAAGCTTTGGATTGTTGTTAATCCAACCCTGATCAATAAAGTTATAATAATGCTTTGGCTGGAAGTATCTTGGATACGGAGCCATGTGAACAGGTTGCTTATCGAACACCCATTTCCCATTATTCGGATTTCCCGGTTCGTTAATTACATAGGGGAACAACGCAAACTGCTGAGCATTTGGGTCATTTGGTATACCGTTCCACACCTTATCAGCTATTCTCCAACGTTTCAAATCCCAGTATCTGTGATCTTCAAACGCAAACTCAACCCGATTTTCCTGTACAATATCACCAAATGTAACGACAGTTAAAGGCTGAATGCCTGCACGTTCGCGAACCAGATTAATATAGGTAACAGCATCTGCCTGTTTTTCCAACTCAAAAGAAGCCTCAGCTGCAATCATCACTGCTTCGGCAAAACGGAAGCGAGGGAACCACATATCACTGTTACGTCCACGGGTAGAAGACATAGGCGTTTCATCCATAAATTTACGGAAGAAGAAGCCACTTTTGTTAATAAACTGATCATTAGTTGTTGTTGGACCGTTGATGGAAGTGATTACATTTCCCTGCGCATCAGTAGTACCACCCTTGGCAACTTCAGAAACCCAAACACTATTTTCCAACGATTTACGTCCGGCCTGCAATGGCACTGCCATTCCTCTGAAAGGAGCACCCGGATAAATAATTGATCCATACAAACGGGCATCCTTGTTGGCAAATGCATCTTCTGGTTTATCATAGAAAATGTAATTTCCCTGAGCATCTTTTGTCTTGATGCTTCCTTCACGGTTATCAACATATTCAAATGCTTCAACCAAATTCAGAATTGGAGAATACATACAACGGTCGATATCTTCCGCATGGGTAGCCGGAATATTCAGTTTTGTAAATTCCACAGTCTGTCCCGGATATTTATAATCCCTTGCCCAGATAACTTCTTTATTGTTTTCCTTTACGCAAACGGCTTCATAAAAATTCTTTCCCTTATCATTTGGCTTGGTATTCTGAAGCTGGTATTTACCACTAGCAATCACCTCTTTTGCTGAAGCCAAGGCCATTTCATAATAAGCTTTAGCTTTATCAGCAGAAATACCTACTTCACCACCAGCCGTTTTAATCGGGCTTACCATTTTATTGTTATAGTTGGCAATCGATCCTGCATAAACCGCTGCACGCGCTTTAAGCATCAAGGCAGCCCATTTAGTTGCACGAGCTCCATTAACAGATGGATTTTCAGACAACAACGGAGCTATCTCTGTACACTCCTTGATAATGTAATCGTAAAGCTCGGCCTCTGTAGAACGCGGATATTGTAATGCTGTTACATCCATGCCAGCTTTGTAATCGAATACTTCATCTCCCACGATAGGCATACCACCCATTCCACGACACATATTAAAATAGGTCCATGCTCTTAAAAAGCGTGCCTCACCTTCAACGGAAAGCTGCACATCTTTATCCAATACCTTGGCTGCACGCACTCCAGCCAGGAACTGGTTGATATTGCGGATTAACCCATAATCGTATACACGCCATTGTGCATCGCCAAAAGACTGTGTATTATCCGGACCACCATCCGAACGGCAAGCTTCATCCAATAGAATATAAGCATAGGAATCATTGATGTGCTGCCCCCAGGTTACCCGACCATAATAATTGGCCAATACCGACTTAATCATGTTTGCATCACTAAAAACCTGATCTTCCGTAAGAATCTGGTCCGGATCCCTTTCAAGGAAATCAGAACAACTTCCGAACGATAAAGCTAAAGCGGCAACAGCCGTTAAAATATAATGTTTCTTCATCTCATTTAAAATTTAAGTGTTAAACCAAGGTTCACAATTCTGGTTGTAGGATACTGAAGCCCATTTTCACTTTCAATTTCAGGGTCAGTTCCGTTTGTGTTAGCAAATGTAAGCAGGTTCTGACCAGAAACATACAGTCTCAATTCTGAAATCAGGAATCTTTCCAACACCTGTCGGGGAATTGTATAACCAAACTCTAAATTTCTCAGTTTCACGTAACGTATATTATGCATCCAGAAAGTACTGTTCCAGTAGTTACTGTGACTGCTGTTACCGATTAGCAAAGTAGGATACTTACCTGGTATCAATGCACTATTTGCATCGGTTATATCTGATAGTCTCCAGGTATTTTCCATGTAGTACTGAGAATTATTACCTCCATCATGGAATGGGTTACGTTGCTCCCAGTCCTGTCTCCAGCTTGCCAAAGCACCACCTGTCAAGTCGAATGCCAAGTCGAAGCCTTTGTAGCCAAATGAGAAATTCATACCCATGTTAAGTACTGGAGTTGAACCCTGACGATATCCAATAGGGCGTTCATCCATTCCATTAATAACTTTGTCTCCATTCTGGTCTTTGTACTTGATATCACCCGGACGAAGCGTCTTGTTACCCTGACGGTCGTTGTCAATCGTCCACGATGCAATTTCTTCCCAAGACTGGAACTGGCCATCGGCTTCAAGTCCCCATGACAAATAACCATATCGCTCATTGATAGAGTTACGATATTCATTCCATGAATTGCTGAAACGAGGTTTATACTGGTTCCAGTCGTAGAAACGGGAATAAGTAACATTGACTCCAACAGAATAGTTAAGATCACCTGCCTTGTCATTCCAACGCGCTGAGGCATCGTAACCTAAATTCATATCCGAATTCAGGTTTTCTT
>JAGPJL010000058.1:12863-19190 GCA_018054455.1 Parabacteroides sp.
TGGTTCCAGTCGTAGAAACGGGAATAAGTAACATTGACTCCAACAGAATAGTTAAGATCACCTGCCTTGTCATTCCAACGCGCTGAGGCATCGTAACCTAAATTCATATCCGAATTCAGGTTTTCTTTTGGCAAACTGAAACCTGCTTCCGAAGGAATAAGCACATCATAACGAGATGCTGGCAATCCTGTACGTTTACGTTGGAAGAAGTCGAATGTTCCTGTTAGCTTTCCCTGGAAGAAACTTGCGTCAAAACCAATATCTAAAATCTTTGCTTCAATCCATGAAAGGGTTGTTACAGGTAAACCTCTGGGCTCTGTACCAATTGTGTACTTTCCATCGATTACAGAACCTCCGTTTTTGTAGTTGTATCCACTCATATAGTCAAAGGCAGAATATCCGTCTACATTATCGTCACCCATCATACCATAGGAACCTCTCAGCTTCAAATCGCTCACAACAGATGCAATCTTACTATCTTTCCAGAAACCTTCTTCTGAAATACGCCAACCAACAGATGCAGAAGGGAAAAATCCCCAACGGTCGTTTGTCGGAAACTTCCAGGAACCATCATAACGTGCAGATAGTTCAAGCAAGTATTTATTGGCAAAATCGTAATTCACACGTCCTGTCCAACCTAAACGAGCCTCCGTATTGTTACCTGTATCATTATACGTATCCATTGTTTCATAAGTAAGCAAATGAAGAGCGTTGGAAGCTGGGATTGAATGCACCCAGTTCGATGGAGCATCTCTCTTAATTGACTCTAGTCCAACGAGTGCAGCCACGTTATGATCACCAAAAGTCTTGTTATAAGACAATTGAACATTAGTGGTAAGTTCTTCAACCATGGCAGTTGTTCTTTCTCTCCATGGGTTATTATTTTCGAACATTACAGGATAAGTATCCGTTGCCTCATCGTATTTGTATAATTTGTAAGTATACTCCTGATTATCATGTTTTCTGTTAGCCAAATAGTAACCAAACATACCTTTAGCTTTCAATCCATCAATAATCTGATACTCTGCATCAAAATTCAATTGAGCTACACGCCAGGTATCTTCCATCTTTCCTGACAAATCGTAATTCAACCAGGCAAAGTTTGTTCCGGCATCCGTAGATGTCATAGTTGGATACTTCGGATTATCATTAGCAAACGGACGAACCGTAGGCAAGTTTCTGTAAGTACCAAAGATAGGCAACCAATAGTCGTCGCCACCTGGCACACCCGGATTCATGCGCTTCTCGATACGACCGTTCATAGAAGCACCCAATTTCAGTTTATCATTAACCTGCGATTCGATGTTCATCTGTACATTGGAACGGGTAAAACCACCGTAGTTCACAATCATAGCATCCTGGTTCAGGTGACCTAAACTAAAGTAATAGTTTATTTTATCAGAACCTCCTGACACGTTAGCATTTACATATTCCTGTGGAGAAGTTTCCCAAATAAAATCTTTCCAATCAAACGACTGATAACCCTTTTCGGTTCCTTGTTGCCATTTGGCCAGATCTTCTTTGTCCCAGGTTAAAGTCTTTCCCTGAATGGTTTGCGACTGGATATAGTTTTCAACATAAGTACCTGCATCTGCCGGATCCGGGAAATTTGATAAACTCTGCCATCCATAGTAAGCATTCAACGTAACAGTGTTCTTTGTATTCTTAGAACCCTTTTTGGTAGTAACAACTACCACACCATTAGCTGCACGAACGCCATAGATAGCAGCCGAAGCATCTTTCAAAACAGCAACCGACTCAATATCATTAAAGTCGATGTTGTTAAACTGACCAGCATCTTTTTGAACACCATCAATAACGTACAAAGGATTACCCATGTTACGAATCTGAATGTTGGTGGTAGAACCCGGACGACCATCGGCCTGACGTGAGTTAACACCCGGCATCTTACCAACAAGAGCTCCGGAAGTAGTAGAGGAAACCGAACGGCTCAAGTCGTTAGCTCCAATAGAAGATACAGCTCCTGTTAACGTTGCCTTTTTCTGCGACAAACCGAAGCCGGTAACAACAACCTCACTTAATTGGGTGGAATTCTCCTTCAACACAATGCTAAGCAAATTACTGTTTACAACCACAGCTTGAGTTAGGTAACCTACATATGATACCTCAAGCGTTGTACCAACCGGAACATCCAGCGAAAAGTTTCCATCCATATCTGTTACAGTACCCGTTGTAGTACCTTTAACAATAACAGAAGCTCCAATAATCGTTTCACCGTAAGAATCTTTTACAACTCCCTTGATGCCACGGCTTTGTTGTACTTCAGGCAAAGCCGTTTTTGAAAACGAGCGCAGGTTTAACTGCCCTGTGTTTCCTTTAGGAATTAAAGCTATTTGATTGTTCGAAATCTCGTACGTAAGATTGGTAGAACTTAACAATTCGGATAGGACTCTGTTGATTTCATCATTTTCCGCATCCAGGTTGACCACATGATTTAAATCTGTTTTATTCTCATCAAAAAAGAATGAATATCCACTTGCTTTTTCGATAGCTGTCATCGCTTTGGAGAGCGATACATTCTTTAATTCTACTGTAATTGTTTTTGCTTGTCCGGCTGCACGAATTTCGGCAGGCCCGCCTAAGTAAAGAGTAAACGCCGCAAGTAAAACAAGCCGTTCACTCCGTTTTAAATAATTAAAAAACCGATTCTTCATAAATGAATTTTTAAATAAATTAACAAATCAAATACTACTCTTTTTAGAGCATAAAGGTTAACAATCTTATACTTCAATCATAGGCTACTTAATTTTAATAGGTTTATTTTTTAGGTGTTATTATCACTGTTTCTTCTTTCGTAAAATGATATTCAATGGGATTAATGCGTGCCATAAGGCGCAAAATCTCCTCAAAAGGCTCTCCCTTTATTGTAAAAGTATATGCCTGGCTTTCGGGAATAGATGGATCCAGTATTATTTTCACATCATACCATCTTGACAAATAATCAGAAAGCTCTTTTATTGATTTCTTTTCAAAGCGGATCGACTCCTGCGCCCAAAGTGCTTCAAATGCAACGTTTTTCTTTTCAACTTCTATTTGTCCAGTGTTTTTAGCACAAGAAGCCTCTTCTCCCGGAACAATTAATCTGGTTTCGTTTCCAGTAGAGACTTCTACTGAACCAGATAAAAGACTAACACTAACATTTTCTTTCTCTTTTCTGGCATCCACATTAAAAACGGTACCATATACCTTTACATCCACGCCATGACTCTGAACTATGAAAGGACGGCTCTTATCTTTGGTTACATCAAAACAGGCTTCTCCGTTAAGACGAACCTTTCGTTGGTTGTTCCAAACGGACGACGAATATTCCAACGTGGTTTGTTTGTGAAGCCAGACAACAGATCCATCGGGCAAAATAACTTTCGACTTGCCACTAAATGAAGAATAGGTTTGTACTATATTATTAGAACGAATCCATTGGTTTGTAACGTACCCGGTAATTGAAAGCAGTAAAACCAAAAGGAATGAAGCCGCCACTGCCACCCAACGGAATTTAGCAACCGGGAATTTGATTTCCCGGCTTTTCGCTCCCGCCAGGCGCTTCTCCATCTTCTCCCAACACTTGTCGGCTCTTGATGGCATAGTCATTCGCTTCAAAAGCAATGAATTCCATAGCTGAACAATCTCAAGATAAAGTGCCTGATTCTTTTCATCAGCCTTCCACTGAGCAAGCGCCGACCTATCTTCGTCAGAGATCTCCTGCTTTAATTCGTTAATTATTAATTCCCAAGGTATATTAGTTTTCATACTTTCTATTTAATAAAAGTGAGACGCATAAAGAGTGTGTAACCCCTAAAAAGGATTAAAAAAAATATTATTTTTTTAATAGAAGATAATACCAATAGGTATTCCCATAGTTAGAAGCCATCTGTTCCGGCAGGTCCGACCTATCGGAATTGGCTGTAAAGTCATGTTCAAACAAATTATACCGGTGTTCTGTTTCTCCGCTCATTCCATGCTGAATCCAGTATTTACGATCATTGGGCGAGAGAAAAACAATGGCTTCCTGATGGCTTTCCGATAATTGAGGCCATATCTTTGTTGGATAATATCTTTCCACAAGTCCTTTGAAATGGGCCAGGTCTTTATTTGAAAGATAAAATGCAGCCAAATATTGGATGGCAGTCTGATTATCGGGATTATTTAGCGCAAGTAGTTCCAACTCTTCGATCAGGTTGGCCGACACTGCAATGCCAGCCGGACCGTTCAGGCCTTTCCGCTTACCTCCAAGCAACGGATCCTTAGCAACAGCTAAATCATTATAAAGAAAGCGGCGGTGTTCTTTCGCCCATGTTTTATAAAAAATAGTTTGCTCCAACAAGCTAATATATTTTTCGGCCACCGGATAGGTGCCGAAAATGAGGTTTGTTTCTACCAACCGTTTTAATAAACGGCCGCTTCCACAATTAACAGAACTGACATACCCTTCGAAAGCATACTTCTGCGAAGAGGCTATGTCGCCTATGCAAAAATAAATATCACTAAGCTGCATGGCTGCATTAATAGAATTATCCCACTGGGCTATCAGCGATTTAACCCCACGTTGGTCGTAATTAAACATCTCGTCGCCTAACTTTTGTTGCTTTGCCAACGCATAGTTTACAAGATTCATTTTTGTATTCATACTGTGCTCATCCAGCTTAACATCTAACAGTTTATCCCATTGCCCTGTATATGCGTAGTAACTCATCCTTCTTTCCTGAAGCGACTCTTTTAATCCATACTTGCTAATCAAGAAAAAGGCAATGCCTGTCAGCAACATTAACTGGGTTAAAACAACAGACCATGTAAGTTTTCCGCCCTGTATTTTTCTTCTACTATATATATAATGTACAACAATCATACAAAACGGCCACACTATCCAGGAAAGATAGGCTTTGTTGCCGTGAATCAACGGATCGGCGTAAGCATCTGGAAGGAAAGCAAAACGAAATTCGCCCGTCAGAGAGAAAGTAAGACTTAACAGTCCGAGCAGAAGAACTTCGGCCACCAACAAAAGAGAAATATATGAACGCGGCTGTTTATTTAGATATTCTCTTAACGCAATACATCCGGCTAACAAACCACTAACCGGACCTGCTATATAATAAAGAAGCAGAAGCAGAAAAACCGCAGTAAGCAGGCGAGTCCGGTAATCGCTTATTTTTCCATATACCCAAAAGGTAAGCAACCCAAAAAGATAAGCCACTATGCCTTGTAAGTAATAAACCGGGTCAATCACAACGGGGAAAAGAGCAACCGCTGGCAGCAGACAAAACAAATAAATTTCATGGAGAGGTTTTGATTGCCAAAGAGTAAACCGCATTACAATACTAACACTTGTAAGTAACAGAGAAACAATAACCGCTCCGCCCCAGGGAAGAATAAAAAATTGGACAAGAAATCTGGAAAGATAAAGCGAGACTCCTCCAATTTGTCCAACAGCATCAACAGCGGCCAATCTATTAAACAGCAACAGCTGCAAGTGTTCCATGTAATAAAACTGGTAGCTATAGTTGAACTGCAGAAACAACACAAATAGGCAAAATATCAACAGCCAGAAGATTATTTCCTTATTTTTCATCACAATTAATGTTTAATTCTGTTTACATTCTATGACTCACTAAGGGAGCGTATCCCCTAACCCTATTCTTCATTTATTGAAAAATAAATAGTGTACTGAATTCAAAAAGAAAATAAGTTGCATCTTGCAGCTTATTTATGTGCAGTTAGTAAATAGGAATAAAAAAAAGGTTTACCACAAATAGGAGTATTGCTCGCCTAAAAAAGCTTTGATTTTACGTAGAGCAATTGTTATCTGACCTTCAACCGTCTTGACTGATATACCAAGTTCTTCAGCAATTTCTTTGTTGGTAAGGTTTTCATTGCGACTTTTACTGAAAATTTCACGGCATTTTTCGGGCAGTAAAGAAACCGCTTCTTCAACCAATCGATATAATTCATTGAACTCGACCTGACTATCCTCGCCTATAATCAAATGATGGTGCATTTCATCAATAGCAACCGTGTCCTTCTTATCTCTAATATAGGTAAAGGCGTTATTTTTGGCAGCCTGAAAAAGATAGGCTTTCAGCGTGATCTTTATTTCGAGTGTTTTCCGGTTTTCCCAGATAAATGAAAAAAGATCCATAACCAGTTCTTCTGCGATATCAAAGTCATGGATATAGAAGCTCACAAAATGACTTAGAGGATCTATGTATTTATAGAACACCTGCTTGAAAGCCAATTGATCATCTTGCTTAATCAGCTTTAATAATAATATGTCGTCATTCTGTTCCACCACCCTATTTCTTGCAGCAAAAGTAC
>JAGPJL010000059.1 GCA_018054455.1 Parabacteroides sp.
AATTTACTATTATAAAAGAAGTGAAAGTCGGATTGGCTTTCAATAGTCTCAAGAACATTCGCAACAGATTGTTCCGAGATGTTGATTGTCAAAGACGTATTTTGCGCATACGTCTCAGAAGCCAAAACTACATTAATTGATAAACAAAGAAGAATAAAAGCTATCTTCATGACTCTTGTTATTTTGGGAGGCATTCTGAATATATCAGAAATTGCGCGTTCCGGTTGTATATGAAATTTCTTTCGCATATTTTTGTAAATGATTATGATTAGTAAAAATATTTCACAAGCAAGTTTAACGACCTGTCTGAAATTTTTTTGTACGGAAAGATGCTGGTAACGTCTTTCCGTATTTTTATTTCATCAAGTCTGGTTTCATCAGACTGTATTTTACATAGGCACAAATATTAAATTGGTTTATGATTGTGTTTTATTTTCTTTTACGTAAGATTATCCTTGTTCGGTTCACCCCTTCGCTATCATCCTGATTTGATTGATTGATATCATAATCAATACCAGACGATATTTTGAGATAATCAAGCACCTGAGACAACTGTCTGTTATCGAAGGTTCCGGTGAAATTATAAGTCTGAATAACGGGATCAACCACAGAAAAGGTAACATTATAATAGTGTGTCATCTTTTTGAGCACTTCGGGAAGCGGCGTTTCTTTGAAAACCAAACGTCCTTGCATCCAGGCAGTATCATAGTCTGTATTAACAGTTTTAACACTCACATTTCCGCTATGAGAATCATACACAACCTTTTCTGAAGGTTTAACTGATCGCCCAACTATTTCCCCATTGCTATTTTTGTAATGCAGATCAATAGCACCCGACACCAAAGTGGTTTGAATCAAATCGTCGTCGTCATATGCCTGAACATTAAATTCCGTACCAAGCACCTTGATATTCATTTTATCATCGGCAACACTTACAACAAAGGGTTGTTCCGGATTGTGGGAAACTTTAAAATAGGCTTCTCCCTTAAGTGCGACTTTACGTTCTTTCGCATCAAAAGGAATAGTATAGGTAAGCGTACTTCCTGAATTAAGATAGGCCATCGTTCCATCGGGAAGATGGATATGAGTACGCATCCCTGGATTTGCTTCCACCGTAATAAGTTGTGCCTGCTGCTGTTGCAATGGCTGCTGCGTACGGGTAGTAATTTTTAATAGAAAAACAACACTTACCAAACAAGCCGCTGCCACAACAAATCGCTGTACCCAAATACGTCTCATCTTTCCGTTGATTCGTTTTTGGACTTTCTCGAAAGCCATCTGGGGATCGCGGGAAGCGATTCTCTCGTGAGTTCTTTGAGCAAAATATATCTTACCAAGCTGGCGGACCGTTTTTTCATTCTCAGCGTTTTCGGCTATCCAAGCTTCTACTGAAGCTTTTTCTGAAGCCGTAGCTGTCCCTTTGATATAAGATAACAAGAGCGAATCATTCGGTTCTCTATCTAAATTATTGGGATCTGTATTTTCCATTTTTTTTCTGTTTCTTATAATAAGACAATTCCAGGGCATGCATACCCTAAACATAAAAGCGAATTTTTTCACATTATTTTAATTATATATTATTCCCAATTTAATTATATCTTTGCGACTGTCTGAGAGTAAACAGACTTTGGGAGGAAAACAAAACACATAAATGGAGGAATCAGTACTGCTTGACGAGCTGAGACGTGGAAGTGAAATTGCTTATAAACAACTGTTTATCAAGTATTATTCTCCATTATGCGAATACGCGTCGCAATATATTTCTGATGATGACGCAGAAGAATTAGTGCAAGAATTGATGCTATTTATTTGGGAAACCCGCGAATCTATTCTAATTGAGAGCTCTCTTAAGTCCTATCTCTTTATAGCGACGAAACATCGTTGTCTTAATTTTATTAAAAAAAATCAATATCACGAACAAGTCCATTCTGAAATCTACGAAAAACTGAAAGATCAGTTTGAGGATCCGGATTATTATATGCTAGAGGATTTATCCGTACAGATACAAAAAGCAATTGATGAATTGCCTGAGAATTATCGGGAGACTTTTGCATTAAGTCGGTTTGGAGAACAAACCAATGTTCAGATAGCAGCTATGCAAGGCATCTCGGTTAAAACCGTTGAATACCGTATAACTCAATCGCTGAAAATTCTTCGCGTAAAACTAAAGGATTACCTACTGGTTGCCGGTTGGCTTTTTTAAAGTATTAGGAAAGGCAAAGGCAGATGTGAAAATAAGAATACGGTTTACATCTTGTGTTATACTCGCTGTAAACCGTACTCGCTATGAGAAAATTATCAATTTTACTTAATAACTTTGGTTATAGCTTTCTGAACAATTGTTTCCATTATCTTATAGGCTTCCAAAGTAGGATGAACTCCATCTTTCGAATATTTCTCAGGAAGTCCGCCTCGTTCATCAGCCAAAGCTGAATGGTAGTCTACATAAATAATTTTATTCTTGTCTGCATAAGCCTTTATCATCGCATTTAATTTGATAATCTTACCAGCAGGCTCCAACCCTTTACGCCATCCAAATTCATAGGCAGGCATAACAGAACAAAGAATAGGTTTAATGTTATTCGCTTTAGCCAGTTCTACCATAGATACGATATTTCCAAAAGCATTCTCCAAAGAGATATAACCATTATTCTGGGCTATATCGTTTGTTCCGGCAAGAATCACGACAGCCTTTGGCTTCAGATTAATGACATCGGCACGGAAACGAACTAACATTTCGGATGTAGTCTGTCCACTGATTCCACGATCAACATACTGATTATTGATAAAAAAAGTTGAATCGTTCGGCCACCAGCCATCAGTAATGGAATTACCCATAAAAACTACTTTGGAAGGGACTTTCACCGTCTTGTTTGCTTCTGCATAACGACCAAACTGTGCCCAGTCTTTTTCCTGAGCAAAAAGAGAAGAAGTAACCAGCACACAACCGGCTATAAGAAGCCATTGTCTCATGTTTTTCATAATAAATCCAATTAATAAATTATAATTTTAGATATTTTATTCACAACGATAAATAAATGCAGACAAATGTACTCGTTATTTTTATAAATCCGGAATTAGAATAAGGCTTTTCATCCTATTTAAAGTAATTTGATTGTATTCAAACATACTACAAAGCAAAAAGACAGAAGGTGCTATTTATGATTCACCCTCTGCCTTTTGTTATAATAATTCCAAAAAGAATAATCTTAGAACTCTGCCTCCACCATTACCGGGTAATGATCCGAAGTAAAACGTCCGTTTGGTTTATCATTCAGCACACCGTATGAGTTAATCTGAATTCCATTTGCCACAAATACATAATCGATACGATTATTCGCAACAGAATTTTCCTTGAATCCGTTCGTAGTTCCTATAGTACCGATAGGAGCTTTCTTGCTAATAACTCTGGAGTCTTTAAGAAATCCGTCCGACAGAATAATCTTTATCGGCTCACTTTCGGGTGTCGCATTATAGTCGCCAGTAGAAAATACCGGATTATCTCCGGCAATCTGCTTAATTTTAGCCAATAATAACCTGGAAGATTCTCTGCGTGCTACGACACCTTGATGGTCGAAATGAGAGTTAAAGAAAAAGAACTCTTTACCCGAAACAGTATCTTTCAACTTTAACCAGGAACAAATACGGTTGCAGCAAGTTGCATCCCATCCTAAACCTGGTGCTTCCGGAGTTTCTGAATACCAGAAATTACCGCCGTCCAACTTTATAAAACGATCGGTTTTGTAAAAGATAGCCGAATGTTCTCCTGCATCTAAACCATCCTCTCGTCCTCCTCCGAAGCAAGTATAACCACCAACTTCGTTCACGCCATCAAGCATATGTTTGAAACCCTCTTGTGTTCCGAAAATATCAAAATCGTATGTCTTCACCATATTCTTAACCAACTCTTTACGGTTTGGCCAAGCATTTTCTCCATCTTTTTCTGTATCCATACGAAGATTATATGTAGCTACCTTTACTGTTGATTTTGCCTGAGCTACCACTGACTCGGAAGCACATCCTGTCAGCATTAAAGCTGACAGGAGTATATTTATTATTTTTTTCATATTTGTTCTTTTTGACATTTTACTTATTCCCAACCCGGGTTTTGTTTTATTGCCGGATTCTTTACCATTACCAGCGCAGGTATCGGATAATAATACTGACGACCGTCACTGTACCATGTTCTAATGTCATTATCTGACCAGGTAAGGTAGCCGGAAGTGCCTTCAGACAATCCCTGTTGAGTACCTGTACCCACCTTAACAGGAGTGCACGATTTAGGCAGTCCGGTCGGTTTGGTTCCTTGATAGAAAAGCACATCAGTTGTTCCATCCTGATCAAGGTCCATCTGAACATTCAATGCAGGAACATAAATACCTGTCCATCTCATCTTCATCAACTCCCCTTTTTTCCATCTCTTCAGGTCTGTAAAGCGGAAACCTTCCAAAGAAAGCTCGATTGCACGTTCTCTGCGTACTTCAAGAATTACAGGATTTGAAATTTCAGGGAAATAGTTCTGCTGAAAATATGAATCCACTACTGTAGGTTTCGCTGTTAGTCCGCCTGTAATACCAGCCCGTGAACGTAGCGCTCCAATTGTTGAAGCCCAATCTGTATCGGTCATGCTTCCTAATTCTGCTTTTGCTTCAGCATAGTTCAATAACACTTCGGCATATCGGAACAAAGGAATGGCATTTGTATTTAACGAACCGTCATCAAAGGATGATTCATCCAGACAGAATTTGATAGGTTGGTAACCAGTATAAGAATATCCATTAAAATTAGGAGCCGAAGCCGCACCGTCTCTTTTGTAACCAGGAGTACGAATTATCTGAGACAAACGTGCATCCCGATTTTGGCACTCATCATAAAAAGACATGGTTTCATATCCCGGTCTGCTTGTAAAAGGAGTCCCGTCAATATTTAGGAAAGTATTTATATAAGGACGAATCATACTGAAACGGGGTCCGTATGTACCCGAAGTCCAATACCAGTTTGCGTCATTCAAAACGCCCAAAGTTAAATCACTGCAAGATGCAAGCATTACTTCACTTGTAACAGGAGTATTACTTGTAAAAAGCGTGCGATAAGATAAAGCGGTACCTTTTGCCTTATAAATTGAATGACCCGATTTTTTCATGACTTCTTCTGATGCACTTACCGCAGACTGAAACCATTCATTTGCAGATGCAGTAAGTCCCAGCTCGGTATGGTACTTACGAAAAGAACCTTCAAAAAGACAGATACGAGACTTGAGGGCATAAGCTACCCATTTGGTTACAAGTGATCCGTCACTACTGGTTGCCGTAATGTTCTGACATGCATAGTCCAGGTCTTCCAAAACATGGTTCATTACAACTGTACGTGAATCACGGGCTGCATACAACCGTTCATCATCTACAGCTAATGGTTCATCAATCCATGGAACGTCGCCAAAACGAACTACCATATTATAATAGAAGTAAGCACGGAAAAAGCGTGCAAGACCTAAATAATTATTACGAACTGGTTCGCTTACGCTTGAGGTTTCGCAATTTTGAATAAAATAGTTGATATTACGAAGATTGGACCAACTCCACCCACTGCTTGTTTCGGCAGTATAAGCTCCGTCACGAAGAAAATCATTAAAACTGGTTACAGCTCCATAATCACTCATGGCATCTTGCCTGTGAGCATCCGACCCTGAAGGTAACATATTATAAAAGGAATACGCATACGTTTTAAGTCCGCTTTCAGACTCAAAAACTATATCTTTCGTTACAGTATCTTGTGGGATCTCATCAAGAGAACAAGAAGACAAGATACAAAAAGCCGCTAAAATTGGATATAATATTTTTTTCATGATTCAGAGTTTAAAATGTTATTGATAAACCTATGCTAACACTTTTCATTACTGGATAACTATAATTATCTCCACTAGTTCCGGATGTCAAATCCGGATCAGATCCGTAAATACTAGCTACGTCAATATCTTTTGTGTGTTTATACATAGGAGACCAGCAGAAGAGATTTTCTCCGGAAAGATAAACCCGGGCATTCTGCATATTAATCTTTGAGATAAAGCTTTTAGGTAAATTATAACCAATCTGCAAACTTTTCAGACGCAGATAAGCCACATTCTGCAAATAACGAGTCTGTTTTGTATCTCTTAATGATGTATTATAACCTGCATAACGAGGCAAATAAGCATCCGGATTTTCTTCTGTCCAGTAATTACCCATATGCCATGTTGGCATATTGTTGTAAGGCCGGTTGTACTGACCCCAGAAAAGAGTTTCCGAACCAGGATACCAATTCTGCTTACCAACGCCCTGGAAGAATGCAGAGAAAAAGATATTATTCCAGTCTCCCGACAAATTAAAACTATACGAATAACGCGGTAATTCATTACCAATCACTTTCTTATCCCCATGATCTTCAAATGTATCATTTCCATAATCTATTACGCCGTCGTTGTTCAAATCCTTTAATTTAACGTCTCCCGGATACCAAATACCTTTATTGGAAGATTTAATTATTTTCTGTGAAGCGTGATTGTCAATTTCTTCCTGCGACTGGAATAAGCCCTCTGTTACATACCCCCAGATCTCTCCAACATTTTGCCCTTCATAGTAATCCGACAAACTCTTGGTTGAATTGTTATATCTATCAATCTTCGACGTATAGTCAGACAAAGTACCACGTACTTCATAATTAAAAGGCTTATTACCCAAAGTAAACTTATCACGATATGTTAGTGAAATTTCCCACCCTTTAGTAGTCATATCAGCATAGTTCCCTTTAGGTGAAGTGGCTCCGAAGACATCTGGTAAAGTTACTCCAACTGTATACATATCAGTAGTTTTACGAACATACGCATCTCCGGTAAAACGTAGTTTATTCTTTAACATACCAAAGTCCAGACCCACGTTCGTTGTTGTGGCAGTTTCCCATGTCAGTCCTTCAGGAAGTACGGCCGGAGCGCTGGTATACTTGTTTAAAGCGCCATTAAGCACGCGACCGGATGTACTGATAGATAACAATTCCATAAAAATGTGAGAAGCTTACAACCCGATCGGGATGATATGATTGTTATGAACACATGGGGAGACAGAGGGGAAATAAGCCGGATTACAGAATCTTTTTGTCTGGAACAAATGAAAGCATGTGCCAATTTAGGAATTTCTCATTTTCAGATTGACTGGGGATGGCAACAAGGCAGAAGCGAGAACCGGACGAATGGAAGGGATGTATGGAAACCCAATGAAAAAATATTTCCTGAAGGATTTTCTTCACTTGTAAAAAAAGGAAAAGAATTGGGTGTGGAATTATGTCTTTATCTGGTACCAAGTCTTAAGTATGATAATGAAGCTTGGGAAGAAGATGCGGATGCGCTTATTTATTTGTATAAGAATTATGGTATTCGGATATTTAAAATAGACGGGCAAAAGATTCCTTCTAAGATTGCGGAAATACGAACCCAAAAGATGTATGACAAGGTGCTGAAAGAAACAAATAATGGGGTCGTGTTTAATTTGGATATTACGGCGGGGCCAAGAGGCGGCTACTTCTTCTTTAATCAGTATGGCAACCTATTTGTGGAGAACAGATATACAGATTGGGGCAACTATTATCCCTATTGGACTTTGAGAAATCTTTGGATGCTCTCAAAATATGTCCCGGCTGAACGGTTGCAGGTAGAGTTTCTTAATAAATGGAGGAATCAAAACAACTATGGAAATGATCCTTTTGCTCCATCTTCCTATTCTTTTGATTACTTGTTTGCCATAACAATGGCCGCACAGCCGTTAGCCTTCTTTGATGCAGGCGCGTTACCTAAAAAAGCGTTCGATCAGGAAGGTTTAATTAAGCGGTATAGAACAATACAGCACGATTTTCATAAAGGGATTATTCTGCCTGTCGGGGATGAACCCTCCGGTAAATCGTGGACAGGCTTTCAATCTATGAAAGAAGATGAAGGGTATCTGTTAATCTTCAGAGAACTAAATTCAGAATCGTCTGTACAACTAAAAACCTACTTAGAATCGGGGGCGTCGGTCGAGCTTACTCCCTTGTTTGGAGATGGGAAAAAGTCAAAGCAACGGGTTTTAAAATCAGGAATGATATCCGTATCCTTACCTAAAAAGAATAGTTATGTAATGTATAAATACAAAACAACTAAGTAAAAAAACAATTTTATAAATAAAACAGACAAATCTATAAATAGTAAAAAAACAAACTGGCAGGATTTAATATTTATAGAATAACTTTGTGGGCAGAAAAACACAAAAATAGTTCTATACATGGAAAAAAGACAAGCAGTATTTCTGGCCGGAGTTACAGCCCTTGCTGCAACCGCCTCTTCTTGCCAGGCAAAACAAAAAGCAGCAGATGAAAAGCCATTGAATATCGTCTTTATTATGACAGACGATCATTCGCTGCAAACGATAAGTGCTTACGACAAACGGTTTATCCAAACACCAAACATCGATCGTATTGCCAACGAAGGGGTTCTTTTCGCAAACAGTTTCGTAGCCAACTCTATCAGCGGTCCAAGCCGGGCATGTATGCTTACTGGTAAACACAGTCACAAAAACGGATTTATCGATAACAATCATAAATTCGACGGAGCACAGCAAACATTCCCTAAGCTACTGAAAGCAGCTGGTTACCAGACTGCCGTAGTTGGAAAATGGCATCTCACTTCCAATCCAACCGGGTTCGATTACTGGAATATTCTTGTCGGACAGGGAGATTATTATAATCCCTTCTTTATTGATAATGGAGTGAAAAAGCAAATCGAGGGATATGCTACGAACATCACCACCGATATCGCACTGGACTGGCTTAGCAACAAACGCGACAAAAGTAAACCGTTCTGTCTGCTTCTCCATCATAAGGCGCCGCACCGTACCTGGATGCCGGACACTTGCGATTTAGGGATCTATGACAACAAGACTTTCCCTCTGCCAGCAAACTTTTACGACAACTTCGAAGGCCGTACGGCAGCTGCACAGCAGGAAATGAGTATCATAAACGACATGGACGAGGTGTACGACCTGAAAATGGCAGACAAAGAAAATGAAGTCCGAACGAATAGCGCCGACCTTGAAAGTGCAGGCCGTAACATGTACAACCGAATGAACCCGGATCAGAAAGCTGCATGGGACAAATATTACGATCCTATTATTAAGGATTTCAAAGAAAAGAAGCGGACAGGCAAAGAGCTGGCTGAATGGAAATATCAACGATACATGCACGACTACCTGAGCGTGATCCACTCGGTAGACCGTAACATTGGGGTTGTTTTAAAATACCTGGAAGACAACAACCTGCTCGAAAACACACTGATTGTCTACACGTCAGACCAGGGATTCTACATGGGTGAACACGGTTGGTTCGACAAACGTTTCATGTACGAAGAGTCTTTCCGTACGCCCCTGTTTATGCGCTTGCCCGGAGGTAAAAAAGGAACTGTAAACCAACTGGTTCAAAATATTGACTACGCTCCTACCTTCCTTGAACTTGCAGGTGCAAAGATTCCGGAAGATATTCAGGGACAATCGCTTCTCCCACTGCTTAAAGGAAAAAATCCTGCCGACTGGAGAAAATCTCTTTACTATCACTTCTATGAATATCCGGGCGAGCACGCTGTGAAACGTCATTACGGAGTACGAAACGAGCGTTACAAACTCATTCATTTCTACAACGACATCGATGTTTGGGAACTCTACGATCTGAAAGAAGATCCAAGCGAAATGAAAAATCTTTACGGAAAAACAGGATACGAAAAAATAACGTCTAAGCTCAAAGAGGATCTTATAAAATTGCAAACGCAGTACGACGATCCGATTGAGAGTCAGCTTTCTAAATAAACAACACAACGCAAGGCCGCTTCCCCTCTATGGGGCAGGCGGCCTTTTTACTTAACCTTTCGCTGCTTCATTACGCTGCCCATCTGCAAAAACACAGAAAAGACAATCAACGAAAGTCCGGCATAAAAAGCAAGATTCAGGTCTTTTGCCTCACCAAAAATAATCATCGCCAAAATAATACTATACACTGGTTCCAGATTATAGCTTAAGTTCATGGTAAATGCCGAGATACTCTTCAGCGCCTGTATCTGCAAAATATTCATACATATCGTACAGAAAATGGCAAACAGCAACAGATAAATAAAATCGAGCGCATTGGGAATGAGATACTCCTGAGGTGAGAAGTAAAGATAAAAAGGAAGCAGGCAACTCAGAAAAGTCACCCCTCCGATCATCTCATAAAGCAAAATAGAAGAAGAAGGAGCCAGACTACCCACCTTTTTATTGCTAATGGTATATAACGCAGCGAGTGCCGAAGAAACAACGCCCAACATTATTCCGTAACGATACCTCATGTCAAACTGAAAAATAAGTAAAATGCCAAGCACAGCCACCACACTGTAAAGCAGTTCCCGGAAAGAAATCTTCCGGCGTCCAAACAAGGGTTCAAAGATGGCAGAAAAGAATCCCGTTACCGAAAAGCAGACTACCCCGATCGAAACATTGGACGCCTTTATACTTCCAAAAAAGAACAACCAGTGAAGAGCGAGCAAAAGCCCCACACCAGCCATCTTCAGAAAATCACGGAAGGAAACTTTCCTCAACTTCTTTCCTATCCACAAAATCAGCAACAAAATCAGCGAAGTAAGAAACATCCGGTACCATACCAACACCCCTTCACTGAGCGAAATCAACTTCCCCAGAATCCCGGTAAAGCCGGCGAGCAAAATGGAAAGATGTAGTTTTATAAAAGCCTCCCTCATACACACACATTTGATTGCAAATGTAAGAAAAAGAAGCAGATCAGGGAATCTGAAAGGTGGAAATCCCTTCGCTGAGCGTCCTTTCAACTCCTTTCCAAACAAAAAGGCCTGAAGTTCCTGCCGGCAATACAATCCGGGCAGACAAACTCCCCTTTTTATCCACCTTATAGGACACCGAAATGCTGCCAGCCGGATGAGGCATTGTACCAGACACCTCTTTCAGAGAACCAAGCGAAGGTGCAATCCGAATCTTTTTAAAGCCCGGAGCATCACTGTCAATACCCAGCAGAATTCTGAAAAACTCAATATTAGGACTGGCTCCCCATGCATGACAGTCAGAACGCGACGGTTCAGGCATCTCTGCCCAGGTTGTCAGTCCCAAAGCCATCTGATCTCTCCAAATCTGAAGATTATCCAGTAACTGATCACCCATACCGGCTTTATTTAATGCCAGATGAACATAATATCTAAAATAAATGGTTGCCTGCGCCAAAGAAGGATCATTCAGGGTTTTAGTCATAACCGCTGCGGCCTCTTCTCCGGTAACCACATCAGCCAGCACTGCCAGTGCATTTACATGCTGGGAATAACTACGGTGATCGTGGGTATCAGCAAAGATTCCTTTTTCGGCATTCCAATATTTGGCACGGATGGTAGCTCGCATTTTGGATGCCAGATCGCGGTAATGCGCGGCCATTCCCGAAATACCAAATGCATCTTCCATCGGAGCAGCAGCATCCAACGTAAGAATATACATCAAATCCTGAAAGGCGGAGTTTCCTTCCTTTTCACGAATGGGTTCACCCCCGGGAAAGCCGGCCGACCAGTCAGCAAAGAACCAGTGAGGCACATAAGCAAGACTGTAATCTGGTTTCATCCACTGTTCGTACCACGAAAGAATTCCACGGTAAGCAGGTAACAGCGATTTCATGTATGCCTCGTCGCCCCGGTACATCCAGTAATCGTTCCCCATGCAAATCCACCACAAGGAAAACGAGGAGATAAACTGATGAACAGAAGATGGGTATCGACTCATGGTTATTCCATCGGCAACAACCGACTGTCTGCCTTGTTCGATGGCGTTTTTCACCATAAACGAATCCCGGGTATTATATAATGAAACCATTGCCTGAATCCGTGTATCGCCAAAATACTGCAGTTGTTCGTAGTACGGGCAGTCCATATAAGTTTCATTGGCACACAATCGGGCTGTTCGCCAGCCAATAGCCAGCATATTATTTAATTCCGGCTGACCGGGAGCTGAAAAACTTGTTTCGTTTTTAAACGGATAGGCAGAAAATGTCCCATACACATCTTCCAGCACTAAAGGTTCGTTGCCGGTCGTAACCGTAATATTCACGTAACGCCAGGTACGCCACCAAAGTGAAGTAAAATTACGGGCGCTTCCTCCGTCGGGAAGAAGCTTATCTTCGTATCCCACAAATTTCTTCCCTTCAACTAAATCCCGGTGACCTTTTACGGTTAGGTTCGACTGCTTGGACGATTTTTCTAATTTATCTTCGTACAAAGCTTCGGCATAAGTAATCAGAATCTCTGATCCTTTTCCTTTACTAAATACCAAAGACAGATACCCGGTGGTAAGCTGCTTCTGATCAAGCAGCAAGCGAACGTTACTATTTGCCGGGATGGTAATTGCTATCGGTTTTGAAGGGAAATCTTTCGGGCAATTTATTCCATCGGCGATACGTACCGCTTCAAAACGTTCTGTCCGCATTTCCATGGAAGGAATAGGACGAGGCACCAGTAATCGTCCCGGATAATCGCGGGCCCCTTTGGCAGCACCTTCCATTCCTGACCGCGCCTTTTTCCAGTCAGCATCAACAAAATCCGGTTGCTCCCAGCCCCAGGGATAAACAGCTGCATTCACTTGTTCGCCGGCACCGACTGCATAATAGCCCAACACGGGTTTCGACCAGGGACTATAGGCTGAATTCTTAACACAAAGCCACGTATTGTCTGTATTTACAATCTCTTCGGCAGGCGAATTCCCTTGTAATAGAAATCCTGTCTGATTAAAACTTATTTGTGCTATTGGTTTCTGGTCTGCAAAATTCCATACAACGGCAGCCAGCACATTCTTTCCGCTCTTGAGCCACGGAGCTATATCTACTGTTTCGTACGACCAGTTGTAAATATCTCCGCGCGAAGGACCCAGGGAAACCTGAACTCCGTTCACAAATAACTTGTACCGGTTATCCGCCGATACATGCACAATAAACCGCGCAGGGATATTATCCACAGTGAAAGATTTACGAAAATGATATACACCAAAAATATTGACAGGTTCATCTGGTACAGAGATCCAGCGGGCCTTCCATCGCCCTTCGAGAAGGGCCGGGTTTATATCGGATTGATTTACCCCTTTTAACCGGATCTGAGCCGCAGCTGGTAAACAACAAAGCAAAAGCAGCAGGAAAAATAAACGTGTTTTCATAACAATCAGGATAACAAAATTCAAGACTACGAGCAAAGATAATTATTTTTACAATATAGAATACAATTCTATTGTTATAAAATAGTACTTTAAATCTGGAGTAACATTATAATTCATACCTTTGCAGCCATTAAAAGTTCAGCGAAATGAAAACAAATAAAGTCGTGTTTCTTCTTATTATTATATTGAATACGTTGTTATTCAGTTGCACAAACAAGGAACAATATTTTGAAACGGCAGGTAGTCTTCATACACCCTATCATATTAAATATCAGTATACACGCTCTCTTGATAAGGAAATCCAGGCAGAGTTGAAACGCTATTATCATTCAATCAACCCCTTCGATTCCTTGTCCATCATTTCGCAAGTTAACCAAAATAAAGAGGTTGAAGTAGACACACTCTTCGTTGATGTTTTTAATAAAGCAATGGAAATATCGGAAAAAACCGATGGAATATTCGATGTAACCTGTGGTCCGCTTATCAACCTGTGGGGTTTCGGTTTCAGCAAAAAAGACAGTGTAACTCCTCATAACATAGATAGTATCCGCTCCTTCGTAGGATTCAGGAAAGTTAGACTCGACGGGCGCAGAGTGACAAAGGAAGACCCAAGAATAGTAATGAACTTTTCCGCTTTGGGAGACGGATGCAGCTGCGATGTGGTTGCCGCCTTACTGGATAGCAAAGGAATTGAAAACTACATGATAGAAATAGGAGGCGAAGTGTTAGCAAAAGGTATAAACCCCAAAGGAGAGTGCTGGAGGATTGGAATTAGCAAGCCTTCCGACGATCCCGCAGGCATCAATCAGGAGCTGGAGGTTATAGCCCATCTATGCGGTCGGGTTGGTCTGGCCACCTCTGGAAATTACCGGAATTTCTATGAAAAAGACGGAAAGAAATATGGTCACACGATCAATCCCATAACAGGATACCCTGCCGAACAAGATATCCTGAGCGCCACGATTATCGCCCCCGACTGTATCACGGCCGATGGTTATGCTACAGCTTTCATGGCATTGGGATCCGAAAAGGCCCGCGAACTTAAAAAGAAAGTTCCCGAAATCGAATACTTTATTATATATACAGACGCAGAAGGTAAATACCGTACCGAACACTCGGAAGGTTTCTCCCAATATTTATCCAAATAAGCCGTATACATACTTTTTCTTTTGTCTGTATAATTATTAAATGTTAAAATAACATGAATACAATCATTTCATGTTCAAGAACATATTGCTATATCTATGTATCATTTTTAAAAGTGTTAGTTTTACACTCAAAACAATCACATCAGCAAGTTTATGAGTAAATATTATGATGACAAAGACCGATTCCTTGTGGCAATGGACTGCATTATATTCGGTTTCAGTGAGGGTGAATTAAGCCTGCTTCTTATTAAACGTAAGATTGAACCGGCCAAAGGCCAATGGTCGCTCATGGGGGGATTTTTGCGGGAAAACGAAAGCATAGACGAGGGCGCCAAAAGGGTTCTGAATGAACTAACGGGGCTTGAGAATGTGTATATGGAACAAGTACGTACCTTTGGGGAAGTGGAACGAGATCCGGGCGAAAGGGTATTATCAGTTGCTTACTACTCTCTTGTTAAAATTGAAGAATCTGATCAGGAACGGTTAGTTGACCACAACGCGTACTGGATTAAAATCAATGAGCTGCCGGAACTAATTTTTGACCACGGACAAATGGTCGAACTGGCAAAAGATGTAATGAGACAAAAAGCATCTACAGAACCTATTGGATTTAATCTTCTTCCTGATTTGTTTACACTCACTCAACTTCAGTCGTTGTATGAAGCTATTTACGGAACGGTACTCGACAAGAGGAACTTCCGCAAAAGGGTAGCAGAAATGGATTATATAGTGAAAACGGATAAAATAGACAAGACTGGTTCCAAACGGGGCGCTTCCCTGTATAAGTTTAACGACCGCATCTACCAGAAACATCCAATTTTTAAGTTATAAAGCATATGCTTGAGGAATTAAAAGAAAAAGTGTTCCGGGCTAATCTGGAACTGGTAAAACACGGACTGGTGATATTCACCTGGGGTAACGCGTCTGCAATAGACAGGGAGAAAGGACTGGTTGTTATCAAACCAAGCGGCGTATCTTACGATGATATGAAAGCTTCGGATATGGTGGTAACCGACCTGGACGGACATATTGTTGAAGGGAACTTACGCCCGTCGTCCGACACGGCAACCCATCTGGTTCTTTACAAGGCTTTTCCTCATATAGGAGGCGTAGTTCACACCCACTCCACCTATGCCACTGCATGGGCGCAAGCAGGATTTGATATTCCAAATATAGGAACTACGCACGCGGATTATTTTCACGACGCCATTCCCTGTACAGAGAATATGACAGAAACGGAAGTTGCAGGAGCCTACGAAGAGGAAACCGGAAACGTCATCGTGAAACGTTTTGAGGGGCTTAACCCCGACCACACCCCCGGCGTACTGGTTAAAAACCATGGACCTTTTTCCTGGGGTAAAGACGCGGCAGATGCCATGCATAACGCGGTTGTTATGGAACAGGTGGCAAAAATGGCCTTCATTTCTTATGGCATCAATTCGCAGCTTACAATGAATCCGGCTCTGATTGAAAAGCATTTCAGCCGTAAGCACGGTCCAAATGCTTATTACGGACAAAAATAATTTATATCAAATAACTTAGTTACTTATTTTAATCTATTAGAAAATGGCATTCGAAAATTTAGAGGTATGGTTCGTAACGGGAGCACAGCTTCTGTACGGAGGCGACGCTGTAATTGCAGTCGACGCACATTCAAACGCAATGGTAAAGGGTCTTAATGAATCGGGAAATCTTCCGGTCAAGGTAGTTTACAAAGGGACCGTTAACTCGGCAACCGAAGTGCAGGCAACATTTAAAGCAGCCAACAACGACGACAAATGTATCGGCGTAATTACCTGGATGCACACCTTTTCTCCGGCAAAGATGTGGATTCACGGATTGCAGGAATTTAAAAAGCCTTTATTACACTTCCATACTCAGTTTAACAAAGAAATTCCATGGAAAGAAATCGACATGGACTTTATGAACCTGAATCAGAGTGCACACGGCGACCGTGAATTCGGTCACATTATGAGCCGTATGCGCAAAAACCGCAAAGTGGTGGTTGGTCACTGGCAGGACGAAAAGGCTCAGGAACGTATTGCCGTGTGGATGCGCGTAGCTGCAGCCTGGGCAGATGCACAGGATATGCTGATCGTTCGTTTCGGCGATAACATGAACAATGTAGCGGTTACCGATGGCGACAAGGTGGAAGCCGAATTGCGTCTGGGGTATCATGTGGATTATTACCCAATAGCCGAACTTGTTGCTCAACAGGATAAGGTTACCGACGAGGAGATTGCCGCTTTGGTAAAAGAATACGATCAATTGTACGAAGTGGCTGATAATGCCAAAGAAGGAGGAAAAGACCGCAAGCAGGTTATCGAAGCTGCCCGCGTTGAAATTGCCCTTCGCAGATTCCTGGCACTGAAGGGAGCCAAGGCATTTACAACGAACTTCGACGATCTGCATGGGGTGGATCAGCTGCCCGGACTTGCTTGTCAGCGTCTGATGGCTGAGGGATTTGGATTCGGTGCAGAAGGCGACTGGAAAACGGCTGCTCTTTGCCGTACGATGTGGTTCATGGGACAAGGCCTCGAAGGCGGTTGCTCATTCATGGAAGACTACACCTATCATTTTGATGGTAAGGACAGTGCGATTCTTCAGGCTCATATGCTGGAAGTTTGCCCGCTTATCTCCGAACACAAGCCCAAACTGGAAGTACATCCATTGGGAATCGGTGGCAAAAACGATCCTGCGCGTCTTGTATTTACTACCAAAGAAGGAGCCGGCGTGGCAGCTACCGTTGTGGATATGGGCAACCGTTTCCGCCTGATTGTAAATCAGGTAGATTGCATCAAGTCTCACAAATTGCCTAAACTTCCTGTGGCATCGGCTTTATGGATTCCGCAGCCCAGTCTTGAAGTAGGTGCCGCCGCATGGATTCTGGCAGGTGGTACACACCATACCAGTTTCTCTTTTTCCATCGACCGCGAATACCTCGACGACTATGCCGAAATCGCTGGGATCGAAATGGTTGTGATCGATAACGACACTACTATAAGCGGATTCAAGAGCGAACTTCGGATGAATGAAGTGTATTACATGTTGAACAAAGCACTTTGTTAATTATTCAAGCAAACAGTATGACAGAAAAATATGTAATAGGGTTAGATTACGGAACAGACTCCGCCCGTGCAGTCGTTGTAAACACCCTCACGGGTGCGGAGCTGGCTTCTTCCGTTAAATACTATCCGCGCTGGGCGCAGGGAAAATACTGCAACCCGGACACCAACCAATACCGTCAGCATCCACAGGATTATATTGATGTACTGGAAGCTTCGGTAAAAGAAGCACTTGCCAAATGTCCGGAAGGAACAGCTGCTAAAGTTGCCGGTATCTCTTTCGATACCACCGGAAGCACACCTGTATTTACAGACGAAACAGGTACGCCACTGTCCTTGCTTCCTGAATTTGCAGAAAATCCCAACGCCATGTTTGTGTTGTGGAAAGATCATACCGCTATAAAAGAAGCAGCCGAAATCAATGCACTTGCAGGAAAATGGGATATTAACTATGTGGACTACGAAGGAGGTATCTATTCTTCCGAATGGTTCTGGGCAAAATCGCTGCATGTACTTCGTGCTGATGCAGCTGTAAGAGCCAAAGCATACTCTATCGTAGAACACTGCGACTGGATGCCGGCGCTGATTACAGGAGCCGGCAAAGCCTCGGAGATTAAACGGGGACGTTGTTCGGCTGGTCATAAGGCTATGTGGCTGGAAAAATGGGGAGGACTTCCCGCCGAAGATTTCCTAACGGCACTGGATCCTATGCTTGGTGGTTTCCGCGAACGCTTATACAGAGACACCTATACCTCTGATGTTGCTGCCGGTAACTTGTCCGAAGAGTGGGCAAGCCGACTGGGTCTCAGTACAGATGTTGTGGTAGGCGTAGGTGCTTTCGACTGTCACATGGGGGCTGTGGGGGCAGGTATTACTCCTCATACGTTTGTCCGTGTAATCGGAACCTCAACCTGCGACATCATGGTTTCTTCTTACGAAGAGATGGGCGACAAACTGATCCGTGGAATATGCGGACAGGTAGATGGCTCGGTTATTCCGGGTTACGTGGGACTGGAAGCCGGTCAGTCCGGGTTCGGTGATATCTACGCCTGGTTTAAAAAAGTACTTGAGTTCCCGATAAAGAACATTATCGGTGCTTCTGAACTGATTGACGCCGAAACGAAAGAAAAACTGATACAGGAAGCCTGCGATAAGATTATTCCCGAACTGTCCAAAGAAGCCGAAAAGATTCCTGTCAGCGAAAGTACGATACTTGCAACCGACTGGATGAATGGCCGTAGAACTCCTGATGCAAACCAGTTGCTGAAAGGTACCATTACCGGCCTTACCCTGGGAAGTACTGCTCCACGTATATTCCGTGCATTGGTAGAAGCTACTGCTTTCGGATCGAAAGCCATTGTAGAACGGATGCGTAACGAGGGAGTCCAGATAGACAGCGTAATCGGCATCGGAGGAATCGCCCTTAAGTCTCCGTTTGTTATGCAAACGATGAGCGACGTACTGAATATGCCCATTAAGGTTTGCAAAACCGATCAGGCATGTGCCCTTGGAGCTGCTATGTTTGCCGCAACGGCTGCAGGTATCTATCCTAAAGTGGAAGATGCTGTACAGGCTATGAATTCGGGATTTGCATTTGAATATTTCCCCAACGCCGAAAATGCGAAGATTTACGAGCACATCTACGAATACTATGTAAAAGTAGGACAATTCACCGAAAAGGAATTGTTCTGTTAAATAC
>JAGPJL010000004.1 GCA_018054455.1 Parabacteroides sp.
CCGTTGGTTTTACTTCTTCATTATTAAAATAGATCAGGTTCGGATTCCATTGCGTATGATTCTCTTTGGCAAGCAACGGCGCATAGGATGTCATACTTACCACATCGCCGTTCCGCTCTATTGCCGTTAGATATAATGCCTCAGCCAGCGCTGTTTCCAGGTTATTGGGGCGTCCGGGAAGATGGGCCGCATATTCGCCAAGGTATACCTTTGATTTAGCACGATCGTAGCTGTCGTAATATTTCTGATTGTTGATAAACCATCCCGGCGATTGATAGTAATGTTCGTCCACCATTGGAACGTTTAGCCTGGTAGCCAGTTCCCATCCTTCCTTATAGTCTGTTCCCTCGAAAGAAGGACCAACCGTTCCAATTACTGTAATTTCCGGGTGCTTTTCCTTCATGGCGTTATAAATCAGAGTAAACCGTTCCTCAAACAGGTCAGTTATCAGGTCTTCGTTGCCTATTCCAATATACTTCAGGTTAAAAGGAAGCGGGTGACCAGCTTCGGCTCGTACTTTTCCCCATTTAGTCTTTTTTGCATCGCCGTTGGCATACTCCACCAGGTCGAGAATCTCCTTTACATAATTATCCATCTCGCAAAGAGGAATTCCTCCCTGCTGACCGCCTCCTCCTACTGCCGAGTTCTGACAAGGAACTCCTGCAGCCAATACAGGGAGAGGTTCCGCTCCTATGTCTTCGCAGAATTGGAAGTATTCGAAATAACCAAGACCAGCTGTTTGATGGTATCCCCAAAGATTGCGCTGAGGTTTACGCGCTTCAAGCGGACCAACTGTGTTTACCCAGCGGTAGATATTGTGAATACCGTCGCCATGAGCTACACAACCGCCGGGGAAGCGGACAAACCGGGGGTGGAGATCTGCCAAAAGCTGAGCCAGATCGGCACGAAGGCCATTCTTTCTTCCTTTAAAAGTCTTTTGCGGAAAAAGCGAAATCATATCCAGGCCAATACTTCCAGGCGTAAGAGGTTGCAACTCTAAAGAAGCGTTAGCTGCATCGGCAGTTGCAGTAAGCACACTTTGTTGCTTTTTCCATCCAGCCGTAGATACGTTCAGTGTTGCCTGAGCCACTACCTGATTGTTCTTATCCACAATCCGCACCAACACCTTACCCCCTTTTCCTGCTATTTGTTTAGTAAAAACAGAGAGGTCGTATTTCTCTCCCTTCTTCACAACGATGCCATCGAAGCCACTATTTACCAATGAAGCGCCCGGACTCTTTATTTCAAGCAAGGCATAATGCGGATTATTGGGATGAAGAGGGTTCTCCGTAGCAATGGAGAATAAAGTGCTTTCTCCCTTAACACGCCAGGAATGAGTACTATTCCAGTCCGGATCATTCCCCTCTTTATCGCTCAAGGCATACTCGAAGTCGCGGTTTTGAATAAGCTCGGCATAAAGTCCGCCGTCGGCCGCGTAATTAATATCTTCAAAGAAGATGCCAATTAACTTATCACTGATGGACTTTGCTTTTTCTTTTTCTACTGTAACTGTTACTTCCACAGGCTTCAAGTCGGCAAAGCGGTCAGCATCCTGCTCCGTACGTTCCTGTCCTAAAGCTTCGTTATACTGCTTCCGTTCGTAGGCCCCGATTAATTTATCTACAACCGTCCATGCCACCCGATGCACCTGTCCGGTACATATTCCCTCGGCTAATGTAATCTGCTTACTGGAATTAACATAGGAATCCGAAGGAACCTCTTTAACCGGAGTATAAGATTTAAAATTGGCTGTCGATAAACAGTAATACTTATTCTGCGAACTAACATACGTCAGCTCAAAGAGTTTCTGAGCTGGATTATATTTCAAAACAGGTCGCAGACAATTTCCCTGCTCTACCATTGGATAACTTTGACGCTTCCAATCTACCAAATCCTGTGAAGAAGCATGGGCAAAAGCCTTTTCATTCTCGTTCAGGCTCCACACACAATGCCATAAGCCATCCGAATCCTGCATCAGATAGGGATCTATCATACGTTTCTGTACGCCCCATCTCCCAAAGTCCGATTTTACATATCCATATTCAGGACCAATACTGTGCCAGTATTTCTGGTCGATGCTCCAGGCAAAATGCAATCCACGGGTATTGTGATCTTTGGTGGTTGCATAGGAGAAAAGGTATACGGAATCTGGTTGGTTGGTCACTTCCTTTGTCGATGAAAAGCCTTTAGGGCAGATTAAAAGGAATAGAATGGCACTGAGTAAGACCTGTGTTTTCATAATTATATTGTAGGGATAACTTGTATAATACTTCCGTCCTTGTTAAACTTCATTTTATCTATACATACTTCCCGGTGATATCCGGCAGCTTCCCCCATTTTAATCCCGTTAGGACGCGAAAAGCGATGGTAAACAATATACCATTCATCTTTACCGGGAACCTGCACCACAGAATTATGCCCGGTGGCATAGATACCCTTGAAAGAATCCTTTGCAATCACTAAGTTATCAACAGGTATATCAATAGGACCTACAGGAGATTTGGAAGTTCCATAGCGTACCTTGTAGTTTTCGCTCCGGGTATCATCTTCCGACCATAAGAAATAGTAAAGCCCTTTCCGATAGAACACATATACGCCTTCGCGAAACGTTTGATCGGGGGTAATAACCTTCACCGACTTCTTATTAATGGAAACCATATCCTTCTCCAGTTCAGTCACCGCCAGATATCCGTTACCCCAGTACAGAAAACACTTACCGCTTACCGGATCAGAAAAAACATCCGGATCAATTTCCTGTCCGTCTTTTATCCCTTGGGGCTTTTCTGCGATAAGAGGTTTGCCCGAGTCTTTAAACGGACCACAAGGATCGTCCGCTACAGCCACTCCAATCTTTTGTGCCGCCGTAAAATAGTAATAGTACTTGTATTGGTTCTTTTTAATCTTTTTCTCGATAATGCAAGGAGCCCATGCGTTACGATCGGCCCAGGAAACATCCTTTTTTAAATCAAGTATAACACCTTCGTCTTTCCAGTTCTTTAAATCGGAAGAAGAAAAGGTTTTAAAATAAGTACCACTCCAACCAGTAAAACCATCGCTTGTAGGATAAATATAATACTTGCCTGTTTTCTCCGCATACAGAACATCCGGGTCTGCATAGTATCCCTCAAGCACCGGATTGGAATCGTTTTCGACGAAGGAGTCTTTTTCGGTAGTTACGACATTCGTTTGCTGTGCATAAGCATACCCTCCAAGCAGTAAAAAGCTAAAAATAAAATAGGATTTCTTCATGGTAATCATATGTTTTTCAATATACAAATTAAGGAAAGAAATACGAGAAAAAGGAGGATAAAATGAGCATTAAAGGTAGACAAATCAATCAAAAAAACAGCCATTCACTTCAAACGAGGTGAATGGCTGTCATTATTCTATTTGCAAACAGTTTGTTTACTTAATTCAGCAAACGTTTTACGGTTTCGGAAATCATACGACCTTCCACTTTTCCAGCAAGGGATTTTGTTGCTACACCCATTACCTTACCCATATCCTTTGCTCCGGTTGCACCCACTTGTTCAATGATTGCCTTTACTGCAGCTTCAAGTTCTTCGGCAGACATCTGCTTTGGTAAATAAACTTCGATAGAAGCAGCCTCAGCCAGTTCGTCTTGCGCCAATTCAGGGCGACCTTGTGTTGTATATATTTCTGCGCTTTCTTTGCGTTGTTTAATCATCTTCTGCAAGATTTTAACAGCAGCTTCATCGCTCAATTCTCCATCGCCTCCTTTGGCTGTCTTAGCTTCAAGGAATTCCTTCTTTACTCCGCGCAACGCCTGCAAACGAATCTTATCTTTTGCCAACATCGCTTCTTTGATATCGGCACTAACCTGATCAAATAAATTCATAATTCTGTTTTTTACAATACTTGTCTATGATCTAACGAAATCTTATAACCTGTTTAGCAGTTTCAGTCGGTTCGTTTTGAACCTGAGTCGGCTCAACTTCATCAAAAGAAACAACCGGAGCCTCTTCTTCCCTGGATGTCTTTGACCGGGCACGGGAGATAATCTTAGGATCACGGTTATATGTCGGGTTTTCTTCCATCAGCACGATAAAGGCATCATCATCCAATTCTTCCGTAGATAGAACAACTGCCTTTGCTCGTGCAGATGCTCTGCGCATACGCTGACCCGAAGCTCCGTAATATTTATCGATCAAATCTTTTTCTTCCTGCTCTTTCCGTAATTTTTCTTCTTCAATCCGCAATTCTTCTTCGGACATCCGGGAATATTCTGCGCGACGTTTATCGGCTATCTGAGGAATATCTTCGACGCCAAATCCTGTTGCCAGAATAGTCATCTTCACTTTCTTGCCTAACGAATTATCCAAAGTGGTACCCCAGATAACTTCTATATCACGTCCAAAACGAGACATGAAATCATGCACGTCATTCATTTCTTCCATGCGAAGCTCCGTTTCCTCACAGAACGACACATTGAACAGAATCTTTTTGGCATTAAAAATATCATTGTTGTTCAGCAACGGCGAATTCAACGCATCTTCTATCGATTGACGAACACGCCCTTCTCCTTCTCCGTATCCGCGACTCATCAGCGCTACACCACCATCTTTCATGGTTGTCTTAACATCTGCAAAGTCCAGATTTATTATACCAGGCAAGGTAATAATCTCGGCAATGCTCTTGGCTGCAATGGTAAGCGTATCATCCGCCTTTCCAAAAGCATTGGTCATTGTTAAGTCCGCATAGATTTCGCGAAGACGTTCGTTGTTAATAACAAGCAATGCATCCACATTCTTGCTTATCTCTTCGACGCCATTTAATGCCTGAATAATTTTACGTTCGCCTTCGAAAACAAATGGGATCGTTACGATACCAACCGTTAAGATACCCATATCTTTTGCTATACGTGCAATTACGGGGGCGGCTCCGGTACCGGTTCCTCCTCCCATTCCTGCTGTGATAAAGACCATCTTGGTTCCATCACTTAGCATTTTGCGAAGATCTTCCAAACTCTCTTCAGCCGCCATCATGGCCCTTTCGGGTTTGTTGCCGGCTCCCAATCCCTGGGTTATTTCGCGTCCCAGCGTAACCTTTACAGGTACATCCGAGCGATATAAAGCTTGGTTATCAGTATTACATAAAACAAATGTAACATCATGAATACCTTCTTTATACATATGGGTTACGGCGTTACCACCGCCCCCTCCTACTCCAATCACTTTTATTATTGAAGGACTATCCGCAGGATAATTGAAATTTAATATTGTATCGTCCATGTGTTCAGTTATTTATTACAGTTGCTTATGACTTGTCTTCGCTATCATCAAAAAGATTCTTCGTCATCGTATCGAATTTGTTGCTCAGACCTTTAAATAGTCCCACCCCTTTTGGTTTGGGAGCAGGAGCAGGTTTGGATGCAGGTTTGGAAACCTTCTCAACAGGAGTTGCTGCAACAAAAACCTCTTCTTCCTCGAAAATCGCATGTTCCGATTCCGAAACATATTTTGGCGGTACATAACCTGCGCAATTTTCTGTTCCATGCATCAACAAACCAACGGCTACGGCATAGGAAGGATTACCCGCTTCCAGATCTCCGCTGGCAACAATTCCTCTGCGGGTTGCCGAATAGCGTACCTCCATCTTCATTCGCTTGCGGATAACTTCCGGAAGACTTTTAAGTGCGGCTCCGCCTCCTGTAATCACAATGCCGGCGCCAAGATTACCTTCAAGTCCGATTGATTCCAGACGAGCATACACATTCTCCAGAATCTCACCCATTCGGGCTTCTATAACGTTATTCAAGTCGGACAACTTTATCTCACGCATACCAAGTCCGTCGGCAAGACTAACCTGGATCGACTGATCATTTTCCTGATCCATCATCGCGCTGCCATAAGTCTGTTTTACCCGCTCGGCTTCGCTTTCCAACAAGTGCAGTGTAGTAATATCTCTTGTGATTAAATTACTTCCCATAGGAATAACGGACAGATGTACAAGATTACCCCCTTTATAAACAGTCAAGGTAGTAACTCCTGCACCAAATCCGATAAGGGCACAGCCCAGGTCGCGCTCGTCGTCGCTCAATACAGCGTCTCCTAACGCAAGGGGAGATACGATAATGCCTGCGATTTTTATTTGTGCTCTTTCGGAAATACTATTTATAACATGTCGTTTTAGCGAAGGACGTCCAACTATCAACTTATAGCGGGCTTCGATCCGTGTACAGGGAATCCCAACAGGATTTGCTTCGGGTTTATCATCCAGATAGTAAACCGGCGAAACAGCGGCCAGGACATCCTGCATGTCAGGATGATAACTCAGACACTCCGCATGTAATGATTTAATGATTTCGTCTGTAACAACACCGTCTGTCCCCAGGATCTTAGGCACAGTATGGTCGACCGATCGCAGGGACTGACCACCAATGCCTACATATACTTTGGCTATCTTAGTCCCGTTCAGCTTGTTTTCCAACTTAAGAATAAGGCGTTTAATCTTGTTTGCCGTTTCCTCCACATTGTATACACATCCTCTTCGTATACAGGAAGCGGAGGTCTCAACTTCGTAGGCAATTATGGAAAGAACGCCATACTCGTTTTTCTTCCCTACCATTCCTACAATCCGGGAAGTTCCCAAATCAATAGCTGCTATAAAGTCTGTGTATGCCATATAATTTATTTTTTTGTACAAACAATCTGATTCTTATATTTTAAACTAATAATACTGTACTTTTCCCAACCTACAACCGGAATTGCCTGATCATAAAATAATTTCAGGTTTGCAAGTTTAGTTTCGAAGTCATCCATCGTACCTAATACGATCCGATGATCACCAACCCTGGGTACAAGCTCAATTTCTCCGTCAGGATGAACAAAAATCTGATCTATCTGATCATTCCAGAACTCATCCTTTTGCAAAAATAATGCAAATTTATATAAATCGGTAATAGCCAGCTCTTTTTCTATATAACCTGATGCAAGAGGCACATGCGCAACGTACCTTGGACTCACGGGCATCGTTCCTCCTTCGTTATCAACATAGAAATTACCACGTACACTTATAATCCTAAGAATAGGAACTTTTTGTGTTACTTCCAGCTTTATCATGCCGGAAGGAGTCTTATAGGCTTCAACACGGGCAATCATCTGATTCTTTAGCAGTTCCTTTTCAATCTTATTGGTGTTTACCCGGTTTATTCTCTCTTTTATCGGATTCAGACTTGCTTGTTTGAGTATGGTTATGATATCAGACTCACTCACAAAATGTTTATCCAGACTATCTTTTACAACAATCTCCAGATTATGGCACTTAGGATTGTGTCTCATTTCTTTGAAATAGAATGAGGCAAACACGATGTAGGAAAACAACAACGTGGCAACTACTATGGATACTATCCGAATCACCTTTTTTCCAATATTTGTTTTACAGGTTCTACCAAACGATCAATATCTCCGGCTCCAACCATCAGTACCACATCATAGGATCCGGCTTCTATAATACCTGGCAGCTGGGCTTTGGAACAAAGTTGCTTAGCAGGAATAGTCACTTTATCAAAAATAATAGCTGATGTTACGCCCGGAATTGGTTCTTCTCTTGCGGGATAGATATCCAGCAGGATAAGCTCATCTAACAAAGAAAGACTGGCTGCAAACTCGGGAGCAAAGTCACGTGTACGTGAAAATAAATGTGGCTGAAATATACCTGTTACCTTCCGCCCTGCATATAATTCCTTAACAGAAAGTATGCTTGCCTTTAATTCCTCAGGATGATGGGCATAATCATCAATCAACACGCAATTATCACGTTTAATCTGAAAATCGAAACGACGCTTCGGACCTTGAAATGAAGCCATAGCGGCTTTCATTTCCCCGGCAGTAACTCCGTTAAGCAAAGCAATTGCCATAGCGGCTACTCCATTTTCTATATTCACCTTAACAGGAACTCCTAACTCAACATCCTTAATCGTGCCATCGGGAAAAACAAAATCAAATACAATCGTTCCGTTCCCGACACGTATATTTTCTGCGTGGAAATCGCCACCATCTTCAGCCGAATAGGTATAGCATGAAACTCCGCTCTTAAGTTGTGGTGTTACGTCCACTCCTACGCGCATTAAAAGACAACCATCTGGTCTGATTAGCGTAGTAAACTTTTCGAAACTCTCTCTGTAAGCTTCGGGGGTTCCATAAATATCCAGGTGATCCGGGTCGGCCGAAGTGATTACGGCCATATAAGGAGATAGCCAGTGAAATGACCGATCGTATTCATCGGCTTCAATCACTGTAAGGTCGCTTGTTTCTGACAATAATAAGTTACTGTCGTAATTCTTTAAAATACCACCAAGAAACGCATTACAACCCACATGCGACTGCTTCAGCAAGTGTGCAATCAGGGAAGACGTTGTTGTCTTTCCGTGTGTTCCTGCTACACATAGCCCCTTGGTACAATTTGTAATTTCGCCCAAAACACGTGCTCGTTTCATCACCTCAAAACCCTGGGTCTGAAAATACCTGAGCTCGGAATGAGTTGCTGGTATGGCTGGAGTATAAACCACCAATGTATCATCGGTGTTTTTATATACCCCGGGAATTAAATCAATGTTATCTTCATAATGAATATCGGCACCTTCCCTGTTTAGTTGTTCGGTTAAATCAGAAGGTGTTTTATCATAACCGGCAACTTTTTTTCCTTTCGAAAGGAAATAACGTATCAGGGCACTCATGCCGATCCCTCCGGCACCTACAAAATAAACCGATTTTATATTATCTATATTCATTTTTCTTTCAGCCTGTAACAAGCCTGTTTATTTATCAATAATTTTTACTATCTCATCAACAATATGTTCCGCACTCTGGTGATGAGCCAATTCTGCTATATTGTTTTTCAACATAGTAAGTTGTTTTTCATCACGTATAACATCAAGCGCCACCTTAATCAATTTTTCTCCGGCTTCTGCATCTGTTATCATGATAGCTGCATCTTTTACTGAAAGCGCTAATGCGTTTTTGGTCTGATGATCTTCAGCAACATTAGGCGAAGGAACCAAAATAACAGGTTTCTTTAAGATACAGAGTTCCGAAATAGAACTGGCTCCTGCTCTTGAAATAACCAGATCGGCTGCCGCATAGGCATAATCCATACGCGTTATAAAATCGGAACACCAAATATGAATTCCATGATAAGCTTTCAAATGTTTCAGAGCTTCCTCGCAATAGTTCTTCCCCGTCTGCCAGATAACCTGAACATCTTCCGAAGTAAACAAAGAATCCAGTCCGGCTACTACACTTTGATTTATTGTCCGTGCTCCCAAACTTCCACCTACAACCAAGATGGTTTTTCTGTTTGGATTAAGTCCAAAAAACTGGATTGCCTCTTCCTTCTTATCAAAAGCTTCTTCTAAATCCTGTCTTACCGGATTACCCGTTATAACCAGTTTTTCGTATGGAAAAAACTTTTCCATTCCTTCATAGGCCACACATATTTTTTCTGCCTTACGGGCTAACAGTTTATTTGTTACCCCTGCATACGAATTTTGTTCCTGAATTAAGGTAGGAATTCCATGTCTCCCTGCCATCCAAAGAGTAGGACCGCTGGCATAACCTCCAACACCAACTGCAATATCTGGTTTAAAATCACGGATTGTCTTGCCCGCCAGACGCAAGCTTTTAATAAGCTTACCCACAACTTTAATGTTGTTAAGCTTATTCGATCTGTCGAAACCACTCACAGGAAGACCTACAATCGGATATCCTGCTGCAGGAACCTTCTCCATTTCCATTCGGTCTTCCGCTCCTACAAACAAAATCTCACATTTCGGAAAACGTTTCCGAAGTGTATTTGCAATGGAAATAGCAGGAAATATATGACCTCCTGTTCCTCCTCCACTAATAATAATCCGATACTCTTTCATATCCTATTCAACTATCGTTTCAAGTTCTGTAATTGTCTTTTTTCCTAACTTTTCAGTCTCATCCGAATCAGCTTCATCGTTGATTTCTGTTTCTTCTGTAGCCTCTTCTGTTTCTTCAACTATTTCGTCCTCACCCATTCCTGCCCCAAAACGGCTTACACTGAGAATAATCCCAAAGTAGATACACGTAATGACTGTGGATGTACCACCTCTGCTTATAAGAGGCAAAGGCTGACCGGTAACCGGAATCAGGTTCACAGCAACAGCCATATTAGCCAATGCCTGAGTTACCACAAGCAATCCACACCCCAATACAAGGAATTTCGGGAAAAGTTTATCGCATTTCCGGGCGATCATTCCCGCTCTTACCAACAACATTATATAGAGCAATAGAACAAAAAGACCTCCAACAATACCAAGCTCCTCAATAATGATAGCATAAATAAAGTCGGAATATGCCTGAGGCAGAAAATCGCGTTGTTGTCCGTGACCGGGCATTTGTCCAAATATACCTCCACGAGCGATAGCAATTTTGGCATGAGATACTTGGTAATTGTCGTCATTTATTACATACGTCTCACCCTCTTTTAATTCACTTTTGTTATTAAAATCGGCAATACGCTCCTTCCATGTCATAGCCCGGGGTATGTACTTCAGCATGCTTTCAGGCATAGAAACTAACGATAGTCCAAAGATGGCAAAGACCAATATCAGGACAGAAACCATCTTAAACAACAGCATGAAAGGTATTTGTCCGACAAACATCATGAGGCAACAGACCCCAAAAAGCATAAACGCAGTAGAAAAGTTTTCAGGAAGAATTAAAATGCAAATAGCTCCAATTCCAAATAAAATCCACTTGAATATCTGAACGTCAGTAAATTTATTCCGCTTACTTAACAAAAAAGCTACATAAACAACAGAAGCCAGCTTGCCAAACTCTGACGGTTGGAACTGAATACCAAATATTTCGAGCCATCGATGCGCGTCGTTCGCACTAACGCCAATAAAGGGAGTCATTATAAGCATCAATGCGGCTATAGGCAATAAACCGATGAAGACAGAAAAAAACTTATAAGGAATATTGTGCATTAACAATACCAGCACAAATCCACCTAGTAAAAAAGTGGCATGGCGCACTATCGGAGCCCAATGATTCGCATTCTTATACGCAATTGTACTAGTTGCGCTAAAAACTTCCACCACTGAAATCAGACACAGGAACATGAATATTAACCATATTACCCTGTCACCTTTAAATAGTTTACTCGCCAGATCCATAAATTACTACATCTTTTACAAATTTAGCACACAAGCTTTGAATTGGTTACCCCTGTCTTCGTAATTCTTAAACAGGTCAAAACTAGCGCAACAAGGAGAAAGCAATACAGTATCACCTTTCTGTGCCAGTTTATAAGCCTTTGAAATAGCTTCCTCCATAGAAAGAGCATCTTCTATATGCTCTACTTTTCCATCAAAGAAGGTATGCAATTTAGCATTATCCACTCCAAGGAAAATAAGCGAATGAACTTTCGTTTTCACAAGCTCTTCTATTTCAGTATAATCATTCCCCTTATCTGTCCCGCCCAGAATAAGTACAACCGGTGTATTCATGCTCTGCAACGCATACCAGCAAGAATTAACATTGGTTGCCTTCGAATCGTTTACATAATCGACTCCCCTAACACGAGCGACCTTTTCAAGTCTGTGTTCAACTCCCGCGAAATCACTGAGAGATGCCCGGATATCTTCGTCTTTAATATCTACGACTTTAGCAGCAATGCCCGAAGCCAGCGAATTATATAGATTGTGCGTCCCCGTCAATGCCAACTGATCTTGATCCATTGTAAATATCCCGTTTTCTGTTTCAATTACTAATTTTTTATTCTCAGTATATCCTCTTACACCAGCTTTTACTGTTTCTGAAAAAGGATATAAAGTAGCTTTGGGCGCATGCTTTGCTATTTCAGCTGCAATGACAGGATCGTCATTCCAGTAAATAAAAGCATCAGCTTCAGTCTGATTCTGAAGAATGCGGAATTTTGCATCCACATAATTCTGGAATTCGTAGTTATAACGATCCAGATGATCTGGCGTTATGTTCATCAAAATGGCTATATCCGCTTTAAAGTCGTACATATTATCCAACTGAAAGCTACTTAGTTCGAGCACATAGTAATCGTGCGGCTGCTCCGCGACCTGCAATGCCAGACTATTTCCAACGTTTCCAGCAAGACCTACATCCAGTCCGGCTTCCTTAAGGATATGATACGTCAGCATGGTTGTAGTCGTTTTACCATTACTTCCGGTAATACAAATCATCTTAGAGTTGGTATACCTTCCCGCAAATTCTATTTCTGAAATAATAGAAATACTTTTTTCCTTCAGCTTCTTAATAATCGGAGCTTTGTCCGGAATACCGGGGCTCTTTATAACTTCGTCTGCTCCAAGAATTATTGATTCTGTATGTTGTTTCTCTTCCCATAGAATTCCACGGGAATTCATCACCTCCTTGTAAAAAGGTTTAATATCTGAAAGGTCTGAAACAAAAACGTCAAATCCTTTTGCCTGCGCCAGCACAGCAGCACCTGTTCCACTTTCACCGGCTCCTAAAATTACCATCTTTTTAGCCATTCTCTTATCTCATCTTTAAAGTAACGATTGTAATTACAGCCAAAATGATACCAATCAACCAAAAACGAACAACTATTTTTGATTCAGGCACCACATTAAATGGCTTTTGAAATAAGGCCTCGATGCCTGCATTTCCAGGTTTCTGAAAATGATGATGCAACGGAGTCATCTTAAAAATACGTTTTCCTGCACCATATTTTCTCTTGGTATATTTAAAATAGGCAACCTGAGCCATAACAGAAATACTTTCGGCGAAAAAGATACCGCAAAGAATTGGTATGAGCAACTCTTTCCTGATTATAATAGCAAAAACAGCAATGATACCTCCCAGAGTAAGACTACCTGTATCTCCCATAAAAACCTGGGCAGGATATGAATTGTACCAAAGGAATCCTACTGTCGCCCCAATAAAGGCGGAAGCAAATACCACTAATTCTTCGGCTCCGGGTATAAACATTATATTCAGGAAGGAAGCAAATTCAAAGTGTGAAGACATATAAGCCAAAATACCCAATGCTACTCCAATTATAGCAGAACTACCTGCAGCCAGACCATCAAGTCCGTCTGTAAGGTTTGCTCCATTTGAAACTGCAGTAACAACAAAGATTGTCATAAGAACAAATACAAGCCAAGCTGCCTCAACTTTATAATCGCCCGTCCACTCAACCAGCTTTGAGTAATCAAAATTGTTGTTTTTCAGAAAAGGAATAGTCGTTTTGGTTGACTTAGTTTCTACCTGGTGATAATTAACTTCTTCAATTATATTATTCCGGCGGACTTCCATATTCTCTTTGATAACTACATCGGGACTAAGATAAAGAGTAACACCAACTATCAAGCCCAAACCTACCTGGCCGACAATCTTAAACCTTCCGCGCAACCCCTCTTTATTCTTTTTAAATACCTTAATGTAATCGTCGGTAAATCCTATTGCTCCCAACCATAACGTGGTAACAACCATTAGAAGTAGATAAATATTAGTTAGTTTCGCGCATAACAGTGTCGGGACCAGGATAGCAATGATAATTATTATCCCCCCCATGGTAGGCGTTCCTTTTTTGCTCATTTGTCCTTCAAGACCCAGATTTCTTACCGTTTCTCCTATTTGCAGAAGCTGCAAGCGGTTTATTATTTTCCGGCCAATAGCCGTAGAGATAAACAAAGAAAGAATAAGCGCCAGTCCTGAACGGAACGAAACATATTTAAACATCCCTGCTCCTGGAAAATCAAGCTGATCCAAAAAGTTAAAAAGATAGTATAGCATGTTTATTGTTTTTGTTGTGCACTGAATAATTCTCTTACAATCTCACGATCATCGAAATGGTGTTTTACACCTTTAACATCTTGATAATCTTCATGACCTTTTCCGGCTATCAGGATAACATCGCCTTTCTTTGCAAGTAAAGCTGCCGTTTTAATAGCCTGACTACGGTCCGTAATGCAAATCGTACGCTGCAACTCTTCTTTATTCAATCCGGCCACCATATCCTGAATAATATCTTCCGGTTCTTCAAAACGAGGATTATCAGATGTTAAGATCACCTGATCACTCAACTTCGCGGCTTCTTTTGCCATTATCGGACGCTTCCCTTTGTCCCGGTTTCCTCCGGCACCCACGACTGTAAGTATACGACCTCTGCTATCAAGCACTTCAAGAATGCCATTTAGCACGTTGGTTAGTGCATCGGGGGTATGTGCATAGTCTACAATAGCAGTATAACCCAAAGGGGATTGAATAGTTTCAAAGCGACCTGAAACAGAATGAAGCGTACTTAAAACAACCAATACTTCTTCAGGTTCTTTACCCAAAGCTACAGCGGTTCCATATACAGCAAGTAAATTGTATGCATTGAAGCGTCCAACAAAATGAACCATCACTTCTTTATCATTTATTGTAAGCAAAGTGCCTTCGAAATGCGATTCAAGGATTCGACCTTTCACATCGGCCAACGTCCGTAAAGAATAAGTTAGCTTTGTGGCAGACGTATTCTGCAACATAACCAATCCGGATTTATCATCTGCATTTGTTAAAGCGAAAGCTGTTGCAGGGAGATTATCGAAGAACTGTTTTTTTGCCTTTAAATAATTTTCGACGGTAAGGTGGTAATCCAGGTGATCGCGTGTAAGATTAGTAAAAATCCCTCCATCAAATGAAATTCCACTGATACGTTTCTGATCAACCGAATGAGAACTAACTTCCATAAACATATACTCGCAACCCGCGTCTACCATGCGCGCCATCAATTCGTGCAATGTAAGCGCATCGGGCGTTGTATGCGTGGCAGGAACAGCTTCTCCATCAATGTAATTGCAAACAGTTGACAGCAAACCTACCTTATGTCCCATTTTCCGGAACATATCATATAACAGGGTGGCGATAGTTGTTTTACCATTTGTTCCGGTAACCCCGACAACAATCAGATTGTCCGAAGGAAATTCGTACCAGGCTGAAGCAAGTTTACCTAAAGCTTCGGCTGAATCGGGCACAACAATATAGGTAACATTCCCGACAGTAGTATCGGGAAGCATTTCGCAGACTACGGCGATTGCCCCTTTGCCGATAGCAACAGGAATGAAATCGTGACCATCTGTTGCTGTACCTTTTACAGCTACAAACAAAGAGCCCTCAGTCACTTTCCGCGAATCAGCGGCAATGCCCTTAATATCTAAATTGTCGGCACCTTTAAGAGATTGTACTTGCAGTACATTCATCAAACTTTTCAGTTCCATACTCTATCTTTTATCATTTAATTCAACACTATTGCAATTGTCTGACCTTTTACAGCGTGGCTGCCCGAAGGAATGGACTGCGACTTAACCCGTCCCATTCCTGAAAGCGACACCCTTAGTCCTTGGTTCTCGAGCAAATAAACAGCATCTTTTGCCCCCATTCCGATAACATTGGGAACAAGGCCCTTCTTTACAGACATATTTTTCAATCCGACACCCGTTTCTTTTACACCGGTAAGAACCCATGGGCTGTCTACACTATCAGTTCCGGCATTAATGCCGAATTTTTTTAATATGTTTTCCAGTGCGCGTAAATCGCCACCTTTCGCATAGGGAACTTTTACTGCCGCAGAATCCATTGGCATTTTTCCAAGATCATGCGAGGTTGTCGCAGCAAATATCTTTTCAGCAATCGACTTAAATACTCCTCCCGACATAGTTCCTCCGGAAGGATAACCTATCCGGGGGCGACGAATCACAACGATGCATGAATACAGCGGTTTGTCTGCAGGAAAATATCCACAGAATGAAACCTGGTGACTCTTTCCGGCAGCCTTGTAACCAGCAGCACCCTGCGAGATCTGAGCCGTACCTGTTTTACCAGCAATGCTAACAATATCTGAATGTACTACTTTACCTGTCCCTTTTTCTACCACACCGAGCAACATGCTTTTAATCTGCGCCAGCGTTTTTTCCGAACAAATAGCCGGGTTCAAGACCTCTGTCGAAAAACTTTTAATAACTTCTCCATCGCTCAGAATTTCTTTTGTAAACATTGGGCGAACCTGTTTACCCCCATTTGCAATCGCATTAAAGAAAGTAAGCGTATATATTGGAGGTATTTGTGTTTCGTAACCAAATGACATCCAGGGAAGTGTTGTCTTTGCCCAGTAACGAGAAGAGTCCGATGGCTTACGAATCTTGGCCCGTCCAGCTCCGGGAATCTCCAGATTTAGCGGCGCATTTATTCCGATCCGATACAATCCTTCAACAAATTTTGAAGGATTTCGCTCATACCCACGGAGAATTAATTTGGCTACTCCAATATTGGAAGAATTCCATATCGCTTCTTCGGCAGAGATACGACCATATCCGCCTTTTTCAGAATTATGGTCTGTCATACGTGCCCCTTTGTACATAAAGACACCATTACCAACATCCACCGAATCACCAGGGGTACATACTCCATCTTCAAGAGCAACCATCATGGATGCCACTTTAAATGTAGAGCCCGGTTCCGATTCGTCGGCCACCGCATGGTTTTTGGTTTCGCCGTAAATACCTTCGCGGATACGTCCCATATTGGTAATCGCTTTTATCTCTCCGGTAGAAACTTCCATAACGACTGCAGTACCTGATTCTGCATCAATTTCCTTTAATTTATCCACCAGCGATTTTTCAGTTATATCCTGAATATCGATATCGATGGTTGTACGGATATCCATTCCATTGACAGGTTCAATCTCGATAACGTTAGTCCATCCGCCACCAACACGACGAACAGAGCTAAGTCCCGCTTGTCCGCGCAACAAGGTATCATACTGCAACTCGAGTCCGTTTTTACCTTTGGTTGTACCTCCAGACTCTATTTCGCCGTAAATATCGCCAATGGTACGGGAAGCCAGCGATCCGAAAGGTTTTTGCCTCTGAACCATCTCCTTGGTATAAAATCCGCTCTTGTATTTACTTAAACGAAAAAATGGATAGGTTTTAATTTCTTTAAGATCTGTATAGGAAACCCGACCCTCATACACAGGAAACTGACGGCTTTTAGTTCTGAGTCCTCTCAAAAGGTGAGCCTTATAACCAGCCTTAGATCTGTTTCCCAGTTTATTTGAAAGGTAATAGGAAAGGGAGTCAACGTAATGCTTCAAAGTATCCGGATTGAGACCATCTGCTTTAAAGTCAATATACATATAATAACGGGGAACACTGGTAGCCATTAGTTTGCCATCTGCCGAATAAATATTCCCGCGACCAGGAAGGACAAGGCGATTGGGACGCTTCTGACTTTCGGCTACTTTCTCCCACTTTTCTTTCTCCACAAATGCTGTATCAAAAATACGCAAAAGAATCCCGACTACTATTGCTCCGAATACCAGCACCACGATAAAATAATAGGAAAGAATCCTGTTATTTTTCGGATCTATATCTTTAGGCTCGTTCTCTTCCGACATACCTACTTATATAATTCATAAGGAGGAGTTTTAGCTCCTTCCAGTTCAATTCCTTGTTCAAAAATCAGCAATTCTATCTGTGACTGCCTGCTATTTCCTGTTAGTTCTGAAGATACTGAAAGTGCTTCGAAACGTACATCACGCAGCTGTTGCTGCAAACGGTCTATTTCTCTCAGCTTCTGCATGCAAGTGTAACGGTTTCCTATAAAGAAAAACACTAAAATCACGATCAGCACAATCATACGTGTATGCTTTACGATGAAATCCTCTTTCAGAATCCCACCACCTAACACGTATAAAAGCGAAAGCCTCTTCTCTTTCTTTTTCGTTCGTTTTTGTTTCTCTTCCATACCTTCCCAATATTTACACCTTTTCGGCGATTCGTAGCTTGGCACTTCTTGAGCGTGGATTAACTTCCACCTCTTCAGACGTAGGCACTATTACTCTATTGTTGATCAAACGGAAAGGCGATTGCACATTACCAAAGAAGTCCTGTTTAATTTCGCCTTCAAAGTTTCCGGTTTTTAGAAAATTCTTCACAAGCCTGTCTTCAAGCGAATGATACGTCATCACCACCAGACGCCCGCCGGGCTTAAGCAATTGCAATGCCTGACGTAACATCTCTTTCAAAGCGCGCATCTCGTCATTTACCTCAATACGAAGAGCCTGAAATATCTGTGCAAGTATTTTCTTCTCTTTATCTCTTCCCACATACGGAGTTATAAGAGCCAGAAACTCATCAGTGGTGAGAATTTGTTTTACTGCACGCGCTTTAACAACTACAGAGGCAAGCTTCCTCGCATTTTTCAGTTCACCGTACAAATAAAAAACATTGGAAAGCGCCTCTTCCGTATAGGTATTCAAAACATCGGCCGCGGTATTTCCGGCACGAGTATTCATACGCATATCCAATGCTCCTTCAAAGCGAAACGAAAATCCACGATCTTTATCATCGAAATGATGAGAAGAAACTCCCAAGTCGGCCAAAAGTCCGTCGATGGCAGTCTCACCGTGGAAGTGCATAAAATTGGATAAGTAACGAAAATTGCTGCGCACAAAAACAAAGCGGTCGTCGCCTATAATATTCTGCTCGGCATCGGCATCCTGATCAAAACCATAAAGAGTTCCTTTTGCCCCAAGCCTATTGAGTATTTCTTTAGAATGTCCGCCACCTCCAAACGTAACATCCACGTACACACCGTCGGGCTGAATAGCCAAACCTTCCATACACTCGCGGAGCATTACCGGAACATGATAGCAAACTTCTTTTTCTTTCATTCGTTTCAAATCCTTTATAACTTTACAACTAATCAAGCAGACATGATATACATCTCACTATCAGAAGGTAAAATTACACATTTCCATAAGTCTGTAACAATATTTAAACGAGAATTTGCCAAAAAGTTTTCAACAGGCCTATATATCGATGAATATCAATTAAATAAACCCATTCAATTAATCTGATAGTCTTAATTTTTTATTCATAACAAACTAAGGAAAGAAAGGTAAATCCAATTACATCTAAAAGGAAAGGTAACTGATCTTTCACTGTGCGCCCATGGGCGAATTTTTTTGTGCCCATGGGCGCGATTAAATACGCCCATGAGCGCACGGAACAAAGCATATTACTTTTTACTTTAATGCTCGTTTCATCCTCCTTTATTGTTACTATAGATACCCCTAAATATATTGTCAAAGGAAAAAAAGAATACAACGGTTAGAATCAACAACAAGAATACCCGGAAATATATCCTTCAAAGAAAATAATGAGAGTCCGTTTTCTGTTTTTTAATATTTAACTCTATCTTTGCCAATGTCAATGTAATGTAAAATGGTTGAAAAACACATCGCGCAGATAGACATAAAACAAATTCTGAAGCAAAAAGCGCCTTCAGTATCGGGAAAAATACCCGGGTTTATTGTAAACTATCTTATTCGGACAATCCATCAGGATGAACTAAATGATATTCTAAGGAGGTACCACGACAAACAGGGGGCCGATTTTATGCAGGAGCTTATTTCTTACTTCGACCTAACTCTAGAGTTGGTGAACGATGTGGATTTTTCTCCCGAAGGTCGTTATATTTTCGCATCTAATCATCCGCTGGGCGGATTGGATGGAATTTGTCTTTCGGCAATCATCGGCAAAAAGTTCGATGGGAAAATAAGGTATCTGGTTAATGACTTATTGCTTTATCTGGAGAATTTAAAATCCATATTTGTTCCTATCAATAAACACGGGGGACAAGCTAAGAATGCGGCACGCCTCATCGAAGAAGCTTATGCTTCCGATAATCAGATCATAACCTTTCCTGCAGGGATGTGTTCCCGCAAAATAAAAGGGAAGATCCAGGATCTGGAATGGAAAAAATCTTTCATTCAAAAAGCGATTGAGTACAAACGCGATGTTGTGCCCGTATACTTTGAAGGACAAAACTCTAATTTCTTTTACCGGTTTGCCAACATACGAAAGGCACTGGGAATTAAGATGAACTATGAGATGATATACCTGCCTGACGAAATGTTTTGTAGTAAGCACAAAACATTTCGCGTGCATTTCGGGAAACCGATTCCATGGCAAACATTCGACAATGGCAAGAAACCTGCCGAATGGGCCAGCGATATAAAAGAAATTGTTTATAAACTTGCTGAAAAATAAAACTAGTTATGCAAGATATTCGTATGCCTATCGAAAAGGCTATTCTCAAATCTGAGTTAACTAAAGACAAGAAGTTAAGAAAAACAAACAAGTCGAACAACGAAATATACATCATTACGCACCATGATTCTCCGAATGTAATGCAGGAAATCGGACGGTTGCGTGAAATTGCCTTTAGATATTATGGTGGAGGAACCGGGCTTCCTGTCGACATAGATGAGTATGACACGATGGAAGATGCCTACCGCCAACTTATTGTATGGGATCCTGTAGAAGAACAGATTCTGGGAGGCTACCGCTTTTTGTGTGGTTCTGATGTAAAGTTTGATGAATCAGGCAAGCCAATGCTGGCCACTTCTCACCTTTTCAATTTTTCCAGCAAGTTTATCGAAGAATATCTTCCTTACACAGTAGAGTTGGGACGTTCGTTCGTAACCCTCGAGTACCAATCTACCCGATCTGGAAGCGCCAAGGGTCTTTTTGTGCTCGACAATTTATGGGACGGACTTGGAGCCCTTTCAGTAATAGACCCCACGTTGAAGTATTTTTTCGGAAAGGTTACGATGTACAATACGTATAATCCTGAAGCAAGGAATATGATTCTCTACTTTCTTAACCTTCATTTTAACGACCATGAAAACCTCGTTACACCAGTCCATCCACTGGAGACAGGAACTGATATGCCAAAGATGAAGGAGCTATTCTGTTGTGATTGCTTCAAGGAAAACTATAAAATACTAAACCAAGAGGTACGAAAGTTTGGTATCAATGTCCCTCCGCTTGTTAATGCTTACATGAGTTTATCCCCCAAAATGAGGGTATTTGGTACGGCTATCAACTACGAATTCGGCGATGTGGAAGAGACAGGTATCTTAATTAATATCAATGAAATACTTGAAGATAAGAAGAAACGACACATAGAAACCTTTCTAAAGGAAGAGTGTCAGGGTACAGAACTTATCAGAAAAACTGAATAAAAAAGAAAGGCCTTTTCAAAACAAATTGAAAAGGCCTTTCTTTTTTTACTCTGACAAATTACGTTTATCCAATTCGGTAGCACAAGTATCTAGAGCCTGATACCAACTTTCCCCAAATTTACGAATCAACGGTTCTTTTAGGAATTTATATATTCTTAGATTCTCTTTTTTTCCAAGAATCATAGCTGGCTTGCAGACACTCCATTTATGATAGTTTACAGCCCTAAAATCTCTGTACTGGGTGACACGGATAGGGTAAAGATGACATGAAACCGGTTTATAGAAATCCACCCTCCCTTCACGATACGCCTTTTCTATAGCACATTTACAAGTACCTTCAGCATCGTAACAGGTAAAAACGCAATCTTTACCATCTACAATTGAAGTAACTATATCTCCTTCCGTATCTATATAAGCCACGCCCTGCCGTTTTATTATCTCCTGCGCCTTGGGCGAAAGATCATTCCAAACCTCAGGTAATACGGCTTCCAACTTGGCTAATTCCTCTTTTTCCAGCGGAGCTCCGGAATCTCCTTCCACGCAACAAGCCCCTTTACAACGGGCAAGGTCGCACAAGAAGTAATCTTCAACAATATCCAGGCTTACAATCGTATCTTCTATCTCAATCATATTCTATTGTAAAGAAACGGGAGAAAACCTTATTGAAGTTTTCTCCCGTAATATAAAATTCAGTTCAATTAATCAATTAACGCCTTACCTGTCATTTCGGCTGGTTGTTCCAGACCCAAAATCTTAATAATGGAAGGTGCTACGTCTGCAAGAATACCATCAGATACCTTTGCATTCTTATTGTCGCTGATATAAACAAAAGGAACAGGGTTCAACGAATGCGCTGTATTTGCTGATCCATCTTCGTTTACTGCGTTGTCTGCATTACCATGGTCGGCTATAATAATTACATCATATCCGTTGTTTTTTGCTGCTTCCACTGTATCGTGCAAACAATTATCAACCGCAACAATCGCCTTTTGAATAGCTTCGTATATACCAGTATGACCAACCATATCTCCGTTCGCGAAGTTTACAACGATAAAGTCGAATACATTCTTGTTGATTGCATCAACCAACGCATCTTTAACTTCGTACGCACTCATTTCAGGTTTCAAATCGTAAGTGGCAACCTTAGGAGAAGGAACCAATATACGTTCTTCGCCATTAAACGGAGTTTCGCGTCCGCCGTTGAAAAAGAATGTTACGTGTGCATACTTTTCTGTTTCGGCCATGTGAAGTTGTGTTTTACCACAAGCAGACAAGTATTCGCCCAATGTATTGCTTACGTTGTCTTTGTCGTACAAGATATGAAGACCTTTAAAGGTTGCATCGTACGGAGTCATACAGTAATACTGAAGGTTTGGCACAATCTTCATTCCTGCCTCAGGCATATCCTGTTGCGTAAGAACAATGGTAAGTTCCTTGGCACGGTCGTTACGATAGTTAAAGAAGATAACAACATCACCTTCTTCTATCACGCCAACCGGTTTGCCGTTCTCTACATGAACAATTGGATTCACAAATTCGTCTGTTACACCTTCAGCATACGATTCTTCCATCGCTGTAATCATGCATTCAGACTGTTTTCCTGTTCCATTCACCAATAGATCGTAAGCAATCTTTACGCGTTCCCATCGTTTATCACGATCCATAGCGTAGTAGCGACCAACTATAGAGGCAATCTTACCTCCTGTTTGAGCCAACTGATTTTCCAGCTGTTCAATAAAACCTTTACCGCTCTTAGGGTCAGTATCACGACCATCCATAAAGCAGTGAACGTAAGATTTTGTAATTCCGTAATCTTTTGCGATTTCAGTCAGCTTGAAAAGGTGTTCCAGTGAACTATGCACACCTCCGTCTGAAACTAATCCCAGGAAGTGAATATTTTTATTATTCTCTTTCGCATAACTGTATGCTCTAACTATTTCAGGATTCTGTTGAATCTTATTTTCGCGACAAGCTATATTGATCTTAACCAAATCCTGATATACTACACGACCTGCCCCAATGTTAAGGTGTCCAACTTCAGAGTTACCCATCTGACCGTCTGGTAAACCAACGTTTTCGCCTGAGGCCAGCAATTGAGAAACAGGATAATCTTTAACTAGTGAATCCCAGTATGGAGTTGGGGTATTATAGATAACATCGGCTTTAGAATGGTTGCCGATTCCCCAACCATCGCAAATTACTAAAAGTGCTTTCTTGCTCATCTTTGTTTATTTATGTTATTTTTATATCTGTTGCCTTAGAGTCTGCAAAGATAACTATTTCCGATCTAATTTTGTTTGCTACAATGTATTACTTTTGCAATCATTATGGAAAGGAAGATAGATGATAAGCAATTGGGAAGCATTACGCTTCGGGTGAGCCCCCGCGCTACCCGTTACACAATAAAGATTTCCAAGGGTGAAATTTTGGGAATCATTCCTTCCGGAGGTAACGAGCAACGTATGCTGGACTTTATTGAACAGAACCGCAAAAAGCTTCTTGTTTCGTTGGCAAAACATCCTGCGGCAGAGAAATTCTCAGAGAAAACAGTTCTTCAAACATTTTCTTTCTCTTTACATATATTCAGGACAGATCGGGCGAGTTTCTATATGACTTTACAAGGAGGAATACTACATATTGCCTGCCCTGCGAAAACAAACTTTGAAGAAGAAAAGGTGCAGAAGGTTTTACTCCAGCTTTTACAAAAGGCCTTACGGCATGAAGCAGCTCGCTTGTTGCCGGATATACTCAAAAAATTAGCAGAAAAGCATGGTTTTAGTTACAGCGGACTTAAAATAACCGGTAGCAAAACATCCTGGGGTAGTTGTACAAGCAGGAAAAGTATTAATTTGTCGTATAACCTGATGCTACTTCCGGGACATCTGATTGAGTATGTCTTGCTTCACGAACTATGCCACACTAAAGAGATGAGTCACAGTGCTCGTTTCTGGAAACTAGTGGATGGGGTAACTAATAACCGAGCCCTTGACCTTCGTAAAGAGCTTAAGAATTATCATCCGCGATAAAGAATTCTTTTGGAGACTTCTAAATGTAACGGCAGATTTTTACCAGCGGTTTTGTATAAGTTACAGTGGAAGTAGACACTATTCCCGCATCTGTTATTTTATCTAGTCGTACAGCGCCGGATGCATGCAGCACCGTTTCTCTGTCAAGCAAGATTCCAACATGGGATATAGATTTCCCTTCGGCAGCAAAGAATACAAGGTCGCCAGTCTGTGCTTTGCTAAGACTTGTAATTTCATTTCCACATAAAGCCTGGTCTTTTGCATCACGAGGAATGTTCACTCCATGAATACGATATACTATTTGTGTAAAACCGGAACAATCTATACCGAAAATACCTTTACCTCCCCATAAATAAGGTGTATGAAGAAACTGAAGGGCAGTCTGCGATATCCCGGTTAATGAAGGGACTACCGGGTTCTTTACAAACTCCGGACTAACACTCCAGTAAGTATCTCCAAGCCCAAAAATACACCTTTCTTGATTGTAAGCGGGAAGAATACTTCCGCAACTAAGCCGCATTACACTGTTATCTTCCATCGAGATAACTTCTGTAACAGGAAGAGTTGTAAAATTGAGAGGATATTCGTTAAGCATTTCCCACGTTGACACCTCTAAAGGAGTAAGCATACGTGTGTCGACCCAACCTGTATAACCATCAGCATGGTTGGTTACGAAAGTAAAACCACCATTTAAATCACCGGTTTGTACACGTTCCCCAAACAAAAGCTGGGTTACTTGCTCACTTCTCTCGGAGGCTTCGGCCCTAACTGGAAGAAGAGGGTGTAAATTAATTGCAAACATAGAATATCCTATTTAAATCGTTTTTCAAGCTCATCATCTGTTAGCTTCGAGATAATAAGCTTTCCATCGGGAGTGTAATTAGAAGACGACGAGGAGAAAAGTGACGCTATGAGATTATCCATTTCTTCAGGAGATAAGGCTTTTCCGTAACGGATAGCCGCAGCCTTGGCCAGGGAAAGAGCCAGCGCATCACAAATTTCTTCGTGTACCTGGCAACCGGTATCGATAGCACGGCTTACTGCGTCTTTTATCAAAGTAACCGGATCAAGGTTTTCCAGTCCGGAAGGTAATCCGTTTATGGCATAATTATTACTTCCCAAGTTACTTAAATCAAATCCGATATACCGCAAATCGTCCAACAGTGTTGGTAAAATAGTTGCTTCTGCTGCTGTAAACGTTACAATTTCAGGAAAAAGCAATTGTTGAGAAACACCTTGTTGATTACGGATATTGTTCAGATACTGATCAAACAAAACACGAACATGTGCCCTGTGCTGGTCAATAATTAATAAGCCCGACTTAAGGGAAGTAATTATATAACGTGCTTTATATTGATAACAAATACTGGATACATCCGGAAAAAGAGATTCTTCCTCCGTATTAAATGACATCGACGAAGTCACATCCTTACTCTCAGGATATACAACCTCAATTGAATCGTCCGCAAATGCAGCAGCACGCTCTTCTTCAAAACCTTTGTATAACTTAGACCAGTCAAATGATGGTTGCTGGTATGAATTCTCTGTATGAAAAGGATTATAATCGGAATTCACCTGTACTGAAGGCGCCTTAAAAGAGGTAGACGCGGCATTGAATACGGGTATATCGATCGATCCATCCACATCAAAATCTATGGAAGGAATGGAACTGGATTTTGCAAGAGCTTCTTTCACTGATGCACAAAGTATCTGCCATACAGGCTGCTCATTTTCAAACTTTATCTCTGTCTTGGTTGGATGAATATTTACATCTATAGTAGAAGGATCCAACGTAAAATAAATAAAGTAGTCGGGCATTTCTCCAACGGGAATCAATTGTTCATATGCCTGCATAACGGCTTTATGAAAATAAGAATGTTTCATAAACCGGCCGTTCACGAAAAAGAATTGCAAAGCTCCTCTTTTACGGACGGAATCAGGGCGGCCAACAAAACCCGAAATAGTAACAAGACTACTCTGCGCCTCCAGAGAAAGCAGTTTCTGATTCAGTGATTTTCCGTATATATTAATAATTCGCTGTCGCAATCCTGATTCGGAAAGATTAAATATTTCTGTATCATTATGATACAACGACATGGAAATATGCTGATTAACTAATGCAATGCGTTCGAATTCGTTGATAATATTTCTGAATTCAGTTTCGTTGGATTTTAGAAACTTACGTCGCGCAGGGACATTAAAAAAAAGATTCTTTACAGAAAAGTTGCTTCCTTCAGCGCAAGCATCCGGCTCAGTCGTTTCGACTTCTGATCCTGCAATTGTAAGTTTGGCTCCCAAATCTGATCCTCTCTGCCTGGTACGAAGTTCAACATGGGCGACTGCAGCAATTGAAGCAAGGGCTTCACCACGGAATCCCATCGTTTGCAGTGCAAAAAGATCATTGGCATTTGATATTTTGGAAGTCGCATGTCGTTCGAACGACATACGCGCATCAGTCTCGGACATTCCTTTACCGTTGTCGACAACCTGAACCAATGTCTTCCCTGCATCTTTTATAAATATCTGAATATGCTGAGCTCCAGCATCAACAGCATTTTCAACCAGCTCCTTTACTACAGAAGCCGGCCGTTGGATAACTTCCCCCGCAGCAATTTGATTTGCTATACTATCGGGAAGTAAATGAATAATATCGCTCATTTAAAAAATAAATACCAGCCAAGAATGACTAAAATTACCACTGCACCAATAAGAATAATATTTTTATAAGAACGGTTGCGGGTAGATTCTCCTTTCGAAACCCTTTTTTTCAAATGAGAAGTACCCTCTACAAAAGTTCCTTTAATTGAAGGTTTAAAATCTTCGTCCTGTTCTATAAGCCCCATCTCTTTTTTGATCTTCCGAACACGCTCTTCCATAGCTTCCTTGTGGGGATCAAAATATATTGGCTTGTGATCGTACTGACGAGGGCGTCTGTTATTATAAAAGGAAAATAATCCCATAACTTTAGTTATTTAATTATGAAACAATGCGCTAATGTACAAATTTATTGCTTCTTTTTGGCAAATCCTGAGCTTTTCTTTCTACCACCTTGAATATATCGTCTTTATGTTGAGGCCGCAGGTAATCGAACCAATAGAAGTCCTTTAGTGTTTTTTTAGATGGATCAATATCCGGAACCGGAGTCATACTCCCAATGGGATTCGGCCATATTTTAAGCTTATCCAATTTATTCTCTTTAACCCACATTGTAAGAAATCCGCTCTTCGTTTCATTTAAACCCACTTTGGATCCATCATCTTCAAGGGGATAGAAAATAGACTCAGCACTTCCGCTCACATCTATCTGCCTAAGTTTTTTCCCATCGAAATAGGCTTTTAGGTCATTTCCTTTTAGCTGATTATAATAAGACGAATCAACATGCTGCACAGCAAAAGCAAATTGTTTAACATGAGCAAAGTCAATGGTACTATCATTCATATAAACCTCAATGGTATCACCATAAAGCTGATACTGTTCATTCCAGAGAACAGGGTTTTTATACAAGTTCAATACGGAGTCTTTTGTATTGAATAGCATTGAATCGCAAACCCCTTGCAAATCTACCCGATAAAACCGAACGCCATAATAAGCTGTAATTTCACGGGCAGTGGAGTCGATAGTCGTCATACGTAACGTATCTGCATGCAAGAACAAGGAATCTTTCTGAGAAAATTCTATAAATTGTGCGCTGTCCGTAGCCAAAGCCGACTCATTGCGTTCATTATAATAAGCATAATTTCCCAGTAACATTACTTTCTGAGTAGTATCTTGCAAGAAGACATTACCAAATGCCTCACCATAGCCCATCCCTCTATTATAAGAAATCGAGTCGCCAATAAGAATCCTGCTCCCGGAAATTACTTTAGAGCGATCAAGCAAGAGAGACGTATTTTTAATTGTATCATACCATCCCCGGGAAGTGTACACTGTTCCAGTATCAGAGACTATAGTAGAAGGCCCCAAGATAGTGGCAATTTTTGAAGCTGTATTATATTGTAATGTATCCGAATAGAGGGTAAACTTCGGATTTTTCAATTTAACACTATCATTAAAGATTGTCATTTTGGTTGAAGGAGAATACTGTCCTAAATAAGAAGAAAGCTCGTTCTCCTCATCAACAATAAGTCCCCCGTCAAAATAATAGCCTATATTAGTCACCCTGTCATAATTGAGACTATCAGTAAAGAGTGTTACCTTATCAGGTATGTTCTCCATCCGTACATTATCTCTCAGTCTTGCCAACTGAGTATTTCCATCATAATGAAGATAATTTCCATACACAAAGAGAGTATCTCCTTGCTCCATACGCACATTACTAAAAGCCTCCAAAGAATTTGTTAACTCATAGAAATAGGCACTGTCACAATACATATATGAACTATCATGCCGAAAACAAACACTTCCATTCAACACCTGCACATCAGGATTAAACGCTTTGTCGAAAGACAGGGTATTCGCATGCTCCAGAAAAACTTTAGTTTTTTTGGATGGCACACTGTCACGTATCTGAGCAGCAATCGATAAAGCGCACAGACACGAAACAAGCAAGCAAAAAAATCTTTTGTTTCTTATCATTCCTTAATCCATCCTGGATACTTAAAGTCGCATTTTCTCCAGCCTTCGCTAATGCGGACATAAGTATCTTTCTGTTTCTTAGCAATCCAATTATTTAAAAGTTCTTCTTTCTTCTTACTTTCTACAATTGATTTCAGTGCTTGAAAATCGTCTGCCATATTCGCTTTGTGTCCCTCAATTTTCGTTTTGAGTTTAACAATGGCAACAACTTCTTTTTGTTTGTCTGTAATCATTGTAAATGGTTTTGAAATATCACCAGGTTTCATATTGTAAACAATTTTACTAATCTCCTGGGGAAGCTCCTGAAGTTCAAATTTCGGTGTTCCTGAATTAACACTTTCACCATTCTTGTTAACCATCAAACCTTTATTGTTACGGGTATCCTTGTCGTAAGAAACAAAAGTAGCAGCCTCCTCAAATGAGAACTTGTTCGCTTGCAAATCTTTATAAAGAGAATCCAAACGCTGAGTCGCGTCTGTCAGTTCTTTACCCGAAACTTTAGGTTTTAACAAAATATGACGACAGTTAATTCGGTCTCCTCTTTTTTCTACTAATTGAATAATGTGAAAACCATATTCTGTTTCAACAATTTTTGATACACGTTTAGGATCATTCAAATTAAATGCCACATTGGCAAACTCAGGCAATAGCTGACCTTTGCCCATAAAACCAAGCTCTCCTCCTCTTTTTGACGATTCCGGATCTTCAGAGTATAAGCGAGCAAGTGTAGAAAATTCCATTTTACCTGAAGTTACTTGTTCAGTATAATCTCTTAACCTTGCCTTAATGGCGTCGGTTACATCAAATGGAATCTTAGGTTCCATTGTAACAATCTGAACTTCGACTGTTGTAGGAATATAAGGAAGACTATCTTGGGGAAGTTTACTATAATAACGACGTACTTCAGAAGGAGTAAGTTTAATCTCTCCGACCAACTCTCGTTGCATCTGCTGAACGATTTGTTGTTCTTTGATCATTTCTTTACGTTCTTCCTTGATCTGAGAGCTCTTTTTGTTAAAATACTCTTCCATCTTTTCTTTTGATCCAATTTGATTCGTCGCCCAGTTCATCCACTGCTCTACCTGTTGAATCACTTGCGTCTCATTTACTTCGATACTATCAATTTTAGCCTGATGTAAATAAAGCTTTTGAATAGCTATTTGCTCAGGAATTACACAATAGGGGTCGCCATCTAACTTCTGACCTTCAACCTGAAGAGAAAGCCGTTGCGACTCAATATCTGAGCGCAAAATAGCATCATCTCCTACCACCCACACAATTTCATCAATAACATTGTCTTGTGCATGTATCGCATAAGAACAACAGGCAAGAAAAAATACAATAAAAATCTTTTTCATCATGTCTACCCTTTAATATTGCTCAAGGCTTAGTGTAAAATTTCACATCACCACCATTAAGCGCATCGTTATATAATTCGTCTTCAAATTCTTTAATAAACTCAAGTTTTCTTTGATTTATCAGTATCTCTTTAATCCTTGGTTGTGCATACTCATAAGGCTCCACCTGTCCTTTAAGCAAATGTTCCTTAATATGCAGAAGATAGCAGAAAGAACTGTCAGTGACTTCCAAAGTTTTGCTTGTTCTAAGGAAACCCTCTGGATTGGAAAGATGTTGTGGTACGTTATCCATAATTTCATCGAAATCGACCCACTTGTCATAGAAATATTCATAAATAACAGCGTTTTGTACGCTATACTTCTCTATTTTTTCGAGAGCTGAGACAGAGCCAGACTTATACCATCCTTTCACATCAGACATATTCGGTGCATCTGCTGGTATCTTAAGGAACAAACCTTTGACCAAATTCTTATTAAGAATAAACTTATCCTTATTTGCATCATAATACGTGAGTTCATCAGATTCCTGGATTTCGTCCGATAGCTTCTCATTTATCAATTTTTCCTGGTAACGATAACGGATGAGCGATCGCCTGTAATTATCAACCAATTTATCAATTAACTCTTTATCATCTCCAAGATTTCGTAGGGCAACCTCTTGAATCAACTCATCCTTTATCCATTTCTTAATATAACTTTCTGCCAAAAGCAAACTATCCGAAGATGAAGATCCCTTAGGTATAACTTTCTGCACTTCAGAACGGCTAAGAATTCTATTGTTCACTTTTACCAACGCATCCGGTTCATCAGTCTGTATTGCCTTTTTACAGGCAAACAAACTAAAAACAATAGCGACTAAAAGGAACAAAATTCTTATCATATTTTCAGTTACTTACGTTTTTCAATACATCCCAATGTACTGTTATGGGATATTTTTTAGACAACCGTTCTGTCCACTGATTGTCCAGCCAAATCTGATAATCAGCAATCACTTGTCCCCGTACCATCTCCAGACTAGCGGATTCATACTGCGCTTTATGCTGATCGAAAAAAAATTGCAAACCGGCTTTATCTTCTGAAGATCTGTTCCATACCTCCCTGTTACTGACCTCAAAAAGAAGAATACCATCTCTGTATTCCTGCATAAGGTGCTTAAAATCGGGATATTCGAGTTCAAGACTTCTGATTACATCCTCCGACACAACCTGGGTATCTTTCAGGTAACTTTTTGCCAGTTGCTCACGATAGCCATTTAGTTCACATGCAAAACTCTGTGTTGTATCAATTCCAAGTGATTCGGCTTCGGCCACTTTCAATTTGAATTTTTTGAAGAGTTCAAGATAAGAACACAAAGAGGCTGAATCAGAGAGATTAACTTCACTGTTTTTTCCAGCAATATAAACAAACTCAGACAAAGGCACATCTTTTCCTGCTACAGTCAGAACAACAGGGTCGACCGGAGTTTGCGCCTTCACTACAAAACTTGCAGCTACTAAAAATGAAACAAGTAACTTTCTATAACGAAATCTTTTTTCCATACCTTGTATCACATTACAAAAATAACACTAATCTAACGGATAAAGAACATCTAAAGTGTGCCAGTTCGTTAAATTAGTGTTTTTTATAGAACAGGAGCCATGTTTTTTGATTCGCTGCAGCTATATGCCTATATTATTTAGTTTGCCATCTCAGATAAGAATTTGATGCGCACCAACCGAATTTCTTCTTCAGTATAATCCGAACCTAACTCATCAATCGCATCTGCAAGTTTATCAGTTTCAGAATCCTTGAAATATTCATAAATATCCTGAATATGATCTTCATCCATTACATCATTTAGGAAATAATCAATACTTATCTTGGTTCCCGAATAAACGATGGCTTCCACTTCATCCAGAAGCTCTGAAAACTCAAGGCCTTTAGTCATGGCAATATCATCCAATGCGACCTTACGGTCAATACTTTGAACAATCCACACTTTTAATTTAGATTTATTGGCCACGGTTCTTACCCGAAGGTCTTCAGGACGTTCAATTTCATTTTCTTCCACATGTTTTTTAATAAGCGTGACAAATTCTTGTCCATAACGCTTAGCCTTTCCAGCGCCAACTCCAGGTATATTCTGCAACTCATCCAATGTAACAGGATAAGTTGTAGCCATAGCCTCAAGAGAAGGATCTTGAAAAATAACAAATGGAGGAACCTCCAATTTTTTAGACAACTTTTTACGAAGGTCTTTCATCATGGAGTAAAGAACCGGATCCACGGCACAAGATGCACCTCCTCTTACAGGAACCTCTTCATCCTCTTCATCAAACTCATTGTCTTCCGTAATTTTGAATGAAACCGGCTTATCCATGAAATCTTTCCCTTTTTTGGAAACCTTCAGTAAGCCATAGTTTTCAATATCTTTCGTCAGATAACCTGCAATTAATGCTTGTCTTATAACGGCATTCCATGTTTTCTCATCTTCATCCTGACCGGATCCGAAGATCTCCAGTTCGTCATGCTTATAAGATTGAATCTCGGAGGTTTCTTTACCCACCAACATATTCACTACATAGTCTACCTTAAATTTTTCTTTTAATGTACTCACAACTTCGAGTACGGCTGTCAACAACTCTTTAGCTTCCACTTGTTTTTTGGGATTCAAACAATTATCGCAACAAGCACAATTTTCTTCGAGATATTCTTCGCCAAAATAGTGTAACAGAACCTTTCTACGACACACAGAAGTCTCTGCATAAGCTGCCGTTTCAAGCAACAACTGTTTTCCAATTTCCTGTTCTGCTACAGGTTTTCCCTGCATAAATTTCTCCAGCTTCTGTAAATCTTTGTAAGCATAGAAGGCGATACATTGTCCTTCTCCGCCATCACGACCTGCACGTCCGGTTTCCTGATAATAACCTTCAAGACTTTTTGGAATATCGTAATGTATTACATAACGAACATCGGGTTTGTCAATTCCCATTCCAAAAGCAATTGTTGCCACTATCACGTCAACTTTTTCCATCAAAAATGCATCCTGATTCTCAGTACGAACCTGTGAATCCATTCCTGCATGGTAAGCAAGTGCGTTAATTCCATTAGCCTTTAAAATATCAGTAAATTCTTCAACCTTTTTACGGCTCAAACAATAAATAATACCCGATTTGCCTTCCTGCGATTTAATATACTTAATAATCTCTCTATCTACATTCGCATTTTTGGGTCTTATTTCATAATAAAGATTAGATCGGTTGAAAGACGATTTGAATACTGTCGCATCACTCATCCCCAGATTCTTCTGAATATCATGTTGCACCTTAGGAGTGGCCGTTGCAGTTAACGCAATAAGCGGACGTTTGCCTATTTCATTAATAATTGGACGAATGCGTCGGTATTCCGGACGGAAGTCATGCCCCCATTCAGAAATACAGTGAGCTTCATCCACGGCATAAAATGAAATATTACACTGACGAAGGAATTCTACATTCTCATCTTTTGTCAGCGATTCGGGAGCAACATATAACAACTTCGTTCTTCCCGAAGTAATATCTTCTTTTACCTGATCAATCGCCGTTTTATTGAGAGATGAATTTATAAAATGAGCAACGCCGTCTTCTTCACTGAAGTTACGCATAGCATCCACCTGATTCTTCATCAATGCTATAAGAGGAGATATAACAATAGCCGTCCCTTCCATCATCAATGAAGGCAGCTGATAACACAAGGATTTCCCTCCCCCGGTTGGCATAAGCACAAATGTATCGTTTCCTGCCAATACATTCTCTACAATAGCTTTTTGATTCCCTTTAAAGGTATCAAAACCAAAATGCTTTTTTAGCTCCTCAGTCAAGCTGTCTTTCTTTGCCATACAACATTTATATTTTTAGAATCTCTTACTTAAGCTATCTTCAAGCGATTTACATCGGACTTTTCAAACTTATCAACCGCATACTCCAAGGTAACGTGGAGTTCTTTTTCATTATTCGAAGGCATGCTAAACATAGCATCCATCATTACCGCTTCCACAATCGAGCGAAGTCCGCGGGCTCCGAGTTTAAACTCAAGGGCCTTGTCAACAATAAATTCATATACATTTTCTTCAAACGAAAGATCAATGCCATCCATTTTGAAAAGCTTAATATATTGCTTAATTATTGAATTTTTCGGTTCGGTAAGAATACTTCTGAGAGTTTCTCTATCAAGCGGATTTAAATAAGTAAGAATTGGCAGACGACCAATAATTTCAGGAATTAGGCCGAAAGACTTTAAATCAGTTGGAGTAATATACTTCAACAGATTATGTTTGTCAACCAAATCTACATCCTTACCAGCCGCATATCCTACAACCCTCGTGTTTAAACGCTGTGCGATTTTCTTTTCTATTCCGTCAAATGCTCCACCGCAGATGAAAAGGATATTTTTTGTATCAACAGCAATCATTTTCTGATCCGGATGTTTACGACCTCCCTGGGGAGGTACATTTACAATGGATCCTTCAAGCAATTTCAACAAACCTTGCTGAACACCTTCCCCGCTAACATCACGTGTAATCGACGGATTGTCTCCCTTGCGGGCTATTTTATCAATTTCATCAATAAAAACGATTCCGCGCTGGGCCGCCTCAACATTATAATCTGCCGCCTGAAGCAATCTTGTAAGAATACTTTCGATATCTTCTCCCACGTAACCGGCCTCTGTAAGCACGGTTGCATCTACTATAGCAAACGGAACATGCAACAACTTAGCGATAGTACGAGCAAGTAAAGTCTTACCTGTCCCCGTAGCACCAACCATTATAATGTTTGATTTTTCAATTTCAACATCATCAGAGGTCATTTTCTGAAGCAAGCGTTTATAATGATTGTAAACAGATACCGACAGGTAACGTTTGGCATCTACCTGACCGATAATATATTGATCAAGAAAATCCTTAATATCCTGAGGTTTAGGAAGATCATTCTGCGACAGCCCAAAAGAAGCTCCTCCTACTGTTTTATTCTCTTCTTTTACAATTTCGTAAGCCTGCTTTGCACAATCATCACAAATTGCACCAGAAATACCTGTAATCAACAGATTGGCATCTTTCCTGCTTTTACCACAAAAAGTACATATATCGCCCGACTTGGCCATAAAATCTTATTTCTATTTAAATTATTTACGTATCAGGACATCATCGATCATACCGTAAGCCTTTGCTTCCTCTGAAGTCATCCAGTAATCCCGATCACTGTCACGTTCTACTTCTTCAAAAGGTTTTCCAGAATGGTTTGAAATAATCGTATACAATTCTTTCTTAACTTTAATAATTTCACGGGCAGCAATTTCTATATCTGAAGCCTGACCCTGAGTTCCACCTAGTGGCTGATGAATCATAACACGGGAATGTTTTAAAGCAAAACGTTTTCCTTTTGTTCCTGAGACAAGTAATACAGATGCCATAGAAGCAGCAATTCCGGTACAAATTGTAGACACATTACTGCTGATAAACTGCATTGTATCATAAATACCGTAACCTGCATACACAGAACCACCCGGAGAATTAATATAAATCGAAATATCTTTTCCAGGATCACTTGAGTCCAGATACAACAACTGAGCTTGAATAACATTCGCTGTATAGTCATCAATCTGTGTACCAAGGAAAATAATCCGATCCATCATTAATCTTGAAAACACATCCATTTGAGCTACGTTCAACTGACGTTCTTCTATAATTGTAGGCGAAATATAACTACTCGAGATATTCATGTAGCTATCCAACGCTGTTCCATTCATTCGCAAATGCTTCGTTGCATACTTTCTAAAATCTTCCATATTAAATATTGTGTTATTACTCAGTTAAGGCACAAGAAAGGGATTCCCCTCTCTCTATACGGATAAACAAAGTTATAAATAAATTTCTGAATGAAACAATTTATTTTGTACCCGCAAAGATATTTTTTCAGAGAGAAATCCCTTTTGTCTATATAACAGTCTGTTAGACCGTTATTCAAAGAGAATATTACTCAGCAAGTTTGCCGAAATCTTCAGCAGAAACTTCCTTTACATCCAATTTAACTTGCTCTTTTAACCATGAAGATAATTTTTCTTCCACTGCACGGTCAATCACATTACGCAAAGTTTCTTTGTTTTTCAACATATCCTTTGCATAATTATCAAGAACGTCTTCCGGAACAGAAATCATTCCATATTGAGCAAACTGAGCCTTAGCTACACGCTTTCCAAATGCTGTGATATCAGCCTCTTCCACTTTCAGGTCATTTTCTTTTACAAGTTTTTCCTTAATTAGATGGAATTTAAGATCTTCAATTACTTTCGGGAAATCCTCATCAATAGATTCTGCCGTTTTTCTTTCATCCTGAGCTAACATAAAGCGTTTCAGAATTGCTTCCGGGAAAGCTAACTCACCTGCTTTTGCAACCAAAAGATCCTTTGCATCAGATAAAAATTTAAAATCGCTTTCAGGAGCAAACTGTTCAGCCAACGATTCTTTAATCTTGTTAGTAAATTCTTCTGCAGTTGAAACAACTCCTTCACCGAATACGCGAGTAAACAGTTCTTCATTCAGTTCTGCTTCTTTATGACGTGTAATTTCAGCGATTTCGAAGCTAAAATCTCCAGTATAAGAGGCAACCTGATCTTTCTCAACCTTTAGGAATGCTGCAATTTCTGCTTCAGTACCATCGTACGCCTTGCTTGGGTTAAAAACAACAACAGAGTTGTTCTTTGCACCCATGAATTTGGCTTTCTCTTCAGCATCCTTGATATATAAAGGCATAATTACAGCATTTTCTACAACAAGTCCATTTGCTTTAGGTTCGCCGTTTTCAAGTTCAACAACCAGACCCTTTACCATATCTTTTTCTTCCACTTCCTCTACCTTATCGTAGTTGCCAAAATTAGCACGGTAAGATTCAATCTGCTTTTCAACCATTTCGCTGGTTACAGCAATTTGATAGTAAGGAAGAGTATCTTCTTTGCTTAGCTCAACATTTATTTCAGGAGCCAAAGCTACATCAAAACAGAATTCGAAATCTTCCTGCAAATCGAAATTGATTTCTTTTTGTTCAGTTTCATTTGGAAGAGGTTCACCTAATACATTAAGTTCTTTTTCGCGGATAAATCCAAAAAGTCCTTCAGATACTAATTTGTTCACCTCTTCTGCCAATACCGATTTGCCATACATTTTCTTTACCATACCCATAGGTACCATTCCCTTGCGGAATCCTGGTACATTTGCTTTTTGGCGGAAGTTACGCAGCCCTTTCTCTACCTTATCGGCATAGTCGGCTTTCACAATCTCTACTTTAACAATACCACTTACGGCATCAATATTCTTAAGCGAAACGTTCATTCTGAATGATTTATTTAATTAATATTCGTATCGGATTTTAGCCTGCAAAATTAATCCTATTCTTTTAATCTCGCAAGCTGTAGCTCTAAATTGTTCATCCTTAACAAAAAATAGAGAAACAATTCATCTAAAACAATAACAATTTTTATTTTATTAAGATTTATGCTGATTAAAAACCAATTTTATACGTTATCAGGACTTCATCTTTCATCTAATTGAAAAACAATTATCATTCAAATGTAGTCTATTTATCTATCCTATTCCCTAATTACCATTTAATTAGGCATTATTTATAATTTATTTACCAAAAGATTTGCTAGTCTGAAATAAATGTTTTCCTTTGTAGCGTGAAAGGGTATTAACCTTGTGTTACGGAATTCCGATTCCAACTTTCATAAAACAATTTATTTCTTATTTAATTATTTCTATTTTTATGAACATTTACATTGGTAACCTGAACTATCGTGTTCGGGAAGAAGATTTAAGACACGTTTTGGAAGAGTACGGAGTTGTTGATTCTGTAAAGATCATCATCGACCGTGAAACAGGTAGATCAAAAGGTTTCGCTTTTGTTGAAATGCCTAACAACGCTGAAGGACAAAAAGCAATTGAAGAATTGAATGAAGCTGAATATGAAGGTCGTCAAATGGTAGTTAAAGAAGCCAGACCTAAAATGTAATTAGAATCTTCTAACGAACTTAAAACTTCTGCCTACCTTTGGCAGAAGTTTTTTTATTTAAACACCTATGGTAATCCGGGGAATATTCGCCGAACGTCCGGCTCTTTTTCAACTATTGGCTCTTCTTTTCCTTATTTTGGCTGGAGGCCTCCTCTCTTCTCTTATAGGACTCTGGTTGTTTACTTTGCTTTATAGCTCATCGGCCAACCTAATGGAAAATCCGGAAATGCTTCGGTTGATTCAGTTTCTTGCAGCAATTGGCACCTTTCTTGTACCGGCACTAATCATGGCCTTTTTTTGCAGTTCCAATATCAGGAAATACCTTTATGCCTCTACATTTCCAAAAGGAAAAACCATTATACTAACTATACTAAGTGTAGTTCTCATCTCCCCCTTTATAAGTCTGACAGGTATTCTGAATAAGATGGTGAAATTACCAGACATTCTTTATCCGATAGAAGCATGGATGCAGGCCAAAGAAGTCGAAGCCGAGAAGCTAACAACTCTTATGCTCTCAGGAGAAGGCCTGATTATTCTAATTCAGAATATCTTTGTAGTAGCAGTGGTAGCTGCTATTACTGAAGAATTTCTATTCAGAGGAACTTTACGGCAGGTATTCAGTAAAACAACAAAAAACCAGCACCTCATCGTCTGGCTTGCTGCGATAGTATTCAGTCTTTTCCACATGCAGTTCTATGGATTTATTCCCCGAATGTTACTTGGGGCCTATTTTGGCTATCTATTGCTATGGGGAAATAACATCTGGTTACCAGTCATCGCCCATTTTGCCAATAATTTTTTAGGAGTAATAAGCTTGACCAATCCAAATTTAGCAAAAAATGAATTCATAACCGGGAATGTATCAACAGAAAACATGCTCCCATTCACCTTTGTTTCTATCTCTTTTGCTATTCTCTTTATCTTTTGCATAGTAGCGCTTAAAAGAGAGTTAAGAGAAAAATAAATATTACAGATTCTTTTTGCGTAACTGAAAATCTTTACCCAAATACTTTTCTTTTACAATTTCATTTTCGGCCAATTGCTCTGCTGTACCCTGAAATAAAACCTTTCCTTCAAAAAGCAAATAAGCCCGGTCTGTTATACTGAGCGTTTCGTACACATTATGATCGGTTATGAGAATCCCGATATTCTTATGCTTCAGCTTAGCTACAATGCTTTGAATATCCTGAACAGCTATAGGGTCTACCCCGGCAAAGGGTTCGTCAAGCATGATAAATTTAGGATTGATTGCCAGACAACGGGCAATCTCTGCACGTCGGCGTTCACCTCCCGACAACTGATCCCCCAGATTTTTACGCACTTTATGAAGGCCAAATTCAGTAAGCAAACTTTCTAGTTTTTCATTTTGATAGGCAGCATCCGTATCAGTCATTTCCAGAACAGAACGGATATTATCTTCAACTGTCATCTTTCTGAAAATCGAAGCTTCCTGAGCAAGATAACCAATCCCATGACGCGCACGCATGTAAACCGGAAAATTGGTAATTTCCATATCGTTAAGGAAAATCTTTCCTTCGTTTGGAGTTACAAGTCCAACTGTCATATAGAATGTAGTCGTCTTTCCAGCACCATTAGGTCCAAGAAGGCCTACGATTTCACCCTGTTTTACGTTTATCGAAACATGATTTACAACCGTTCTCGTTCTATATTTCTTCACCAAATCCTCCGTCCGAAGGACCATTTGCTGCTCGTCTGCCATATCCATAGATTTGTCGCAAAGTAACGGAAATTATTAATTTCATACAAGGGTTATTAGATTTTCCGCTATCTTTGCATGATAATAATAGTTTAATAGCGAATGAATAAAGCATTACATAGGCTGGGCGAATATACGCTGCTAATGACTAAGGCTATTTCTTTACCGGATAAATGGAGCATGTTCTTTAAACAATTAGTCAAGGAAATATACAAGTTAGGTGTAGACTCCATTTGGATTGTTATCATTATTTCCATTTTTATCGGGACTGTAATTGCCATACAGATATCACTAAATATCAGCTCTCCCCTTATTCCAAAATTTACAATTGGATATACAACGAGAGAAATCATCCTGCTGGAATTTTCTTCCTCCATTATGTGTTTGATCCTTGCAGGTAAAATAGGCAGTAACATTGCATCCGAAATCGGGACAATGCGTGTAACTGAACAAATCGATGCCATGGAAATAATGGGGGTAAATTCTGCCAATTTCCTTATCTTACCTAAAATGATCGGGTTGATGGTTTTCATTCCTGTGCTTGTTATTTTCAGTATGTTTACTGGAATAATAGGAGGTTATCTGGCTAGTATGGTTACACCATCACTCCCCACAAGTGCCTTCGAATACGGACTGCAATATTTTTTCAACTCTTACTATGTTACCTATTCAATCATCAAATCGGTTGTTTACGCCTTTATTATTTCATCTATTGCGGCCTATTTCGGATACAATGTAAGGGGAGGTGCTCTTGATGTGGGGAAAGCAAGTACCAACGCCGTGGTTATGAGTAGTATCATGATTCTTATGGCCGATGTTATTATGACACAATTAATGCTCACTTAATTATGATTGAAGTAAAAAACATAATAAAATCGTTCGAAGGAAGAACTGTACTGAATAATATCAGCGCAGTTTTTGAAACGGGCAAAACAAACCTGATTATCGGGCGAAGTGGTTCCGGGAAAACTGTGATGATAAAAAGCATTATTGGCCTGATTAAACCAGACTCTGGTCAGATTCTATACGACAACCGCGATTTTACCTCAATGGGTAAAAACGAACTACATGTTATTCGCAGGGAAATGGGAATGCTTTTTCAGGGCTCGGCTTTGTTTGATAGCATGACCGTATTAGAGAATGTACTTTTTCCTCTCGATATGTTCTCAAAAGAAACTAAAAAAGAAAAAATAGCAAGAGCTCAGTTTTGTCTTGACCGCGTAAATCTTTCGGAAGCAGGTAATCTGTACCCATCCGAAATAAGCGGAGGTATGATGAAACGCGCAGCCATTGCGCGTGCTATAGCCCTCAAGCCTAAATACCTGTTTTGCGATGAACCAAACTCGGGTTTGGATCCAAAAACCGCTCTGTTAATAGACGACTTGATTCATAGCATTACAATTGAATACCAAATTACCACCGTTATAAACACGCACGACATGAATTCTGTGATGAATATTGGAGACAATATTATTTTCATCAAAGAGGGTGTAAAGGAATGGGAAGGGAATAAAGACCAGGTTATGAATTCGACAAACAAAGCACTAAACGACTTTGTATTTGCTTCTGATCTTTTCAAAAAAGTAAAAGAAGCAGAAATGTTTAATACCGAATCTTAAAGTAAAATCAATAAATAAAAGAAAGGGCGCTTCCGGTTTGGGAGCGCCCTTTCTTTTATAATGTACCTTCAAGGAACAGATCAACCGTTCCCTCTTGTATTTATTTCTCGCGAATAAATATATTTATAGGCGTACCGGTAAAGTTAAAATTCTCACGGATTTTATTCTCCAGGAAACGTTTATAAGGCTCCTTAATCCATTGAGGAAGATTGGCAAAGAACACAAACGAAGGAGTGTGAACATTCGGCAACTGAGTAACATACTTAATTTTGATATACTTACCCTTCCATGCAGGAGGTGGATAATTTTCAATTATAGGTAACATCAACTCATTCAGTTTTGCTGTCGAAATACGGTTATTCCGATTGTCGTAAACCTCTTTCGCAGTTTCCAGAACCTTAAAAATTCGTTGTTTGTTGTGAACCGAAATAAACAAGATTGGAAAATCTGTAAATGGAGCCAAACGATTGCGAATAGCCTGCAAGAATGTCTCTATTGCTTTCTGACTCTTATCTTCAACCAAATCCCACTTATTAACACAAACAACCAATCCTTTGCTGTTTTTCTGCACTAAAGAGAAAATATTCAGATCCTGACTTTCAATTCCTCTTGTAGCATCAAGCATTAAAACACAAACATCCGAGTTTTCGATCGCCTTAATAGAACGAATTACTGAATAATATTCAAGATCTTCATTTACTTTCCCCTTTTTACGGATACCAGCTGTATCCACCAGGTAAAAGTTCAATCCAAACTTATTATACTTAGTAAAAATTGAATCGCGTGTAGTTCCGGCAACATCTGTCACAATATGACGATCTTCACCTATAAATGCATTGATCAATGATGATTTTCCTGCATTTGGACGTCCGATTACTGCTATCCGAGGTAATTCATCCAAAACCTCTTCTTCTTTATCTTCTTCGAATTTAGTCACGATTGCATCCAGCAAATCACCGCTTCCCGAACCGTTAACGGCCGAAACGCAAAAAGGATCTCCTAAACCAAACGAATAAAACTCGGCAGCAGAATAATGTAAATCGAAATTATCTGCTTTATTAGCAACAACGATCAATGGTTTCTTTGAACGACGCAAGATTTGTGCCACCTGCGAATCCAAATCCGTAATACCATTCAATACATCAACAACAAATAAAATAACGTCAGCCTCTTCAATCGCTATTTGAACTTGCTTATTTATCTCTTCTTCAAAAATATCATCCGAATTAACTACCCATCCGCCGGTATCAATCAGCGAAAACTTTTTACCAGTCCACTCCACTTTTCCGTAATGACGGTCGCGGGTCGTACCTGCTGTTTCGTCTACAATAGCCTGACGGCTTTGCGTTAAACGATTAAACAAGGTGGACTTTCCTACGTTGGGTCTCCCAACTATTGCTACTATATTTCCCATAAATTTTCCCTTTCTGTTTGCTGTTATTAATCCAGCTGATAACCAAAGTTTCGCAACATGTTATCACGGTTTCTCCAATCCTTTTCCACTTTTACGAACATTTCCAGAAAAACCTTCTTTCCAAAAAAGCGCTCAATATCCTTTCGGGCCATTGATCCTACTTTCTTCAATGCCTGACCCTGATGACCAATAATAATTCCTTTTTGCGTATCTCTTTCACAAATTATCAGCGATTTGATACGAATTATATCCGCCTCTTCTTTAAAAAGTTCCACAACCACTTCAACAGCATATGGAATCTCTTGTTGATAATAAAGAAGGACCTTTTCGCGAATAATCTCAGTAACAAAGAAACGCGCAGGCTTATCTGTAAGCGCATCTTTCTCAAAATAAGGAGGAGATTCGGGCATTAAATCCTCGATTCGACGCTTTATGTAGTCAATATTAAATTTTGACTGAGCGGATACGGGAATAATTTCTGCCTTTGGAAGAAATTCTTTCCAGAGAGCAACCATCTTTTCAAGATCAGATTGGTTGCTAAGATCAATCTTATTAATAATCAACAAAACCGGACAGTCTAATTTCTGAACCTTTTGAAGGAACTCTTCATTTTTGTCTACCGTCTCCACGACGTCGGTTACATACAACAATACATCTGCATCTCCAAGGGCAGAATTTGAAAAATTAAGCATAGATTCCTGCAGCTTATAATTCGGAGTAAGCACACCTGGCGTGTCCGAATATACAATCTGCATATCGTCGGTGTTTACAATTCCCAAAATCCTGTGACGTGTCGTCTGGGCTTTGGAAGTAATGATAGACACACGTTCGCCTACCAATACATTCATTAATGTAGACTTCCCTACATTAGGATTACCAACGATATTTACGAATCCTGATTTATGCTTTTTTTCCATCATATCCCCATTTGAGGTAGATAGAGCCCCAGGTGAAACCCGCCCCGAATGCAGCAAGGATAATATTATCCCCCTTCTTCAGTTTGTCTTCCCATTCCCATAAACAGATAGGAATAGTTCCGGCACTCGTATTACCATATTTTTCTATATTAATCATTACTTTTTCGATAGGCAATTCCATCCGCTTTGCTGCCGCATCGATGATGCGCAGGTTAGCCTGATGAGGAACAAACCAATCAACGTCTTCATTCGTCATGCCATTCCTGTGCATAATCTCTGCAGAGGCTTCAGCCATATAAGACACAGCATATTTGAATACCACTTTTCCTTCCTGGTATACGCAATGCTGATGTTTGTCAACCGTTTCGTGACTGGATGGATAAGCAGAGCCTCCGCCTTTCATCAGCAGGTGTGGCAAGCCAACTCCATCAGTACGCAGAATAGTATCCATTATACCAAATTCTTCGGTTGTAGGTTCCAGTAATACAGCTCCGCAAGCGTCGCCAAATAACGGACAAGTCGTACGATCTGTATAATCCGTAATAGATGTCATATTATCTCCGGCTACAATCAATACTTTTTTATAGCGTCCCGAACGAATATAGTTCGATCCGGTTTCCAGTGCATAAAGAAATCCGGCGCATGCTCCTTGTACATCAAATGTAAAGGCATTCTTACAACCGGTATTGTAAGCAACGATTGAAGCAGTTGTAGGAAAATGATAATCAGGAGTCGATGTTGCACAAAGAACCACTTCTATTTCTTCCGGATTCACTCCGGTCTTTTCAAAAAGTTGGTTAACAGCCCGGATTCCCATATAAGAAGTACCTAAACCTTCTCCTCTTAGTATCCGTCGCTCTTTTATGCCAACACGGGTCATTATCCATTCTTCACTTGTGTCGACCATCTTTGAAATATCACTATTTGTCAACACATCTTCGGGAACAAATCCCCCGATTCCTGTTATTACCGCATTAATTTTATCCATAACTTATAATATACAGAGACATATCTGTCTCTAAATTAAAAAAAAGCCCTAAAATTGTTTTTAGGGCTATTTCTTCTGCTCATCCAAATCTGTAACGATCTGAAGAACCTTTATACTGCAGCTTCTTTCTCGATGGCTAACTTACCTCTGTAATATCCGCACTCGCCACAAACAGTGTGGTAAATATGCCAGGCTCCACAGTTAGGGCAGATAGCCATTGTTGGAGTAACAGCCTTGTCGTGAGTTCTTCTCTTGGCTGTTCTAGTTTTCGATTGTCTTCTTTTAGGATGTGCCATTTTAAATTTATTTAATTGTTATCATTCTCTACTAAACCTTTCAGAGCATCCCAGCGAGGATCGGAAGACATATCCGAGCTATCATCTTCTACAATGATCTCATCTGCCGATTCATCTTCATACTCATCGTCGTCATCAGAGCGTCTGGTGGTGTGTTTCTTTAGCTTAGAAGACATGGCCTTGTTACATTTTCCGGGAGCATGTACATGTTTCATCGGAATTGTCAAAGCAATGAACTCATAAATAAACCACGCCAGATTGATTTCGCCTTCCGCTTCCGGAATAATTACGATTTCATCACTTTCTTCGGCATATTCTTTACCGAATTTAACGATAAGTTTGTTTTTCGCGCTGATTGGAAGGTCCATATCATCCAGGCATCTGTCGCATGGTACATAAACAACTCCCTCTAGCTGAAAGTTCATATCAAAAACCATCGACGAACGTTTCACAGTGAGGTTTACCTTCACTTTGCCCTTCTGGACTTCGTCTCCGTCGATATCCACAAAAAACTTATTCTCCAGAATGTACTCAAATTCGTGTACTCCCGGAGAGAGATTCTTTAAATCTACTTTATATATATCAAATTTTCCCAAAGCCTTTTAGTGTAAAAACCTTGCAAAGGTACGAAAAAACTAAACACATATACAATACCTAATCTTATTATTTTTAATTATAGACCAATTTAGGCTTTACTCTTCCTTAATTCTATACGGAAAGTAGTTCCTTTACCCGGCTCCGACGATTTTACAAAAATTTTCCCTCCATGGTACGATTCGACTATTCTCTTGACGAGCGACAAGCCAAGCCCCCATCCTCTCGCTTTAGTCGTGTAACCAGGATTAAAGACCGTTTTAAATTTGGATTTGGAAATTCCTTTTCCCGTATCTGTCACATCAATCCGAACTACATTTTTACGTTCTTCAACCTTAAATGAAATCTCTCCCTGTCCCTCCATTGCATCCACTGCATTTTTAGTCAGATTCTCTACAACCCAGGCAAAAAGCGAATCGTTCATTTGCACCATAACAGGCTCGGCAGGGAAAAATGTTTTAATTTTCACTTTCTGCGAAATACGGGTCTTCATATAATCGAGTGCCGAGAGGAGCGATTCGCTGATATTAACGTTAATAGGTTTGGGATCGGAGCCTATCTTTGAAAAGCGATCGGCAATGGTTTCAAGCCGCTTTACATCCTTTTCCATTTCATCGAGGTAAGACTGATCAATTTCTTTTGTCTTCAGATATTCAATCCAGGCTATGAGCGAAGAAATGGGAGTGCCCAACTGGTGTGCAGTTTCCTTTGAAAGCCCTACCCAAACTTTATTTTGTTCGGCTTTCTTCGTACTTGCCAAAGCAAGGAAGGCTATAATGATGAAAATAAATACAACTGTAAGCTGAGCATATGGGTAAATAAGCAAGCGTTTTAGAATAATGGAATCGTCGTAATACAGATATTGGAAGGTTCCATCTTCCATATCGATAACGATTGGTTTGTTCTTATGTTTTAGCTTCTGTACCAAAACCCGCATGAATGATTCCGGGTTACTTTCGGGAACATCAATATTATTGTAAGTGAGTACCTGATCCGAATCATCACAAAGCACTACCGGAATAGATGTATTGCCCTGAATAATTTTCAGAATTAGGTTCATATTAAGGCTTGGATTTTCGTTTGTCATTACCCTGGTTGCCTCGGCCCACACTTCAATTTTTTGACGTTCTTCATCCGCAAGATTCTTAATCAGCGAATCCGACACCACTACAGATGCTATAGCGATCAGCACAGCCCCGATAATGAAAATATATTTAAGCCGTTGACGGGAATCGTAAATGCTGCTCATGGTATTTTTCTTGTTCAATGCATAATTAACGACGAATGAACAGCAATATTATACAAAAAAGCCGGAACCTTCACGCTTTAATTAAAAATCAATCCGTAGAACTCAATTTTTTCATTCACCTAATTCGCCTTTCATAGAGACAGAGTACAGTTCAAACGGGTTTACGACTGTATCCAGTAATACGGCGAACTCTTTACGCGTAACCGGTCGCCTGATGTCATATTCGGAGCCTTGCTGTTGTTTCCAATTTGCTTTCTGACGCGCATCAAAGGTTGCTTCATCACTCATATTGGGGACATTCAGATGTCGTGCCAACCGATACACTATGTTTAAAGCCTCCTCAACAGTAATAATTTCATTGGATACCGAAAATTCGAACTCAGGAGCAAACTCTTTCAATCCCGGAGTAAGAGCCTGTTCGTAAAGGAGCGAATCCGCATCGAACCATGTCTGGTTTTCCCATCCTACATTCAATCCTCTACCGCGTAAAATACCTGTCGAACCGATACGTTGCAGTGCCTTGAAATGAGGGTCGGAGACCTGAAGGTCCAGATAGGGTTGTAAATAACCGCCTGCATTCAGTATCGCTTTTTGCACTTCGCGTACAGAAACTTTATCAACATCTTTCTTGTGTTGAACAGCAAGTGCGCCCAACGCTCCGGCAGCCTGACCAATTTGCATGACAACGGGTTGAAGTCGAGTAGTTCCATTTATTAAGTTTGAAACAGAGATGGACTTTTCTGCAACTATCAATCCCTTCACATCCTTAGGAACAAGTGCTCCCAATGGTAAACCATAGGAAGGAATAGGATAGAAATGAAGATCCGGCAAATTACTCCAGCCCTGATAACGGGCATGGTGATGATCTACCGGATAATCGCCCACCGCGATATTAGTCCGATAAAGCTTTTCTGGCTGGGTAAATGGATTGGATACATGATTCAGGTTAAACCTCACTAAACCATGAATACGTCTGGATTCACGATGATAGGGGATAAAAGGTAAACGATCGGCAGTAGGAAACTCGTCGTCCGCCAATCCCAGCGTATTGAATCCAAGTTCGGTCTGCATATAATAAACAAAACACATTGTAAAATTCTTTGCAACTTTCAGGGCCTCGATACGTTGTTCCGGCGTCATCTCAATTAGGTTAAGATAGTAATCATTCCCTTCGATGGGCCAATTAATCATGTACTTATTGTTTGGGAGTTTTCCGTAATTGAGCATATTCTGACAATCCCACACTCTTTTTCCTTCTTTGGGATTGGTACATTGAGGCACTTTACACGAACAATAAAAATGAGAGGGATCGTATCCTTCGGGTTTCTTTGTGGTAACATCTTTGCCATAGTCTTTCAGTACAGCAACCAAGGTTAAGTCCTGAATTATATCATTAGCTTTTTCGCCGGCAATGGATTCTTCGCATACTTCGCGTGCATCCATTCCTATGTCGTAAGTTGCACCACATGCTTTAGCTACATCTCCCAACTCTGTCCCATCAATTAACACGGATGCTTTAATAGTTTCTTTTCTACCTTCGCGTTCGATATTTACCAACCAATAATTATCCTTACGGGTAATGCCATCGACCTTTGTATTAAATCTTACGTCTAAGAGGGATTCAGCAGCTACCATATCCTGCCAGATTTTATTACCGGCAGAAGGCTCGAAAAGCACCTTGCTTACCCATCCCGTATTTAATTTTTCCTCACTTCCATAATATTGAATCAGTTTGGATCTGAATTCACCCCATAATCCCCCAGGCAGTTTATGGTTCCCATCAATCGCGCTCACCCCAGCCGACGTTAACATTCCACCCAGCCAAGAGCTTTCTTCCACAATCAGGGTGTTAATCCCCATTCGAGCCGACTGAATCCCGGCAGTAGTTCCACTGGCACCTCCTCCAATAACAAGAACCCCAACCTGTTTTGTAGATTGACACGAGAACAATAAAACAGAAGCTAAAAGTATAAAAGTATATCTCATCTCTTTAATATAAAAGAACTAAACCGGAGAATGGCTTCGCATCCTACCGGTTCAGTAATTATCAATTTTAAATCAGTTCAATTAATATCCGTCATTTTGCGTCAGATTGGGATTTCTGTCTCTTTCCTCAGTTGGAATAGGAAACAGATAAAATTTATCATCCCAAAAACGGTTTTTGTCTCTCACCTTCAGCTTATCTTTATATGCATCATAATTAGCAATGTCATTTAAGTCATGACGAGCTGATTTCTTGAAATTAGGAACCATATCTGGAGTAGCATCAGCATAGCCTCCGGATATAATATATCCTTTTGCGTCTTTTACAAGAGCAATTGGATATCCATAACTGGGGGTAGCATTTTCAAGATCGCCAATCTTCCATCTACGCATATCCACAAAATGAAGCCCTTCCAGAATTAGTTCAACCTTACGTTCACGACGAACTAATTGACGCATTTTATCTTGATTGCCTATTCTGTCCGTTGAAACTTTAGGCATTCCTGAACGATTACGCACTTGATCGATCGCATCATAAACAGTATTATCCAACTCATTTAATTCTATTTTGGCTTCAGCATATGTGAGTAACACTTCAGCATAACGCATCAATGGAATATTACAGGTAGTCGCAGTTATCGATTCTGTAGGTTCATTACTAAACTTTTTCCACATATAACCTACACCGGCATTGGCAAAGCTGGTCCAGGCAGCACCACTATTGATGTCTGCGTTTGTTCCGGCATACCACTCGGATGTGGTAAAATTGTAAAACATGGTGGTGGGATTGAATACGTCCAAAACAAACTTTATACGTCCGGCATCCGTTCCTTTTGTGTTACCTTGTACTGTATCGCCATGCATCCAGAGCGTTGATTTAAATCGCGGATCCCGGTTTACACCCGGATGCTTCGGATCGTATAATGAAGATTCATCAATACGTTTTCCATCAATACATTCGTAAGTATCCGCCAAAATAGCTGAAGGGTGACGACCTGTTTGTCCATAATTTCTTGAAACCGAACCAAAACCTACCCAATGGAATTTCTTAATTCCCTGATCTGAGTACATCAATTCAAATAGCGTTTCATTCCTTACGTCGGCTTTAGCCTGACCGGCCTTAGTAAACAAATCATCATAATTGGCAGCCAATGCACGTTGTCCGATCACCGATTTAGCGGCAGCAGCAGCTACCGTAAAGTAATCTTTTGCTTTACCACCATAATCCAGACTACCTCCCAATAAAGCAGCACGAGCCTTAAGCCCAAAAGCAAAAGCTTTATCTACACGACCTCTTTCTTTGGCAATCCATGGCAGATCAACAACCGCTTCATCAATTTGAGATAAAATAAAATCGAGTATAGTCACCTTCGATGTGCGTTGATCTTTATATTGATCTGCAGTCACTGGTTCAGAATAAAATGGAACGTCTCCATAAGTAGATATAAGATTGTAATAAGCAAATGACCGAAGTACTTTTGCTTCTGCAAGGTATTGTTTTGAACTGCCGCCCAAAGATTCAAGATAAGGAGTAGAACCACTTATTACTGAATTTACTCTCGCAATTATTACATAGTTATTTATCCACCAGTTTTTTACATTCCCATTGTCTGCATTCAAAGCACCTCCTGCCCCAATACTATTATTCTCGGCTCGCTCCATAGCAAGTCCTGTAAAATGGTCCATATATACATTAAATGGGCATAAGTAACCAATATCTATGTTAACAGCATTGTAAATACCTGTTACGCCTGTTTTTACTGCCGCCTCAGACTGATAGAAGCCTACAGAAGAATAGTCGGTGGGAGTTTTATCTAAAAAATCAGAACAAGACATGACAGTGATACCCATCCCTATCAGTAATGAAATATTCAATAATATATTTTTCATATTGCCATATTTTTAAAAACGAATGTCCATACCAAAAGTAAAAGTCTGCATCAAAGGATAGAAATTTCCTCCACTTACGGTGGTTCCAGAGGTCGTTAAACTTACAGCGCATTCAGGATCATATCCTTTATATGCATTGGAAACAGTGAATAGATTCTGACCGCTTACATAGAAACGAAGGTTATCAATCTTTATCTTTTGCAACAAGTTCTTTGGTAAGGTATAGCCAATCACTACATTCTTTACACGCATATAAGCCCCACTTTTAACCCAGAAATCTGATATAATATTGTTCGCATTACTTCCTGAACCATCAATAAGCAACAGCGGGAATGCAGCATCTGTATTTGTCGGCGTCCAGTTATCCAGTTGATTCTGAGTCATCGATCTACCAACATAAAAAGGGCGAACTCCGTAACCGGCATAGTAGATATCTTTCTTCCCTACCCCTTGCAAAAATAAAGAGAAGTCAAAGTTGTTCCATTCTGCTCCCATATTCAAGCTAAATTCATATCTTGGAGACGGATTACCCAATATTGTACGGTCATAATCGTTCACAATTCCATCTGCTATACCATCCGGTCCACTTATATCTTTATATTTGATATAACCAGGTTTAACATTCGCACGAGTTCCATAAACAGGAGACTCATCAATCTCTGCCTGAGATTGAAAATAGCCATCAGACAAATAGCCATACCAGGATCCCAATGCATCCCCTTCACGGGTAATTTGTGTTCCAATGTATTCTTTACCATAAAGGTTCGTTACCGTGTTCTTTACATCAGATAGGTTGCCCGTAAGATGATAATTAACTTTTCCAATACGATCTCTCCATGTTACCGATAAATCCCAACCGTTGTTACGCATGGAACCAGCATTCTCCCAGGCAGACGAAAGACCTACATATCTTGGAATAGGAAACTGTTGGAGCATATTATTGATATTACGAATATAATAATCGAAAGAGGCACTTAGCTTCGAGTTAACGAAGTCAAGATCTACACCTACATTCATCTGAGTCGATTTTTCCCATGAAATCTTGTCATTCGCTACCTGCGATTGCGTTGCTCCAGATCCTAATACTTCGTCAAACCAATATCCATATCCTGATCCGATTGTTGCTGCATAGGGGTAATACTGCTCATATCCATTGATTGATATATCCTGATTTCCCAGTGTTCCATAAGATCCTCTTATCTTCAGATTATTAACCACGTCCTTTATTGGATTAAAAAAAGGTTCTTCAGACACTCTCCATCCCACAGATGCGGAAGGGAAAAAACCCCAGCGATGATCGGCCATAAAACGGGAAGAGGCATCCCAACGACCGTTCAGTTCAAGCAAATAACGATCTTTGAAACTGTAATTAATACGAGAGAAATAAGACAACATTGACCAGTCCCAATGAGAGCCGTTATTTGTTGCTGTTGCGATATCCCCATTATTTAAATCTTCAAATCCGATAAAATCAAATCCTGTACGTGTAGCATCAAATGATCTTCCGCTTTTTTCGGAAGTATGCATCCCTCCAAGCACTTTAAAGTAGCTCCCTTTAATTTGCTTTTCATAAGAAGCCTGTGCATTAAACTCGTTCGACATTTTTTGGCCCCATGCTTCATTTTTTTGCGTCCCTGTAGCTGGAAAAGTTGTTTTATAAACCCCGTATTCGTATGTATCATATGGATTAATAAAAAAATCTGTCTTATCTTCCAGTCTGGAAGAACTATAGCTGGCAGTCATATCAAATCCCTTGAACGGATTAATCGTTACAAAACCTTTAAGGCCAAGTTCCGGAGTTGTTGCTGTATGTAATCCTGATACTTTTGACGTTGCTATTGGATTATCTCCGTTTTGCCCGTATCCCCAGGTTCCGTCACTGTTTATACCAGAGAAAATAGGTACAAATGTTGTTGCTTTGTTAATAATAGACTCAGGAGTATCGAATGCCGGGCGTACGACTTTTGACTGACGGATATTCACATCAACCCCTACCTTCATCCAATCGGTAATACGTGCATCCGTATTCAGACGCAAAGTCATACGATCATAGTTATTATTAGAGATATTCCCATCCTGATAATAATAGGCAGCATTGGCAAAAACACTTATATCCTTAGAGCCTCCGGTAATGCTCACTGAATGGTTATGAGTGAGCGCCTTATCATTAATAATCTCTTTTCTCCAATTTGTTTCGTATCGGTTCAGATTATCTGCACCCAATGTTTTGTATTGCTCAATCAAATCGTTTGAATAGGTTTGATTAGCTCCGGCATTTGAATTTGCCAGATTTACAGCCTCCATATATTCAATTGCATTTACAGGATCAGGAAGTTCAGTCGGTGTATTATATCCAACATAACCACTATACGTAACCTTAATTGGCTGTTCTTTGGATCGCTTTGTCGTAATCAAAATAACGCCGTTTGATGCGCGTGATCCATAAATAGAAGCTGATGCCGCGTCTTTTAATACAGATATTGATTCAATAGTATTTATATCGATAAAGTTCATGTATCCTTCAACACCATCGATTAATACCAATGGACTTGTCGACGAGTTTAATGAACCTGTACCACGAATCGTAATGCCGGCTCCATCATAACCTGGTCTACCGGACGAGGTAACGACAGAAACCCCCGGAGCTAATCCTTGTAAAGCAACGGATGTGTTGGACGCACTTCTTTTTGACAAATCCCTGTTTGAAATATTTTGTACAGATCCGGTAAGATTTACCTTTTTCTGAGTGCCGTATCCTACTACAACCACTTCATCAAGACTCTCCGTAGACGGTGACAACTCAATATTTAAAACAGATCTATTACCTACCGTTACTTCCTGAGGGATGTAACCTATATAGGAAACCACAAGAACACTTTTGGGAGATAAAACTTTAATAGCATATCTTCCGTCCATATCGGTAATCACCCCTGTGTTACTTCCCTTAAGTATAATGTTTGCTCCAATAATTGGTTCTCCGGTATTATCTTTTACTATTCCGGTAATTTCGATGGTTTGCTGTTGCAGCTTTGATACAACAGGAACATTTTCTTTCTTCTTAACAATTACCTGTCGGTTGTTGATCGTATAAGTAACGTCCGTTCCTTTAAATAATTCGTTCAGGATAGCATTTATAGGTTGATTCTGAACATTGACATCAACAATCCTTTTGGTATCAATCGCGTAGTCGTAATAAACAAAAATGAATTCACTATTCTTCTCTATGTAATTAAATACATCCTTAACAGTCTTATTATTCATTTTTACTGTTAATGTGGTTGTTTGAGAATAGCTGTTATTTTCTGCATAAGTAAACAGATTAACACTTAATAATAAACACATTACCCATACCAATTTCGGTATTTTAACGAGTTCCTTTAGTTTACATGGTATTTTTTCCATACATTTGTAATGTTTTTTCTTAAACAATAATTAGTCGAATGCTAATGTTTATGTAAAAATTCCGTCGGGTAATATTAGCCGTATTGTCCGACGGTTATTCATAATTTATTTTTTATATCATAAGCTTCACTTTTTAAGGTTAACAATTACATTTTTTTCATAGACTTATTTTTCAATTTCGCCTCTTTACGTAAATTTTATTATTTTTTCGATTAACCATAACTGGAGCAGTTTCCGCAATGATATTAATCACTTCTTCCAAATTATCCAGTAAATCCAATTTTCCAGAAATAGGCATAGTATAAAGATCATCATCAAACAATATTTCCTGTCCGTAATAGCGAGAGAGCTTAATAAGCACTTTATCCAGAGGCTCAGCGTCCAATTTCATTACTCCGTCTTTCCAACTGATATAATTGTAAACATCTACTTTTCTGGTTGAAAATTCCGAGGCATTCAATTCAAACATATCATCAGGAGATAAACAAACCTTTTGTTTCGATTTTGTTTGAACTTCAACTTTTCCTGAAACCAGTACGACAGAACTCTCTTTATCCTGTTTATAAGAACAAACATTAAAACAAGTACCTAATACGCGTACATTCATATTGTCTGTTTTTACAATAAACGGTCGGGATCTATCTTTTTTTACTTCCAGAAAAATTTCTCCATCCACATAGATCTCGCGCTTATCTTTTGCAAAAACAGTAGGATATACTACACGTGTACCTGCATTTACATATATTCTTGTCCCATCTGCAAAAAACACATTCGTCCGTTTACCTGGTGGTACAATTATCTGGTTATATGCAATCTCTTCATTTTCTGTTTTTCCAGACTTCGCAGGACTAATCTTCCTGGAATTAACGGTAACTGATCCATCTTTCTCATAAGTAACATTTGAATTGTCTTCTACATTTAAATTTTTATGTGAAGACGTTACTAACGTTATTTCATCTTTTACACCATCTGGTATCGGTATATTAGCTAACTCGATTACTTCTTTATTGCTTCCAGCCTCGTTAATCCAAGCATAGATTCCTCCAAATAACAACAGCACACAAGCTGCAGATGAAATAATAAGATACATGATGTCAGCGTGTAACAGATGAGTATAAACAAAAAGAGGAGTCAGTTCTTACGAACTAACTCCTCTTGTAAAACGGCGGCTACCTACTCTCCCACTATACGCAGTACCATCGGCGTGGGTGGGCTTAACTTCTCTGTTCGGAATGGGAAG
>JAGPJL010000155.1 GCA_018054455.1 Parabacteroides sp.
ACTTCCTGTTCAAAAGGAAATAAACAAGGAGGAGGCGAGGCGACTTATTCGGACACCATCCGTTATGCTACGGGATTTACGGTTAAGCATTATCCCTCGTACCGGGAGGTTGAGGTGCGCGATCCATGGGATAGTACCCGAATTCTTCAACGATATCTTTTGGTTGACCGGAATAAGGATATTCCTGAGAATCTTCCTGAGGGAACAATTGTGCGGGTTCCTCTAAAACGATTGGCCGTTTATAGCTCCGTTCACTGTTCCATTCTGGAGCAGCTTAAGGTTGCAAATGAAGTAGTGGGCGTTTGCGAACCTCAATACATAGATAGTCCGGTTGTGCAAAAGGGAATTAAGGAAGGTTCTGTTACCGATTTGGGAGAAGCAACTGCCCCGAATGTTGAGAAGATGATCGACATCAATGTGGAGGTTATTCTTGTTTCTCCTTTCGAGAATGCGGGATATGGTCCGGCCGAGAAGCTGGGATTACCCATTATTGAGTGTGCAGACTATATGGAAGCTACTCCTTTGGGACGTGCCGAATGGATCCGGTTTATAGCCTTATTCTTCGATAAAGAAGAAGAGGCTGATAAAATATTCCGTGAAACTGAATCAGCTTATCTTGCTATTCGTAAGCTGGCAGCTTCTGTAGAGAAACGTCCAACGGTATTATCCGAGAAGAAGTTTGGAGCTTCCTGGTTTGTGCCAGCTGGACAGAGTTACATGGCTGTGCTGTTTGCCGATGCGGGAGCTAACTACCGTTTTGCAGATTTGGATGGTGCGGGTAGTACGCCGCTTTCTTTCGAAACGGTGCTCGACAAGGCAATTCATGCGGATTATTGGCTAATAAAGTATAACCTGGCGGAAGAAATGGATTATCAGGCATTGAAGACCGAATATACACCGTACAGCTCTTTCGATGCTTTCAGGAATAAAACAATTTATACCTGTAACACAGGAAAGGTGCCTTACTATGAAGAGTTTCCCATGCATCCGGATTACCTGCTTAAGGATCTTGTTTGGGTTTTTCATCCGGAATTGTTGCCGGATTACAAGCCCCGGTACTTTCGTAAGATGATAGAGTAAGTAAGTCCGGCTATGCATACAATTAGTTTCTCGCTAGCATTGGACTACTTCCTATAAGGCTTACACATAAAAGAGGGGAGACAAGCCGGTAAATATACCGGATATTGTCTCCCCTCTATAGTATAGTCGGAATGTGGTGGATTAATATTCCTGCCAGCTCTTTATCTTGATATCTTCCATTTTCATACTAGTAAACGCTTTTATAAAGGCGCTTGCCAGACGCGCATTCGTTATTAGCGGAATGTTATGGTCGATGGCTGCACGACGAATTTTGTATCCGTTGGTAAGCTCGCGGCGACTATGATCCTTGGGGATATTAACCACCAGGTCGAAAGCATGCTTGCTGAACATGTCCATAATATTCAGTTCGCCCTCTTCATCCGGCCACGATACGACCGTTGCATTCACACCGTTATCTAAAAGGAACCGGGCTGTTCCGGCAGTTGCATAGATTGTATATCCCTTTTCATCCAGCAAACGACACGGATCAAGCAGGTCTACCTTGCTCTTTACACCTCCCGAAGAGACCATCACGTTTTGCTTCGGAATGGTATTTCCTACAGCAATCATGGACGAAAGCAACGCTTCGTCGAAGTCTTCGCCAATACATCCCACTTCGCCGGTCGACGACATATCCACGCCCAGTACCGGGTCGGCTTTGTGCAAACGAGAGAACGAGAACTGAGAAGCTTTAACACCAATCCAATCAACGTCGAAAGCGGTCTTATCCGGCTGCGAATATGGAGCATCCAACATAATTCGGGTTGCTGTTTCAATGAAGTTGCGCTTCAGGACTTTCGATACAAAGGGGAAACTTCGTGAAGCACGAAGATTGCATTCGATTACCTTTATTTCGTTGTTCTTGGCCAGGTACTGAATATTAAACGGACCGCTAATGTTAAGTTCCTTGGCAATCATTTTACTAACCTTCTTGATGCGACGCGCCGTTTCGAAGTATATTTTCTGAGCAGGGAAGACTAAAGTGGCATCTCCGGAGTGTACACCGGCAAACTCAACGTGCTCAGAAATGGCATACTCAACCACTTCGCCGTTTTTAGCTACCGCGTCGAACTCAATTTCCTTGGCATCCTGCAGGAATTCGGTTACAACCACGGGATATTCTTTAGAAACTTTGGCTGCAAGTTTAAGGAAGGTGACTACCTGTTCGCGGGTATGGCATACATTCATTGCCGCACCCGAAAGTACATAGGACGGACGAATCAATACCGGGAAACCAACTTTCTCGATGAATCCGTCTATCTCGTCCTGACTTGTAAGTTCTCCCCATATAGGTTGATCTATGCCAAGATGATCAAGCATGGCCGAAAACTTATGACGATTTTCTGCCCGGTCGATGGATAGAGGTGAGGTTCCCAGCACAGGTACATTCTGACGATATAATTTCATGGCCAGGTTGTTTGGAATCTGACCACCCACGGATACAATTACTCCCTTGGGAATCTCCAGATCAATAACATCCAGCACACGCTCCATCGACAGTTCGTCGAAATAAAGTCTGTCGCACATATCGTAATCTGTTGATACTGTCTCGGGATTGTAGTTGATCATGATCGATTTGTAACCCAGCTTTCGTGCTGTTTGTGCTGCATTAACCGAACACCAGTCAAATTCTACCGAGCTCCCGATACGATAAGCCCCCGATCCTAAAATAACCACACTTTTGTCGTTCGGGTAGTAAGGAATCGCATGCTCGGAACCATCATAAGTAAGATAGAGATAGTTGGTGAGGTCCGGATGCTCCGATGCAATGGTATTTATACGTTTTACACTGGGAAGAATGCCCAGTTTTTTACGCAGCGCACGCACTTTCAGGTTTTCTTTTTCCATATTACCTGTAGGCTTTTCTACGAAACGGGCAATCTGGAAGTCCGAAAATCCCAACCGTTTAGCTTCTTTTAATGTCTCAACAGGTAGAGCTTCAATTTTATCGTATCCCTCCAGCACCTTGCGGAAGTCGTCAATATTCTTAAGCTTATTAAGGAACCACGGATTTATTTTTGAAAGCTCGTAAATGCGATCCACCGTATATCCTTGTTCGAAAGCCTTCGCAATGGCAAAGATACGTAAGTCGGTGGGGTTGGCCAGTTCTTCGTCCAGGTCATCAAATTCGAGGTCGTTGTTGCCAACAAAACCATGCATTCCCTGACCGATCATACGAAGCCCTTTTTGCATAATCTCCTCGAAACTCTTTCCGATAGACATGATTTCGCCCACAGACTTCATGCTTGAACCAATCTGACGCGATACTCCTTCGAACTTGGTTAAGTCCCAGCGAGGTATTTTCGCAATAATGTAATCAACTTCCGGAGCTTTGTAAGCCGAGTTTGGAGTACCCATTTCGCCTATCTCGTCCAGACTGTAGCCTAAGGCCAGTTTAGCTGCAACGAAAGCCAAAGGATAACCACTTGCCTTGGAAGCCAGCGCCGACGAACGGCTGAGGCGGGCATTAATCTCGATTACACGGTAGTCGTTCGTATAGGAATTGAAAGCGAACTGAATATTACACTCGCCCACGATACCCAGGTGACGAACGGTTTTGATAGAAAGTCCCTTTAATAAGTCTAACTCATCATCGTTAAGCGAACAAGTAGGAGCAACCACGATACTTTCGCCGGTGTGCACACCCAGAGGATCTACGTTTTCCATACTTACCACAGTAAAGCAATGGTCCTTATGGTCGCGTATAATCTCAAATTCGATCTCTTTCCAACCCTTCAGCGACTCTTCCACCAAAATCTGTTTAGAATAAGCAAAGGCACTTTCTGCCAAAGTACGTAATTCGGCTTCGTCGGTACAAATCCCGCTACCCATGCCGCCTAATGCATAAGCAGAGCGAATCATGATAGGGAAACCAATACGATAAGCCGCAGCAACGGCATCATCCATTGTTTCTACAGCCTGACTAACCGGAGTTCTAACATCAACTTCAGTCAGCTTCTTTACAAACAAGTCGCGATCTTCGGTATTCATGATTGCCTCTACCGAAGTACCCAGCACTTTAACCCCGTATTGTGCCAGTGTGCCGCTTAAGTAAAGCTCTGTTCCGCAATTCAGAGCTGTCTGTCCGCCAAAAGCCAGTAGAATTCCATCCGGTTGTTCCTTCTTAATCACTTCTTCAACAAAGTAAGGCGTGATCGGCAAGAAGTAGACTTTGTCTGCGATTCCTTCCGAAGTCTGAATCGTTGCAATGTTGGGATTAAGTAACACCGTGCTGATGCCCTCTTCTTTTAGCGCTTTAAGAGCCTGAGAACCTGAATAGTCAAATTCTCCTGCCTGGCCAATTTTAAGGGCGCCCGATCCCAGCACAATCACTTTTTTCATTCCGCATTTTGCCATAATAATTTGATTGTTTTGTTTATTAATATATTGTTCATAGAATGTTTCGTGTTTTGACAGGACAAAAAAATGCGTTAGTAAAAGTAACTAACGCATGCAATATAAACAAGATATATCTCCTAAAACAGAGAAATGAACCGAACTGTACCGTCTAATTCCTGCTCTTTGTTTAATTATTCACAATTGTATACTATTTATCTACTTGGGGCAACTTATTTTTTGCAAGATACTCTGTAAAATTTTGTAACTTTGCCCTCCGATTATAAGAATAACAAACCAAGAATCAAGATATGGAAACAGTAGTAAGTGGCATCAGGCCAACTGGAAACCTGCACCTGGGTAACTATTTTGGGGCAGTAAAAAGTTTTCTGCAGATGCAGAATGAGTATAATTGCTTTTTCTTCATTGCAGACTGGCACTCACTGACCACTCATCCTCATCCGGATAATATCGTAAGCGGTGTTCGGAAAATTTTAGCTGAATATTTAGCTTGCGGAATTGATCCCGAGAAGGCTACTATATATGTACAGAGTGATGTGCGCGAAGTGTTGGAATTATATTTGTATCTGAATATGAATGCTTATCTGGGAGAGTTGGAACGGACAACTTCTTTTAAAGAAAAAGCGCGTAAGCAACCTGAAAATGTAAATGCAGGACTTCTTACTTACCCAACGCTTATGGCTTCGGATATTATTATTCATAAAGCGGCTAAGGTGCCAGTTGGAAAAGATCAGGAGCAAAATATGGAAATGGCGCGTAAGTTTGCTCGTCGTTTCAATACATTTTATGGCGTGGATTATTTCCCGGAACCAGCTTCTTTCTCGTTATCAAACAAAGCTGTTAAGGTTCCTGGTCTCGATGGTTCCGGCAAGATGGGTAAATCGGAAGGGAATGCTATTTATCTTATCGACGACGAAAAGACAATCAAGAAGAAGGTGATGAAGGCTGTTACCGATTCCGGTCCTACTGTACCGAATAGTGAAAAGCCCGAAGCTATAGGAAACTTGTTTACTATGATGGAGATTGTTTCTTCTCAAGACACCTATAATTACTTCAACGAAAAGTATGCAACGTGCGAAATTCGCTACGGTGATTTGAAGAAGCAACTTGCTGAAGATATAAATATGTTTTGCTCTCCGATACGCGAACGTATCCAGGATATTGCTTCCAATACCGAATATATGGATAA
>JAGPJL010000060.1 GCA_018054455.1 Parabacteroides sp.
AGTACCACCTTAACTGAATTAAGCCAGCCGCCCGATTTAGGCATACTCTGAAGCATATTGGGGAAGATGGCAAAAAAGCTGAACGGGATGGCAAGCGCAAAGGCAAAACCAAACATTCCCACAGCCGGACCTACCACCGATCCCATGGTAGCAGCCTGAACCAGTAAGGTACCAATAATAGGACCTGTACAGGAGAAGGAAACCAACGCAAGGGTGAAAGCCATAAAGAATATGCTGATAATTCCCTTGGAAGAGTCTGCTTTGGCATCCAGTTTATTTGTCCACGAGGAAGGTAATACCAGTTCGAATGCTCCGAAGAAAGAAACAGCAAATAAAACCAGCAATGCAAAGAACAGGATATTGAATACCGCATTGGTGGAAAGGTCGTTTAACGCGCTTGCTCCAAATACACCGGTAATAAGTAATCCCAATGCAAGGTATATAACTATAATTGATGCACCATACATAAGCGCATCCTGGATAGCTTTCTTTTTATTTTTAGTCCGTTTAAGGAAGAAGCTCACAGTCATAGGAATCATCGGCCAGACGCAAGGGGTAAGCAGAGCGATAAAACCTCCTACAAAACCTGCAAAGAAAATAAACAACAAGCCGGAATTGGCGCTGTCGAGAGGATTTTCTCCATATGCCTTCAGCTCATCTATCACCGGTGTCCAAAGATCCACATCATCCGAAAGGGCATCCGCAATCTTTAAGGGAGTAGTAAGATGACCTAATGTTGCTTGTGTTGAGTCTTCGCCAGCCGTATCGGTTGCGTCGGAAAGCAGAAGACTGTCTGCAGGAGCAGTTGCAGAAGTTAGATCGGCCGCTGCTGTTTCTGTCATCGTAATATTCTTCCTGTTGAAAGAGAACTCTACCCTTTCCGGAGGAAGACAGGTTTCATCGTTACAAGCCATGAATTCCAGTTCGCCTGACACTTTGAAAGCCTTGGCGTCTGTCACTTTTATATTTTGAGTAAATGCAACCGTACCACTATACCACCGAAGGTTCATGGCAAACAATTCGTCATAAACTGAAGTTGGAGCAACCGATGCAACAGGTTTTCCTACCAATTCGGCGCCTTTAAGTGTTTCGAAAGTAATGGAGGTAGACACCGGACCACCTGCCGGTAGATTCATGTCGTACAGGTGCCATCCTCTTTCCGCTACTGCGGTAAAGACAATCGCCTTTTCCGGCTTGCCTGAATCTTCCAGTTTAATCTTCCACTTAACCGGGGTATGAATCTGCGCCTGGGCAGCCAAAACCAAAAAGGTCATCAATAATACGTTTACAATTCTCTTCATAGGGTCTGATTTATTCGTATTAAAACAATTCGTAAGGTTTATTGTTTAACAACTGCATTAAAAATAGCAGGGATTGCTGTTTCAAATCGTAGCTCTTCGTGTGTTTCAGGATGAATAAAACACAGTTTACGGGCATGCAGCGCAAGCCTTCCGGCCGGATTTGTGGCAGCTCCGTATTTATCGTCGCCTGCTATCGGGTGTCCAATCGATTCGAGCTGGGCACGTATCTGATTCTTTCGTCCGGTTTCCAGGTCTAATTGCAACAGCGAGTACTGGTTGTTACTTTTAAGCACTTTATAGCGGGTAATTGCTTCTTGTCCGTCTCCCTGCGTGGTAACATATACTTTCATGGCGGAATTCTCCACAAGGTAAGAGGTGAGCAGGTCCGTTTCTTTCTCCGGCTTTCCTTCCACAACGGCCACATAGCTTCTTTCGGTAATCATCTCGTTCCAGTCGGCCTGAAGTATTTGTTGTACCTTTCTGCTTTTGGCGAACATCATTAAACCGGAAGTATCGCGGTCCAGACGATGCAGAATAAATATCTTGTTTTCGGGACTTGACTTTTTAACATAGTCGCTTAGCAAGTGATAAGCCGTTTTCTCCTTGATCTTGTCGGTCGACATAGATAGTAATCCGTTCCTCTTGTCCACGACAATAAGGTAATCGTCTTCCCATACCAACCGAAGCATCGGGTGATGAAAGTCTTCTTTTCCACGGTCAAAGCTGATTCTCACTTCATCGCCGGCAGCAAGAGGTGTATCGAACTGAGTAGTTGTACGGCCGTTTACCGAAATCTGACGGTTGGCCAGAATGCTCTTTACAGAGCTTTTACTCTGTTCTTTAAGCAGATCGAAAAGAAAAGGCAGCAGGGTTGTATTTTCATTTACTGTAATTAGCCTGCCCCTGGAAGGAGTGGCGCGGAATTTGGCTTTTGCAGCGGTACGTCTTTGTTTCATATTCAGTTTAATAGCTTACAAAGGTACAATGATTCGGTTAAAACTCAAATAAAACGAAGGAATTAAGGATTTATTAATAGAAGTAACACATTTAGTAAAGATTCGTTTCAATATTATTTTTACTTTTGCAAATTCATTGGGGCGTCTGTGTCCTCAATTTACACTGAACAATAATTTAGAATTAGATAGAATTATGGAAATTGCGAGTAAGTACAACCCTGCGGAAGTAGAGGACAAATGGTATCAGTATTGGTTGGAGAATGGCTTTTTTAAATCAAAGCCCGACGGAAGAGAGCCTTATACAATTGTGATTCCTCCTCCCAACGTCACCGGGGTACTCCATATGGGACACATGCTTAACAATACCATTCAGGATATCCTTGTACGTCGTGCACGTATGATGGGTAAGAATGCTTGCTGGGTTCCCGGTACCGACCATGCTTCTATCGCTACCGAAGCCAAGGTGGTTAATAAACTGGCGCAGGAAGGGATCAAGAAAACCGACCTTACCCGCGAAGAGTTCCTTAAGCATGCCTGGGAGTGGACGCACAAGCACGGGGGTATTATCCTCGAGCAGCTTAAAAAGCTGGGTGCTTCATGCGACTGGGACCGTACCGCTTTCACGATGGACGAGGTTCGTTCCGAAAGTGTAATCGACGTGTTTATCGACCTTTTTAACAAAGGGCTGATTTACCGTGGCGTACGTATGGTTAACTGGGATCCTAAAGCGCTTACGGCTCTTTCGGACGAAGAAGTTATTTACAAGGAAGTTCACAGCAAGCTGTACTACCTTCGTTATATGATTGAGGGTGAAGAAGGCAAATATATTGTTGTTGCCACTACCCGACCGGAGACTATCTTAGGTGATACCGCTGTTTGTGTAAACCCAAATGATCCGCGCTTCGGATTCCTGAAAGGGAAGAAAGTGCTTGTTCCGCTCATCAACCGTGCTGTTCCTATTATCATGGACGACTATGTGGATATCGAGTTCGGTACCGGTTGCCTAAAGGTTACTCCGGCTCATGATGTGAACGACTATATGCTGGGTGAAAAGTATAACCTGCAAACAATCGATATTTTTAATGACAACGGTACGCTGAACCAACACGGCGAACAATATGCCGGTATGGATCGTTTCGATGTACGCGAAAAGATTGAAAAAGATCTTGTTGCCGCGGGTTTAATGGAAAAGATCGAAGATTACGATAACAAGGTGGGGTATTCCGAACGTACGGATGTGCCTATCGAACCAAAGCTATCCATGCAGTGGTTCCTGAAAATGACAGATCTTGCCAAACCGGCCCTGGATGCGGTAATGAATGACGATATCAAGCTTCACCCTGCCAAGTTCAAAAATACATACCGCCACTGGATGGAGAATGTGAAGGACTGGTGTATCTCCCGTCAGCTTTGGTGGGGACATCGGATTCCGGCTTATTTCTTGCCCGAAGGGGGATATGTGGTTGCATCGAATGTGGAAGATGCGCTGAAGCTTGCCAAAGAAAAGACGGGTAACGATAATCTTACGGCCGAAGACCTGCGTCAGGATTCGGACTGTCTGGATACCTGGTTCTCTTCCTGGTTATGGCCTATTTCTGTATTTGGTAATGTAATGGATAAGGATAACGAAGAGTTGAATTACTATTATCCTACCAACGACCTGGTAACTGGTCCGGATATTCTTTTCTTCTGGGTAGCCCGTATGATCATTTCCGGTTACGAATATAAGAAGGAGATGCCTTTCCGCAATGTGTATCTTACGGGTATCGTTCGCGACAAGCTGGGACGTAAAATGTCTAAATCGCTTGGCAACTCACCGGATCCTCTTACGCTGATCGAACAATACGGTGCCGATGGCGTTCGTATGGGTATGATGATGGCGGCTCCTGCGGGTAACGATGTTCTTTTCGAAGATGCTTTGTGCGAACAGGGACGTAACTTCAACAACAAGATATGGAATGCCTTCCGTCTGGTTAAGGGATGGACGGTAGACGAAACCATCGAACAGCCCGAAGCTTCGGCTACGGCTATCCGCTGGTTTAAGATGCAATTGGATAAAACCATTGCTGAAGTGGATGATTCGTTTGGTAAGTATCGCTTGAGCGAAGCCATGATGGCCGTTTACAAACTCTTCTGGGATGAGTTCTCTTCCTGGTATCTGGAGTTGGTAAAACCAGGTTATCAACAACCTGTTGATAAGTTTACATACGAAGCAACTCTTGGCTTCTTCGACGACTTGTTAAAGCTGCTTCACCCCTTTATGCCCTTCATTACAGAGGAGTTATGGCAAGCGACTTATACCCGCAAAGAGGGTGAAAGTATCATGATGGAACGTATGCCTCAGCCCGGAGCTGTTGATAACTCTTTCCTTGAAGCATTCGAAATTGTAAAAGAAATCATCGCTGGTGTACGTGCAGTCCGCCTGCAAAAGAATATTCCGAACAAGGAACCGCTTACACTTGAGGTATTGGGTGAGCATAACGATCGTTTTAATACGGTTATCGCCAAGATGTGTAACCTGACTGAAATTGTAAGGGTAGAAGAAAAAGCGGTAGGCGCGGGTTCTTTCCTTGTACGTACTACCGAATATGCCGTTCCTCTTGGCTCGATGCTTAATGTGGAAGAAGAACTGGCTAAGCTTAACGAGGAATTGACCTATCAGATTGGATTCCGTGAATCGGTACTTAAGAAGCTAAGCAACGAGAGTTTTGTTGGTAAAGCTCCTGCCAAGGTAATTGATATGGAACGCAAAAAACTGGCGGATGCCGAAAGCAAGATTAATAGTCTGCAGGATAGCATTGCTGCCTTGAAATAATTTTTCTCAAACATTGATTGACCATGAATCGTACAAGAAGAACCTTTTTTAAACAAGGATTAGCCGGCGCCCTTTTGCTGGGTGCGGCGCCCTTTGTTAAAGCCGGAGTGACCGATCCGGTAAAACCTAAAGCACCGAAGGCTGTTAACCCTTTTCGCCTGGGTATGGCGGGTTACACGTTTGTGAACTTTGATATTGACAAAACCCTCGATATCATGGAGAGACTGGATGTTCATTATCTTTGCATAAAGGATTTCCATCTTCCCCTGGACAGTACTGACGAACAGATTGCTGCTTTCCACGAAAAGCTTGCGGCTAAAAAGGTGACCGGTTATGCTGTAGGTCCGATTTATATGAAAAGCGAAGCCGAAATTGACAGGGCTTTTGCTTATGCAAAAAGGGTTGGCGTAAAGACTATCGTTGGTGTTCCCAATTACGATTTGCTTCCTTATGTTGACAAGAAGGTGAAAGAATACGACTTCAACTATGCAATTCACCTGCATGGACCTGATATTGCTACTTACCCGGATGCTACGGATGTATGGAACCATACCCATATGCTTGATCCACGTATCGGCATGTGCCTTGATGTAGGTCACGATTTACGTAACGGATGCGATCCTGTAGCTGATCTAAAGAAGTATCGTGCCCGTGTCTTTGACGTGCACATCAAAGATGTTACCGATGCTTCGAAAGCCGGTAAGGGAATTGAGTTAGGTAGGGGAAAGATTGATTTCCCAGAGCTCATCCGCATGTTGCGTGAGGTAAATTATACAGGTGTTTGCAGTCTTGAATATGAAAAAGACATGAAAGATCCGTTTCTGGGAATAGCCGAATCTATCGGATACTTCAAAGCGGTTAGCGATATTGCCTGAAAAGCATAGCGTATCTTGTTTTTCCCAATGTCCTTAATTTTATAACTGAAAAAATGAAAAATACAGTATTCATCGCTTTAATTATACTGGCAAGTCTCTTAACTGCTTGCGGTTCGATTAATTACTTTGGTATTGAAACCTATAGTCCGGCAGAGATAACTTTTCCGGATAATGTGGAAACAGTTGTGATTGTGAATAATGCCGTACCTCAGCCATCTGATTTGGGATATGAGTATATACTGTTGGGAAAAATGCAGGATACGACACATCTGGTTACAGACAGCGCTTTAACAGATGCTTGCAAAGTGCTGGGTGAGGCTATAGCCGAACAGCCGTATTTTAAGGATGTTCGGCTATATCATGAGCCAACCCGTCTGGATAGTCTTTTCTTTACAGACACTAAACTGACGAGCTCGCAGGTTGAGTCTATCTGTGAAGAGAGTGGCGCTGATGCGATAATCTCCATCGATCGCCTTCTTTTCAACCTGAAAAAAGATGTATATCCTCTTGGTGAAGGTTACACTGTTGGTGCTATGGAGGTACAATCGACTGCCGTGATTCGCGCTTATATACCCGGACGATCAAATTCGATGGCTACTGTCTATATGAAAGACAGCTTGTTCTGGACAGAAACCACCCCGAGTTTCAAACTCCTGGAATTATACCTTCCAAAGCCTGAAGTAGCCATACGGGAGACAGGCAAATATATGATTTCAAAAGCTTACGCAAATTTCGTTCCGCATTGGATACAGACTCAACGTTGGTATTATACGAATCAGGGAGCCAGATGGAAAGAAGCCTCTGCTTTTGCTGCCAGTGAAAAATGGGAGGAAGCGACTGCACTCTGGCGTTTGATTTATGATAGTCAGAAGAACAAGATTTACAAGGCGGAAGCTGCTTCTAACCTTGCCCTGGGATGCGAAATGACCGGGAAACTGACTGAAGCACTTGACTGGGCTAATAAATCGGCTGCTCTTTTTAAAGCACAAACTTCGAATGAAAAGGATAATAACTTGAAACAAATCAACCTGTACGTTCAGATTCTGATTGAACGAGTACAGGCGGACAAAAAACTAAATATTCAATTTGGTGAGGAATAACAGCATGTTTTATCATTTTTTTATTACTTTTGGCAAATTATTCGAACAAGAATTAATAAGAAAAGGCATATGAGCGCAAATAATGCAAAGGTACAAGCTGTAATCGAAACTGCTATTTTGTCGGCTATCGATAAAGTAGCAATAAATGAGTCCGCCGGCTTTATCAGCGACTTATTTCTGCAGGCAGACCCTGAAAGCGGCGAATTACAGATTTATGATGACAGCGAAAAACTGCTGGACAAAATCATCATCTTCGACTGGATTAACAATTCGGAAGACGAAGAAACATTTAACAAACGTGTTTCTGTACCTGCCAAGGCTGCACTTACAGCTTTAGCCAACAAAGGCGTGTTCGACCGTGATTATTTTATGAAGCCATTGTCTGTAACATTAACAGACGACGATTTTGTTGAGATAGAAGAATTACTATTCATCGACGACGATAATCTCCGCGTTGACGATCCTTTGCTGAAGGATTTAGACTCGGATCTGGATGATTTTTTAACAAAACTTCTTTCAGATATCGATTAGACTCATTACCTTTGCACCCGAATTAAAAAAAGTTGCCGAAATAGCTCAGTTGGTAGAGCAATTCATTCGTAATGAATAGGTCGCCGGTTCGAGTCCGGCTTTCGGCTCATCATAAGCAGAATACTCTAATAAAAAGAGGGTGAATCCTTAATGGATCCACCCTCTTTTTATTACCAACAGGAAACGATTAGTTGTTTTCCGGACGTAGTTTACGAACTACCATACCGGCCTGCCACATTTCGCTTTCGCGCATTTCTTTCAATTCTTCTTCAAGACCCTTACGGTAGTCTGGTTTGCTGTTTGTATCGATAGAACGCTGCGCTTCGTTACCTTTGGCAACTTCGCTGTAAAGTTCTTCAAATACAGGCTTGCTTGCATCACGGAACTTCTTCCACCAATCCAAAGCACCACGTTGAGCCGTTGTAGAGCAGTTTGCATACATCCAGTCCATTCCGTTTTCTGCTACCAGAGGCATAAGGCTCTGTGTAAGTTCTTCAACTGTTTCGTTGAATGCTTCGGAAGGAGTATGTCCATTGGCACGAAGTGTGTCGTACTGAGCAGCAAAAATACCCTGGATAGCACCCATCAATGTACCACGTTCGCCGGTTAAGTCTGAATATACTTCACGTTTGAAAGTAGTTTCGAACAAGTAACCAGAACCAACACCAATACCTAAAGCAACAACACGGTCGTATGCTTTACCTGTAGCATCCTGGAAAATAGCGTAGCTTGAGTTCAAGCCGCGACCTTGCAGGAACATACGACGAAGACTCGTACCTGAACCCTTTGGAGCAACAAGAATAACATCAACATCAGCGGGAGGAACAATCCCTGTACGTTCTTTGTAAGTGATTGCAAAGCCATGAGAGAAGTAAAGAGCCTTACCCGGAGTAAGATGTTTCTGTACAGTTGGCCAAACTTCAATCTGTGCAGCATCCGAAAGAAGATACTGAATGATCGTTGCTTTTTCGCAAGCTTCTGCGATATCAAACAATGTTTCGCCTGGTACCCAACCATCTGCAACAGCCTTGTCCCATGTTTTTGATTCCTTACGCTGACCAACGATTACATTGAATCCATTATCGCGCAGGTTAAGGCTCTGACCCGGGCCCTGTACACCATAACCAATGATTGCAATTGTTTCATTTTTCAATACTTCTCTTGCCTTTTCCAATGGAAACTCTTCGCGGGTAACTACGTTTTCTTCTACACCGCCGAAATTCATTACTGCCATTTTTTTTCTATTTTAAGATTAAAAACCAATTATACTTTATTATTTCCATGTTATTTCCGCACGACATATTGCCTTACCTGCTTCATCGCAAATAGAAGTAATATACCGGTCGGGAGTAATTTCTTTTTTATGCAAGGATAATTCCATTCCATATTTCCCCTCAGCCATATAGGCTATTTCGAAGCGGCTTACCTCTTTGTGCCTAAACATCTCGATATCGAACATATTGAGCAGATGCTCCATATACTTTATACTGTTGAAATGTCCGTTTACATCCAGGTCGCTGTAACATACCTTGTAAGGTATTCCCGGCGTATCACGCTCTGCGGCCTGAATCTTTCCCGGCTTCTCAATCGGACAAGGTTCATCCACGATAAAAGAGCCCAGGTTATTTAGCAGCAAAGATAAATCGGTTGGCTTGCGTGTTTCCAGATCAATGGCCGCCCACAAGGTACGACAATACCCGATAGCCTCTCCCGCTTCGTTTCTTATGGCAAAACAACGGCTGGTAAAGAACTTATTTATCTCTTCCACCCAGGTTGTAATAGTGAATGGCTGCAGCATGGTTGGATGAGAAATCATCTCGATGACCATTCGCGAAAGCACCCACGCACATCCCTGTTTTTTCATATCATTAAACCCGAAGCCCCTTTGTTCAGCATGCGTGCTAGATGCATGAAGCAGGTAATTGCCCATCATGGGAATTGTTACACGACCTCTGAAATCCAATAAATAAGATTCTGAAACAAAATGGAACTCTCCTATTTTACTCATGATAGTCTGCTTCTTTTTCCAGTCTTTTCTTTTCCATTAAAGAAAGCATGTCGCTCAAACGTTCGACCTTGCTTTTATTAATGGCTATTCTTCCTGAGCGGATAAATTGCAAAACACCGATCGATTCGCTTAATTCTTTAAATAAAGCCTGTGTTTCAACATAATGTCCGGTCTTTTCCAGCACAACGCATACTTCATTAATTTCCAGAATACGGGCATTGTGTTTCCGGATAAGTTCTTCGACCGATCCCATCTTCAGAAACAATTCGGTACTTAACTTATACAAAGCTATCTCCTGAAAAACAAGATCTTCGTCCGTATTGTAAAATGCCTTTAGGATATCCACCCGCTTATCAATCTGCTTTACTATTTTATCGATTGTAGATTCGTCCGAAAAAGTAGTTATGGTGAACTTGTGTATTCCTTGCAATGCCGAAGGAGATACCGACAACGTTTCAATGTTTAGTTGACGACGGGTAAAGATAATCGTGATCTGATTAAGCAACCCGACGATATTCTCCGAAAAAATAGTAACGGTATATAATGTTTTATCTGACATATTATTTCCTCCCGTTTTTATTGATTATCACCCATAATGATATTAGTCACGCATGTTCCGGCGGGCACCATCGGATAAACCATCCCTCTTTCTTCCACTTCAGCCACCAACAGATAGGGGCCGTCGTGCGAAAGCATTTCCTTGATAGCTCCATCCAGTTCTTCGCGTTCGTATATATGCTTTGCGGCAATTTTATAAGCCGCGGCAATGGCAACAAAATCGGGGTTCTCCATGATGGTTGCGGAGTAACGCTCCTTATAGAAAAGCTCCTGCCACTGACGAACCATTCCAAGGAAGTTGTTATTAAGGATGATCATTTTTACGTTAAGATGCTCCTGCATAATAGTACCAAACTCCTGTATAGTCATCTGAATACCACCATCGCCACAGAACATACAAACTTCACGGTTTGGTGCTCCCACCTTTGCTCCAATGGCCGCAGGTAAACCAAAGCCCATGGTTCCCAAGCCTCCGCTGGTAACCACACTTCGGGTTTGCTTGTATTTAAAATAACGAACTGCCATCATTTGATTCTGACCTACATCCGTTACAAGAATTGCATCATTGTTGGTTGCTTCGGAAACCCGGCGTATCACCTCTCCCATCCTCAACATGCCTGACTTTGGAAAAAGTTCATCCTGAATAACCTTCTCGTCTTCCTCTTTTTCGTCGACCTTAAATGAATCTACCCATTCGGCATGTTTGGCCGGCGTAATCAATTCCGTTATAGCAGCCAAAGTATACTTGGCATTGCCAGCCACCGGAACTGCAGGAATCACATTCTTTCCTATCTCGGAAATATCAATATCAAAGTGAATTATCTTAGCCTGTTTGGCATAGGTCTTTAAATCTCCCGTAACACGGTCGTCGAAACGCATACCAATGGCAATCAGCACATCGCATTCATTGGTTTTACGGTTAGGCCCTACATTTCCATGCATTCCCAACATGCCCTTATTCAAATGAAAATCGGTAGGCATTGCCGAAAGTCCAAGCACGGTAGCAGCCGCAGGAATATCCGCCTTTTCAAGGAAAGTCATCAGTTCTTTTTCTGCATTGCCGATCACAACCCCTTGTCCTACTAAGGCAAACGGTTTTTTAGCATTGTTAATTAAGTCGGCAGCCTCGGCGATAAGATCCATATCCAGATCTGGAACCGGCTGATAGCTGCGGATATAATCCACCTTCTCGTATTTATAATCGACCAATCCGATCTGCGCATCTTTAGCAAAGTCTATCACTACAGGACCCGGACGACCAGTCGACGCAATATAAAAAGCTCTGGAAATAGCCCAGGCGATTTCTTCTGGTTTACGAATCTGATAAGACCATTTACTGATAGGTTGGGTTATACCCACCACATCGGTTTCCTGAAACGCATCCGTGCCAAGCAAAGGAGAAGCAACCTGACCTGTTATCACAACGATAGGCGTACTGTCCATCATTGCATCGGCAATACCTGTAATGGCATTGGTTGCAGCCGGACCGCTGGTTACAAGGGCAACCCCCACTTTTCCATTTACACGGGCATATCCTTGCGCAGCATGGGTTGCCCCTTGCTCGTGCCGGACCAATATATGTCTAATCTGATCTCTGAAATCATACAGGCAATCATATACTGGAATAATAGCCCCCCCGGGATACCCGAAAATTGTATCAACGCCTTCTGCGATCAAAGTGCGTAAGAAGGCTTCCGATCCGGTTATTTTTTTTGTTTCCATACCATTAATGCTTCTTTGTTCTGCGTGTTTAATCTTCTACTATTCTTACTGCTCCTTTATCGGCAGAGCTTACCATTTTAGCATAGGCACGTAGAGCCTTTGATACCGTACGCTGGCGAACCTGAGGAGTAAATGCCTTTGCTCCGCGGGATTCTTCTTCGATTCTTCGTTCTGCCAGTTCCTCGTCTGCAAGTTTCACCCGAATAGAACGCTCGGGTATATTTATTTCTATGATGTCGCCATTACGAACCAACCCGATGGCTCCGCCCGCTGCTGCTTCCGGAGACACATGGCCGATAGACAATCCTGAGGTTCCACCACTGAAACGTCCGTCGGTTATTAAGGCGCACTCTTTTCCTAAATGTCTTGATTTGATATAGGTTGTCGGATAAAGCATTTCCTGCATACCTGGTCCACCCTTTGGGCCTTCGTACGTAATAACAACCACATCGCCCGCCACAACCTGATTCCTCAGAATAGCATCGCATGCGGCATCCTGCGAATCAAATACTTTGGCAGGACCAGAGAAACGGAAAATACTTTCGTCTACACCCGCTGTTTTTACAACACAGCCACCTTCGGCAATGTTTCCATACAATACAGCTAATCCGCCATCTTTTACGTAGGCATGCTCCACATCCCTGATACAACCCGAAACACGGTCGGCATCCAATGTTTTATACGCAGATTCCTGCGATCCCATAACCAGATTAAACTTTCCTGCCGGCGCACTCTTATATAATGCTACCGCCATTTCGTCCGGGTTCGGTTTAGTAATGCTCATTGCCTCCACTGCTTCAGCCAGCGTTCTTCCATCGGCACGTTTCACAGAACCTTCTACAAGACCCGCTTTCAGAAGTTCATCCATAATTCCAAGAATTCCACCAGCCCTGTTTACGTCCTGTACATGGTAAGAAGAACTGGGCGCCACTTTACAGATTACAGGAATCTTACGGGAAAGGGCATCGATATCCTTCATGGTGAAATCCACTTCGGCTTCATGCGCAACGGCCAAAAGGTGAAGAACCGTATTGGTAGAACCTCCCATTGCAATATCAAGCGCCATTGAATTCAGGAAAGCCTGTCGTGTGGCGATCGACCGTGGAAGGACCGAATCGTCTCCGTCGCGGTAATATTTATAAGCATTTTCAACAATTAACTGAGCTGCGTTTTCAAACAAACGTTTACGGTTACCATGAGTGGCAACGATTGTTCCGTTACCCGGTAAAGCCAGACCAAGCGCTTCGTTTAAGCAGTTCATCGAGTTGGCTGTAAACATTCCTGAACAGCTTCCGCAAGTAGGACAAGCGGAATGTTCAATGCGTGAAACCTGTTCATCGCTCACCGTATCGTCTGCGGCATCCATCATTGCATCTATCAGATCGAGAGCTTTTCCGTCCAGTTCGCCGGCTTCCATTGGTCCGCCCGATACAAATATGGTTGGAATATTCAGACGCATGGCAGCCATCAGCATACCCGGAGTAATTTTATCGCAGTTGCTGATACAGATCATGGCATCGGCTTTGTGTGCATTCACCATATACTCCACACTATCAGCAATAATATCTCTGGAAGGAAGCGAATACAACATACCGTCGTGTCCCATGGCGATACCGTCGTCAATTGCAATCGTATTGAATTCTGCGGCAAAGCAACCCAGCTCCTCAATTCTCTTTTTTACCATCTGACCGATATCATGCAAGTGCATATGACCCGGAACAAATTGGGTAAAAGAGTTTACAATTGCTATAATAGGTTTGCCAAACTGATCTTCTTTTACACCATTGGCACGCCACAAGGCACGGGCCCCGGCCATACGACGGCCTTGTGTACTATATGAACTTCTCAACGGATTTTTCATCTTTCCTTTTATTTATCGTTCTTATTTTTTAATAAAAAAAGCCCTTCTCTACAGAGAAAGGCTTTAAGAATTTCTTACAACACGCAATTCCTTACACACCTTTCTCCTTATCTTCTAATGACTAGAAGAACCACCACGAGAATAATGCTATGTAGAACGCCGTTAATCATATTTCGTTTATTCAATATTTATGATGGCGCAAATGTAGAACATTATTTTTTACTTGCAAAGAATTCATCATTTTTTTATTGTTTTTTCTTTCAATTATAAATAAAAAAAGGCGGATTACGTTCCAGTTTAATATAAAAACCTGCATATATAGGCTAAATCAACAGGAAACAGCCTTCTTTAGAGGCGTTAATTTAAGGGTAAGACTGTTAATCTATAAAAGCGAAAACAATTAATTTGTATCTTTGCCCGGTTTTGTAACCGGAAACATCTCCATTCGTAATGCAGATGAAATAAGGGTCTACGTTCTTATTAATAATAGTAAGGAATAAACAGGCGAACTCCTCTGTTCCTTATAATGATAAATAAACTGGAAGGATGAAACATTATAATTTCGATGAGATAATTGACAGACGAGGTACCAACTGTGTAAAAGTGGATGCGCTGATTGAGCGTTACGGGAATGAAAACCTCACTCCCCTATGGGTTGCCGATATGGATTTCCGGACCCCCGATTTTATAGTAGATGCCCTGAAGGAACGTTGCAACCATGAAGTATTTGGATACACATTTGCCGGCGACAGCTACTACGAAAGCATTATCAACTGGGTCGATTACAAGCATAACTGGAAAATCCAGCGTGAATGGTTAACCTATATACCCGGCATCGTAAAAGGAATCGCCTTCGCACTGCAGTGTTTTACCAACCCTGGCGATAAGGTTATCATCCAGCCACCGGTATACCACCCGTTTCGGATTGTACCCGAAAAGATGAAGCGTGAAATGGTTTATAATCCGCTTAAACTAGTCGACGGGATCTACCAAATGGATTTCGATCAGCTGGAGTCTGTTATTGACGGTTGCAAAGTGCTTATTTTATGTAATCCTCATAATCCGGCCGGAATTGTATGGGACAATGAAACGTTGGCTAAGCTGGCCGATCTATGTGCAAAGCATGGCGTATTGGTAATATCGGACGAAATTCATGCAGAGCTTACATACCCTCAGTTTCCACACCATCCGTTTGCCGCAGCTTCGGAAGCAGCCGCAAACAACTCTATCACATTTATGGCTCCAAGCAAGACATTTAATATTGCAGGAATCGTAAGCTCGTACGCCATTGTCCCGAATAAAGATATAAGAGAGAAATTTTACTCATTTCTGGAAGCCGGAGAATTTAATGACGGTACTATTTTTGCGTACGAAGCCACTACAGCCGCCTATTCTTACGGGGCAGAATGGTTGCAACAGATGCGCACTTATATAATGGAAAATGTTCGTTTTGTAGATACTTTCTTAAAAACAAAACTCCCTAAAATAAAGGCCTACGAGCCACAGGCCTCATTTTTGATCTGGTTGGATTGCAAAGAACTTGGCTTATCCCAATCCGAACTTGTAAAACTCTTCCGCGACAAGGCGGGTCTTGCGTTGAACGATGGGACTATATTTGGAAAAGAAGGAGAAGGTTTTATGCGTTTGAACATTGGCTGCCCCCGTTCTGTTATAGAAGAGTCACTGAACCGATTAAAGAAAGCGGTTGAACAAAAATAATTTAGTATCTTTGCAAACATTTTTTCAATATACATTAAAATAAAAACAAATGAAAATTGCAGCAAATAAGTTCGTTTCGGTTACTTACGACCTGAACGTTGGTGAAGGCGGAGAACAGGAATTGATGGAAAGAGCATCTGTTGAAGCCCCTCTTAGCTTTATTTTTGGCACGGACTCCATGCTCCCTGCATTCGAAAAAGCTTTAGCTGGTCTGGAAGTTGGCGGAAAGTTTGACTTTTCTCTGTCTCCTGCCGATGCCTATGGCGAATATGATGATGAACACGTTCTTGACCTTCCAAAACATATCTTCGAAGTAGATGGCAAATTCGACGACGAGATGATTCAGGAAGGCAATACTGTTCCTATGATGGATTCAAACGGAAATCGTTTGAACGGTTCTGTACTTGAAGTTGGAGAAGAAACCATTAAAATGGACTTCAATCATCCGCTTGCAGGCGAAACTTTACACTTTACAGGTGAAGTACTTGACGTACACGAACCAACTGCCGAAGAACTTGCCAAATTACTTGCTCCTGCAGGTGGTTGCAGTTGCGGAAGCGACGGCGAAGGTTGCGGAAGCGGTTGCGGATGTGGCTCGGAAGAAAAAGAAGAAAGCGGTTGTGGTTGCGGAAGCGGTTGCGGCTGTCACTAATTAAGAAATAGTAACGAAAGGGCAACCGCAAGGCTGCCCTTTTTAATTTTCATACTACTGATTATGATGAACTCTTTCGGAAATTTATTCAGGTTAACTTCGTTCGGCGAATCGCACGGAGCAGGCATTGGCGGAGTTATCGACGGTTGTCCCGCAGGCATTGAACTGGACATGACGTTTATTCAGAATGAACTGAACAGGCGCAAGCCCGGACAGTCAAAAATCACTACACCACGGAAAGAAGCCGATGAGGTAACATTTCTTTCGGGTGTCTTTGAAGGAAAGACTACAGGCACCCCCATCGGATTCATTATCTGGAACGACAATCAGCATTCGGCGGATTACGACAATATGAAGGAAGTATTCCGACCTTCACATGCCGATTATACCTACCAGACTAAATATGGTATCCGCGATCACCGTGGAGGTGGACGTTCATCTGCCCGCGAAACCATAGCGCGCTGTGTGGCAGGAGCCATTGCCAAACTTGCATTAAAACAGGAAGGTGTAAACATCCAGGCATTCACTTCGCAAGTGGGTCCTTTAAAACTGGATAAATCTTATCAGGAGTACGACTTGAGTCTTACAGAAAGTAATGCCGTTCGCTGTCCGGATATGCAAATGGCCGCCGAGATGGAAGAACTTATTGCCGAAGTAAAATCCCAGGGAGATACCATTGGAGGTGTTATCACCTGTGTTATCAAAGGAACGCCGGTTGGACTTGGCGAACCTGTTTTTGGAAAGTTGCATGCAGCACTGGGCAGTGCCATGTTAAGCATCAACGCCGTAAAGGGTTTCGAATACGGCGACGGTTTCGAAGCGGCTCTTTACCGTGGCTCCGAACGAAACGACCGTTTCTATAACGACAACGGTAAAATCAATACACGCACAAATTATTCCGGAGGTATCCAGGGAGGTATATCAGACGGACAGGATATCTATTTCCGCGTTGCTTTTAAATCGGTTGCCACCATTTTAATGGAACAGCAAACGGTTACCAAGACCGGAGAAGAAACTGTTCTGAAAGCAAAAGGCCGTCACGACCCATGTGTGCTGCCTCGCGCGGTACCCATTGTGGAAGCCATGGCAGCCATGACCATACTGGATTACCTGCTGCTTCAGAAAACAAGAGGTTAATTTATTCCCGAATAAAAAACCGGATAACAGTCTTTTACGTAAAGAAACTGTTATCCGGTTTTTTTATTTTAAAGCATTACCCTATTCGTGATGATAAGGTTCGTTATTAAGAATTGTCATTGCCCTGTAAATCTGTTCCACAAAGATAAGACGAATCATCTGATGCGAGAATGTCATTTTGCTAAGGGATATTTTTTCCGAAGCCGCTTTATAAACAGCCTCACTAAAACCATACGGTCCGCCGATAACAAAAACCAGTCGCTTGGGAACAACATGCATCTTCCGTTCTATGTATGTGGCAAACTCCATGGAGGTAAAAGACTTTCCATGTTCATCAAGTAAAACCAGGTAATCTCCCGGTTGTAACGTCTTTAAAATCAATTCTCCTTCTTTCTCTTTCTGCTGATCTTCCCGTAAGTTTTTTACATTCTTAATATCGGGTATCACTTCCATTTCGAAGGGTATATAATGAACCAGTCTGTTCTTGTATTCATTAATCGCATCCACAAAATACGCGGCGTCAGTTTTACCAATTACGACGAGTGAAATCTTCATCTACCTATATTTAACCTGTTTAAGGGGCTAAGTTACGCTAAAAATATATACCTTTGTATGCTAGAACACAAAAAAGGAGAAAGCTATGAGAAGAATTACCTTTATGTTGTCGCTACTGATTCTTTCACTGAGTATTTATGCAGCGAATGTGAATCCTATTTCCTCTGCTTTTACAAGCGGAAATGCCTCAGCACTCGAAAACAGTATGGATAAAGAAGTAGATTTTGTTCTGTTGTCCAATACTAAAAATTGCTCTGGAAGAGAGGCCGTTCAGTTACTTGCCGAATTCTTTGCATCCAATAAGCCTAGTGGATTTACTATTGTACACCAGGCAGAAAAAACAACTACGGGATTTTACGTGGGTAAACTAACCTGCGGACAATCAAGTTACCGTGTAAACATTACGTACAAAATCTCGGGAGATTCAATTTTAATACAATCAATCAGAATAGAATAAATTATAGATGGAACATTTAATAGACGAGCTTATTAAATTAGCTTTTGCTGAAGATGTTGGTGATGGCGATCACACCACCCTTTCATGTATCCCGGATACTGCCATGGGCAAATCTCAGCTAATCATTAAAGAGGATGGCGTACTTGCTGGTATCGAAATGGCAAAACGAATTTTCCATTATTTCGACCCAAGTCTGAAGGTTACAGTCTTTATTAACGACGGAGCAGAGGTTAAGGTTGGCGATATAGCATTGAAAGTGGAAGGAAAGGTTCAGTCTCTTTTGCAGACCGAACGCCTGATGCTGAACGTAATGCAACGCATGAGTGGTATTGCCACAACAACACGTAGTTATGTAAAATTGCTGGAGGGAACAAAAACCCGCGTACTGGATACCCGCAAAACAACTCCGGGTATGCGCATGATCGAGAAAGAAGCCGTTAAGATTGGCGGAGGCGTAAACCATCGCATCGGTCTTTTCGACATGATACTGCTTAAGGATAATCACGTGGACTTTGCCGGTGGTATCACCCAGGCCATTACCCGCGCGCAGGAATACCTGAAGGCTAAAGGCAAAGATTTAAAGATTGAAATCGAGGTCCGTAATTTCGACGAGCTAGAAGAAGCCATGCAAGTAGGCGGTATCGATCGCATTATGCTTGATAACTTCAATATTGAAAATACAAAAGAGGCTGTTCGCCGTATTGCCGGACGTTTCGAAACCGAATCATCGGGAGGAATTACTTTCACCACATTGCGTGCCTATGCCGAATGTGGCGTAGACTATATCTCTGTTGGCGCCCTTACCCATTCGGTAAAGAGTCTCGACATGAGCTTGAAAGC
>JAGPJL010000061.1 GCA_018054455.1 Parabacteroides sp.
CCTGGCATTTCACTTAATTTTTAAATACTCACACTTTAATTTCAACTTCTACACCGCTGGGCAACTCCAGCTTCATCAATGCATCAACTGTTTTAGCAGTTGAGCTATAGATGTCAATTAATCTCTTGTAAGAAGAGAGTTCAAACTGCTCACGAGACTTTTTATTAACGAAAGTCGAGCGGTTCACAGTAAAAATACGCTTATGCGTAGGCAGAGGTATAGGGCCGCTTACTACAGCACCGGTAGCCTTTACCGTCTTTACAATCTTCTCTGCAGACTTGTCTACAAGAGAATAATCATAAGACTTTAATTTAATTCTGATCTTTTGGCTCATATTTATTTATATGTTTCTAAATTATTTGATCAATTCTACGCGACCTTGAACCTCTGTCAAAACTTGTTTGGCAATTGAAGAAGACACTTCAGAATAATGAGAAAATTGCATAGATGAAGTAGCACGACCTGAAGAAATGGTACGTAATGTCGTAACATAACCAAATGTTTCTGCCAAAGGTACTGTAGCTTTTACAATACGTGCACCTGTGCGGCTTGATTCCATACCTTCTACCTGACCACGACGTTTGTTCAAGTCAGAGATTACATCACCCATATTTTCTTCCGGGGTAACAACTTCAATTTTCATGATTGGTTCCATCAAAGCAGGAGAAGCTTTTTCTGAAGCACTCTTGAATGCCTGGATAGCACAAATCTCGAAAGACAACTGGTCAGAGTCAACCGGGTGGAAAGAACCGTCAATAACAGTAACTTTCAACTGATCTAATGGATAACCAGCAAGAACACCATTCTTCATTGCCTTTAGGAAACCTTTCTGAATTGAAGGAATAAATTCTTTTGGAATATTACCACCTTTTACTTCATCAACAAATTGCAATTCGCCTTCAAAAGCAGCATCTGCAGGTTCAACACGAACAATTATATCTGCAAACTTACCACGACCACCAGACTGCTTCTTGTAAACTTCACGAAGTTGAACTGATTTTGTAATAGCTTCTTTATAAGTAACCTGAGGACGACCTTGATTACATTCCACCTTAAACTCACGTCTCAAACGATCCACAATAATGTCAAGGTGAAGCTCACCCATACCACTAATTACAGTTTGACCGGTATCTTCGTTTGTTTGTACACGGAATGTTGGATCTTCTTCAGCCAATTTAGACAAGCCCATACCTAATTTATCCATATCCTTTTGAGTTTTAGGCTCAATAGCGATACCAATAACTGGTTCAGGGAAATCCATTGATTCCAAAGAAATCAGATTATTTTCATCACAAAGTGTATCACCTGTACGGATATCTTTAAATCCAACACCTGCACCAATATCACCACAACCAATCACATCCTTAGGATTCTGTTTGTTTGAGTGCATCTGGAACAAACGTGAGATACGTTCTTTCTTACCAGAACGTACGTTGTATACGTAAGAACCAGCAGGAAGTTCACCTGAATATACACGGAAGAAACAAAGACGACCTACATAAGGGTCTGTTGCGATCTTAAATGCCAAAGCACAAAGAGGCTCATCTCCTGTTGGGTGACGGGTAATAATCTTTTCTGAATCATCAGGATCAGTACCTTCAATTGCAGGGGTATCAGCAGGACTTGGTAAGTAAGCACAAACTGCATCAAGCAATGTCTGCACACCTTTATTCTTGAATGAAGAACCACAAATCATCGGGTTAATCTGCATAGCAAGTGTACCCTTGCGGATTGCATTTACGATTTCGTCTTCAGTAATTGTAGAAGGATCTTCGAAATACTTTTCCATCAGCGTATCATCGCATTCAGCAAGAGTTTCAAGCATCTTGTCTCTCCATTCTTCCGCTTCTGCCTGTAAGTCTGCAGGAATTGGTCCAACTTCGTATTCAGCACCCATAGTTTCATTATGCCAAAGGATAGACTGCATCTTAACAAGATCCACTACACCTTTGAAAGTTTCTTCAGCACCGATTGGGATCTGAATTGCACAAGGATTAGCACCTAAAACAGTCTTTACCTGGCTTACAACTTCATAGAAGTTGGCACCAGAACGGTCCATCTTATTTACGTAACCAATTCTTGGCACATTGTATTTGTCAGCCTGACGCCAAACTGTTTCAGATTGAGGTTCAACACCACCAACCGCACAGAAAGCAGCAACGGCACCATCAAGAATACGTAATGAACGCTCTACTTCTACAGTAAAGTCAACGTGTCCCGGGGTGTCAATCAGGTTAATTTTATATTTGTCGTTCAAAAAGTTCCAGAAAGTAGTAGTTGCAGCAGAAGTGATAGTAATACCACGTTCCTGCTCCTGCTCCATCCAGTCCATTGTTGCGGCACCATCATGCACCTCACCAATTTTGTGAGTCAAACCGGTGTAGAAAAGAATACGCTCAGAAGTCGTAGTCTTTCCGGCATCGATATGCGCCATGATACCGATATTTCTAGTATACTTTAATAATTGATCTGAAGCTTTAGCCATTGTTTATCTTTTTGCCTTATTTAAAATCTAAAATGAGCAAATGCACGGTTAGCTTCGGCCATACGGTGCATATCTTCTTTTCTCTTAAAAGAACCACCCTGGTTGTTAAAAGCGTCAACGATTTCTGCAGACAACTTATCAGCCATAGTTTTTCCACCTCTCTTACGAGAGTACAGAATAAGGTTCTTCATAGAAACGGATTCTTTACGATCGGGGCGGATTTCAGTAGGTACCTGGAAAGTTGCACCACCTACACGGCGGGATTTCACTTCGACTTGAGGAGTAATATTGTCGAGTGCGGCTTTCCAAATTTCGAGAGCAGACTTCTCTTCGTTAGGCAATTTCTTCTTAACGATTTCCAGTGCGGAATAGAAAATTTCGAAGGCAGTATTTTTCTTGCCATCATACATTAAATGGTTAACGAATCTCGTAACCTTAACATCACCGAAAACAGGATCCGGAAGGATCTGTCTTTTCTTTGGTTTTGCTTTTCTCATTTGTTTTCAAAAATTTTGTTCTTGTTCTTGGTTGCCTTAATTTGTCTTCAACAGTTCCGCCGAACCATTTACTCAACCTGTAGCCTATCCAAATAAACTCAAACCAGCTTTAATACTAAAATTTAAATTCTCAGTTTGAAGGGATGTAATAATTACTTCTTCTTTCCTTTAACAGGTGCTACGGGTGCTCCCTTTACTCCTGGTTTCGGACGTTTAGCTCCGTATTTTGAACGTCTTTGAGTACGTCCGTTAACGCCAGCTGTATCCAAGGTACCACGAACAATGTGATAACGTACACCAGGAAGGTCTTTTACACGACCACCACGAACCAATACGATTGAGTGTTCTTGCAAGTTGTGTCCTTCTCCCGGAATGTAAGAGTTAACTTCTTTACCATTTGTTAAACGAACTCTGGCAACTTTACGCATTGCTGAATTCGGCTTTTTCGGTGTTGTTGTATAAACTCTCACGCAAACACCACGTCTTTGAGGACATGAATCCAATGCAGGAGATTTACCCTTAACGACCAAAGTTTCCCTTCCTTTTCTAACTAATTGCTGAATTGTAGGCATTTTTCTTCTTTTTAAACTTTGAATGTGTTATTATATATATCTATTTGTTTCAATTTCAGGCAGCAAAGGTACGTATTATTTACGTGAAACCAAACAAGTTAGCCACTTATTTTCGCACTTCTCCCGCTAAAAACGGCACAAAGTTACACATTAGTTTCTGTTGAACAACTGCCAACACATATATAATTCACATTATTTAAGAGAAATTAAATATATGCTTTTAAAAATAACAGATCCTGAGAGTAAATAAATGCGGCTATTGTTATTCTAAAAGGATTCATTGAATGTCAAAAAACAATTACTGTGCCAGTGAAAAACGAAGGCTTATTCCGTAATTTGAGTTCGAAGTAGGATATGAAGCCGATGATACCAGTGGTTCATTAATCTGTAAATCGTAAAATGCACGTAATGTAAGCGTTTTACTCAAGCCATAATCTGCCGAAAGTTGTATCGTTTTAGCAATATTTCCAGCAGTGGGCTGAGTAAAATTCTCTTCTATCTTACGGATAAGGGACTGGTTTTTCCGATAAGAGAAATCAAGCCGAAGTGTTAGATCATTACTGAAATCTTTCGTTTGTTTCATTTTAAGCACTTTATTAAACTCAGTAAGTTTGTAGCCTAAACCTATTACATATTCATCTGAAACCGCTTCAACTAACTGGTAAGATGAAATATTCAAGCTAAGGTTACGAGTAGAACGATACTCAGAACGGGCAGTAATATTATTTTGAAAAGTAACATCTACCCCAATAAGAGGGCTGAATCCCTCTGTAATACTTACTGCCGATATTTCATAGGGCGAAGAAGGCGTTGGATTATTTGTAAGCACGTCGCGAATAAACCCTAAGCCGTCCTGGCCTGTATCTACCCAATTCAGGAAAGAAGAGAAAGCCCCCACACTGTAGGAACACCTATACTGATGATTTAATATGACACTTTTAAAGTACTTACTTAATGTTCCCAAACGGATGAGACCATCGTAGGTTATTTTCCAGTTGGGTAACAAACTGGAGAGTGCGGGGAAAGGAGATAAAGATACTTTATTTGTTTTTTTACCTGTATATGCAGCCAGAAATGCCGGAATAAGAACGTCGGATGAATTCAAACTAATACTGCCAACTTCAGCGTCATATGGTTCGCCGGCTAATGCCGACCCCGATAAAAATCCTTTGTCCGGATAGGTCATAGTACCATATGCTGCCTCATATCGAGAGGCTATAACACTCCGGTTGGCAAGGAAGTTATTGAAGGCATCCGATGCATACCCGTCAATCGCTTTGGAACGTTTAAAAGCGGTAGAAATAGCCACGGTAGTCATTGTAAAATTCCCTCCATATGTTTCAGGCATACCTTCATACATATACTGAACCTCTGTATTACGCGTATCTACTCTGCTGGCATTCAAATCAATTTTCATGCCCACTATAGGTTCGAGCGTAGCACGCAACGTGAAATTTTTGGCATGATTAATAATAGCCGGAGAGACGTTATCTTCATTTTTAATAAGCCAGTTATTAGCATCCGCTTCATCAATATAACTACGGCGTACCGACCCAAAAGCGAATCCCAGTCCGGGGGCAGTTCCTGTAGTCGTATTTCCCTGCCCAATAAAATCACCTATACCAGGACTAAATCCGGGCAACATCATACCATCTGTTACTGCATACTGAATATTAATGCTTCGAAGCATCATAAGGAAGCGGCTTCCTTTTTCGGCCACCTTGTACCAAAGTTCATCCGACAAATCCGGTCCGGGAACTATCGACACTTTTATTAAAGCTGTATCCTTATTAAGTATTTCCACTTCTCCGGTACTTATCGGCTTAAATTTTATAGCATACACTTTTCCATCAGCTCCCCGGGCTGTAACCTTAACTCTCTTGGACAAAAGGCTGTGTCTTATTTTAATTGTACTGTCCGGACTAAGCTGTATATCTTTCTCTACTTTAGATTTCGTTTCCGGGGTACGTCGTCCTCTGGCATTGACTGGAGCAACACGTGTTGAAGGAGTGAACTTCTGATTAACTTTCTTCAGAAAGCTGTTCTTGTTATAAAGAGTAACTAAATTAAAGCGACCCGTAAAATCAATCTGACGCTGATTGGTTATTGTGTTTCCAATTTCTGTAAGTGAATCTATTTCAGCTCCTCTTTCCCAATTATAGGTTGCATTGTAGGATACGGAACCAGTGGTCCAATCCATTACAGGGATCATTGAAAATGGCAAAGTATACATAGCAGTAAAAGTCTGATCATACTTCATGGGCTTACCCATATCAGAAATACTCTGTTTCACGGAGTCTTTCCACACCTGATATTGATCAGGATTCAGCTCTTTATTTACCTGCACATTCGGTTCTTCGATCCGGGAATTTGTTCCTGATGTGAAATTAATGTTGAGGTTTTTAGTGAAATCCCAACGCAGACTAAAAGCTCTGTCCCAATAGAATGTGGAACTAAATGAAACCGGCAAATTATTCTCTCCGGTTAGATTATTTAAATCGCGCAATTGCTGTTCATAATAATTACGCATCAATGCCGACTGAAATGAGATGTTTGAGGGCAGATAATTCAATCCAAATTCCTTCAGATAACGCGTATTTTTATTATCCTTTATATTTTTAAAAGGAGTAAACGGCTTAACGTAAGGAGAATAGGTATAATTAAAATTAGCCCGGTAATCTTTCGTTGTTTCATACTCCGTTTCAGGATTCTTCGTATTCGACTCATTAAACGAGTAACCAAATGAAAAGTTTGCCGGATCGTAAGGCATAGGTGTTTTACTACGCACATCCACCTTCACATTATTAAGGGCTACACTCTTAATAACAGTCCTATCCTGCGAAAAACTTAAAATTGAATCTCTGTCGTGTTTTGTTTCAGCAGCATCCAACGCATCCTGCAACATGATATCCTGATCCAGCGGATTATATTTGGGCTTAGTAGTTTCCTTCGAATAGGCATAATATAATGGAATACTAACCTTCGCCTTTTCGGGAAATAGCTTTCCAAGTTCTACATTCGCAGCCATATTATATTGCGAATAGTCATCCATACGACGTTCGGACACTGATTGGTCTAACCCTCCAAATCCAGCAGTTTCCATACGGCCTCCCATATTTACAGTTCCAAAGTCAGAAAGCGCAATCTGCATACTGGCATTGGCAGCCCAGCCTCCATCTTCGTTGAAATCGGTAAGTCGCAACTCATTTACCCAAACCTCACCACTCTTAATATCTTTTGAATTGTTGCGCACACCAATCATGATGGTTTTTACCTCAGACAAAGAAGGATTACCAACCACCGTTATTTTATTAAGCGGGGCATCGGGATCGTATTCAGAATATGGTGTCTGGAAAGTAACATTGTTATTACCTTCTCTCTTGGCTCTGTTTCTGCTAATCTTCAAATCCGTCAACGATTCAAAATTAAAGTTCATGGTATTACCCGAAGGCCATACAGTAAACTGATCACTTTCGTTGTATGTGCTGTAATTCCCGTGCGGTGTCAGCGAAAGAGGAACTTCATATTCGTAGTAATTATTCTTATAATCTGATCCCAGTCGTATAAACACAGACATCTCTCCATTAGAAAGATTGGAAACATCATTAATAAACTTTTCGGCATGTACGAAAAGCTGCATTCGCTTGTATTGTCTTAAATCGTAAGAAGTGTTCTTATATACTGCCCGAGCATCCGACGGAGCCAGATTAGATATCTTCATGGACAACGCCTGCTCGTTTTGCTGAAGAAGCTGTGGCTGACTTGGGTCCAACATCCGGCTGATACCTGGAGGTAATACATAATTAACAGGAGTACGATCGCCATTCTCTTCAATATTAACAGACGAAACATCGAGAGTTGCATTGATTACCGGCGGCATTTTGGGATTAGACAAATCCTGCGTATAATTACGCCACTCTCCCCTAACCAAATCGAAAGAACCAAAACGCAAGATAGTACTTTCCTTAAAATCCGTCATAAACATACGCATAAACCGGATTGTCTTAAAGTCGTTGATCGCCCCGACCTTATGATCGTAATTCTTTACAGGAATTTTAAACTGATACCATCGAACGGTTTCCTCTTTTCCGTTACGAAGATTTACGGTTGCATCGCGGGTATCTACAATATAGTTACTGCCAACAACCAGATCTTTCGGACGCAAAGATACTTTATACTGATAATATTTTTCGAATTCATTCAGGGTGTTATCCTGATTAATATCTTCCACATCCGGAATAGTACGGGCAGATATATCATACTTTTCAGGAGAATCTTCCGAAGCCGTAGAGTTACCCTCCAAGCCATTGTAATGTTTATAGCGTTTTAAAATATCAGTCTCTTGCACATCGTAATCTGATCCCCGGTAGTAATGATAATCATCGCCGGCGGGGTCGTTAAGTGGCGAAAAGGGATCTGATGTCATCTCAGCGAGCGTTTCGCCGGAAAGACGGCCTTGTAGCTTGGTAAGATAGTCCTGATAGGTGGGGAATGTTTTTTCTTCTTCGGACGACAATCCATTTAGACCAACATCCTGAAGCTTACGGGCTCCCTGAGTGTTATCAAAAGCATAAACAGTAGACTGGCGTTTGGGTACTTTACCCCATACTGTTTGCTCAACAGCCGTCTCATCTCCATCGATAGGGAGACCATTCTCAAAATACTTCTTTTCGTCTTTTAATATATCTTCAGAGATTTCACCCAGATTAAAATACAGATCGCCGCCATCTCCGTTGGTATTATAGATAAAGGGATCCAACATCCAGAACTCAATGTATTCTATATTGGCTGCTTCGAAATCACTTTGTTCTATTTTCCGCATGATCCCTCCCCAGCGTTTTTCGGGCATAGCCAACTTTCCGTCGCTGTTGACTTGGTCTGCATCCAGATTGTACGGACCACGTTCCGTTGGATAATAAGCCAGGTTCAAGACCGACAAAGTGTTATTTTCGTTATACGCAAGATCCTTGTTAGGGAACAGCTCCTGGGTTTTTACTTCACGCACATAATGATTTGACAACTGTTCCAAATCGTTTTTTATATGATTGGGTGCGATCGAAGAATTCTTTCGCGTAAACAGTCCGTCAATATAATACCAGGCAAGCAAAGCACGGTTCTTTCCATAGTCAACATTATTTATTAGCGAAGCTTCCGGGAATAAAGAGTTGGCTGCATCATTGTAAGGCACACTGGATAAAGTCCACGGATAAGGATTAAGCAAATCGATACCTGTTTGCGTTGACTCGAAATCGTCCAGATAGGAATATCCTCCAGTATACTTATTCTCGTAATGACCAGCAATTAAGTTGGCAAATTCTGCTTTCAAGGTTATCTGGGAAGGCTTTGTTAGTGTAAGCAAGGGTAATCGATCAAAGAGGTTGGTTAACCATTGTGACTCTGTTTTGAACGAGGTATTCAATCCCCATAAGGTATTACTAACAGATTCCTCTCCAAACGAAGTTTTGGTAGTCAGAGGCATCTCAGACATATGCATAATGGTTGCACCCAGGTTGAAGTTCTTATTAAACTCGTAATTAAGATCGACCCCCATCATCGTTTTGCGTTGCATACTGTAAGTCGACTGATTTTCAAGAGAGACACTTACCGCAGTTCCACTGGATATTATATTTTCATTAAGGATGGTAACAATCCCGGAAGTGTAATCGACAGAGTAATCCACATTTTCCTGAAGAGTAACCCCAGCAGCGGTAACACGAACCGAACCCCTTGCAACATTGCTTGCGCCCAATTGTATCTCCGAACTGGAAGAGGCCTTATATTCACCTTTAATAAGAAATTTATTTTTCTCTGTAATCTGACGGGCAACAGTTAACGTAGAATCGTATAATTCCTGATACACGTACTTATTTGCAATAGCATCGTTACCGATCATCTTACGAAGATGTGCTCCAAAAGGTTCAACTACAGGGAAGAATACCCGGCCATTTTCGGACAGCATTGTATATCCTTCCAGAAAGTCGAATACACCATCAGGATAATTTTCATTTTTCGAATCAAGGCGATCCAGGTTCATTACGCGCAACAACAGCTTATCTTTAATATTTCCTTCAGAAAGATATTGCAGGTAAACGCCTGTAGTATCACTCTGATACAAAATATCCAGTTTAAACTTTTCCTTTTGTACCGAATAGGCTCCAAGTGAATAAACATTCTTCATCATCAGATCCCAAAACGAGGAACTGGGCGACATGGCGGTACCTTTAAGCAACTTGACATACAAATTGTTGTTCGTGTTTACTGAATTATCTGTAGCGAACTCACCTACCTGATAGACCGATCCACGGTACGTGTATTCGTAAGCAACAGCAAGCACTTCATCCGGTTGAAGTTGGGTTTTCAGCGAGATATATCCCAATTGTTTGTTCAGGGTATATTCGGATGCGTCCAGCTTACGAGCACTTTCAACCTTCTCGTAATCGATGCCCCCTTCTATAAAGCCGGAAAAGGACTGCGAAACAGTACTTATATTTCTTGCATCCGGATAACCCGACACCACCTGCTGATATAAAGAGTTTGCCCCGTTATACGGAATGTCGAGCGAGCCCGAAGGCGTGAACTGAGGATTACTGATATGATTGTTTTCTGCCAGATCCGAAAAAGCCACAATATTGCGGGCCTGATCGTAGCTACTTCGCTTATTGGTAATCCACACTTCAGCGCGACTAATGCTAACAGCCGAATTGATGTAAGGGAGTTTAGACATCGCATCGTCGTATGTATCTCTGAAGTAATGGGAGAGAAAGAAGTGCCGGTTTTCATCGTACTGATCTGCCGCGAACTCGTACGGTTTAGTTTGCACGCCACCTTTAGAAGATACTGTCTGCGATTCCGACTCCTGTTGTGAAAATATGGCTCCCACATGTAATTTTCCGAACTGCAATTCAGTTTTAATACCAAACAAGGCAGAGCCACCGCGAATTAAGGAATTGGAAGTATTCATACTTACATTACCGGCTTCCAGTACTTTGATAATTTCATCTTCTGTACCTTCGTAAGCAAGCTTCAGCTTTTTCGAATCATAATCGAAAGTAGTTTCCGTATTGTAATTCATACCAAAATTGACCTTCTCGCCCACGTTAGCCTGTACATTTAGCTGAACCTGTTCGTCGAAATTAAAGAAAGTACGGTTACGGGAGCGCTGCGGAAGAGATGGATTATCGGTTTTATTGCTTTTAAGCCCCATCTGAATCTCGGCAGTTCCTTGGGTTTTTACACGTACCCCTCCCTTGCCAAAGATCTTTTCTGCCGGACCAAGATCAAAACCCATATCTGTAATTTTGAACTCCTTGTTCATTTCTTCCAGGTAACTCTCTTCGTTCTTCTGTCGGAAATACGACCGCAAAGATTGCTGCAGACTATAATCCTGATATTCCTCCGGAGTAAGAGACATGGGAGTACTCAGCTCCATGTCGCCTAACTTCGTTGTTACTACATAGGTATTGGTTTTAATATCATACTCGATTGTTGTCTTTACGTTATCGGGATTACGCAAATCCATGGGAGACTTCTTTACAATATCGTTATATTCCTCTGGAACCGTCTTCGCCACCGGGTAACGGGGAGCAATCGTATCGCCCTCCATGATCGGTTCGTCCAGCACAGTTAGTTCTGGCAACGAGGAGGTATAGGTCAGATAATCCGCATTCAGCGAATAAAGACCGGCCCCGAATAACAGTACGGATATAAGTAATATGTAGTGGCTCCCTTTTTTCATCAGAGAATTCTAAGTGCCTCTTTAATCACCTTTTCAACTTCAATAGAAGGAGATGCCCTTAATATGGAGGTAACAGCCTTTTGTGAAGCAGCCTTTTGGAATCCAAGCATAACCAAAGCAGCCACCGCTTCTTCTGCCACTTGTCCGTTTCCAGCGCCTGAAGCTATCATTTCGGTAACAGCACCCTGCACTTTTACCTTATTCTTAAGATCCACTAAAATTCGCTGCGCAGTTTTAAGTCCGATCCCTTTAACGGCTTTAAGGGCTGCTTCATTATTCGTAGCAATGGTCTGAACCAGTTCGGAAGGAGGAAGAGATGACAAAATCATCCGGGCCGTATTAGGACCAACGCCAGACACACTTGTTAGTAACAAAAAAAGTTCACGCTCCTCCTTGCCAGAGAAGCCGAACAACAAATGAGCGTCTTCGCGGATTACCTCGAAGACATAAATTTTACCTTGTTTTTGCCCATTATAGGCACTGAACGTAGTTAATGATATATTCAACTCATACCCTACACCGCCGCACTCCATCACCATACGGGCAGGAGAAAGCTCAACAATTTCGCCTTTTAAATATTCAATCATGTTGCGTTTAACCAGTTAAATGTTTGTTTATAACGCAAAAGTACGCAAAAGCGTATATTAAAAGGCCTCTTTATTTAGAATAGAGTGGAGATCATGGTTTAGGGAATAGAACTGCCCCGGGGTTAAGTGCTTCGAAAACTTCGATGCACCCTCTGTCTTGCAGCGTGATATAAATCTGTTTGTTCATTCGACCACCGAAAGTAATGTTGGAAGGTTTTTTCCCTTTACACCAATATTCGTGCAAAGATTTGCCTTCGGGACTAACAACCTGTACGGTTCCTTTGTCGTAACGGCATATGTATAGGTTTCCCTTTTCATCGCAGCGCATCCCGTCCATACCAAAATCGGAAAAAGAGTAGAATAACCGCTTATTGGACAAAGTTCCGTCGGCTTCGATATCGAACACCCAAACATTTCGTTGAACCGATTCATTCACATAGAGCAAACGTCCATCGGGACTAACTTCGACACCGTTGGTAGTTCCCATCTCGTCCAACAGTAGCTTCACATTGCCGGAAGGTGTAATCATCCAAAGCTTTCCCGTATTTTTTGCCCATGCAGGATCGCTGGCGTAGATTGTTCCATTGGGAGCTATAGTTATATCGTTGGGCTGATTCATTAAAGGTTCGTGAGCAAACACAGAAACAGCTTTCGTATCCATATCGACGCGAAGTATATTATGTCCGGTATAGTCGGCAACAAACATATCTCCTGTTGCATTAAAACGGATGCCATTACCGGTTGATCCATCCGGCAAGGTAACAAACAGGCTATGAGTTCCGCAGGGAGTTATCACTCCTATTGTACCTTTTTCGGCATAATTTACGGCATACAGGTTGCCTTTAGCATCAACTGCAGGTCCTTCTATACCGGATGTAAAAGTTCCTTCGGGAACAAGGTCGGTACTTTCGGTTTGAGCTGCAACCGTCCCAAATAGAATAAAAGAACTAAGTAAGGCGTATGCGAATTGTTTCATACAACTATTATTTAATATAATTTCGTTCGGACTGCAAGATAAAGAATTATTTTGTACAACAGAACTTACCTGGTTATTCAATCATGCAAAGAGTGTTTATACGATAGATCGCTTCCTTTTTCTTCGAATCCCGTATCTTTTTTTCTGAAAGGTAAGCAAGCAATTTATTTTACATGTACATGTAAAATAGAAACCATGTACATGTAAATGAAAAAGGATGTACATGCTTTTTTATTTACATGTACATCCTTTTATAATGTTATGGTTTCTTTTAGGATAAAACCCAGATAGAAACCTGGAATAAAGCATAGTCTTTGCTAATTCCTGCCAGCTATATTAAATCAGCGAATCAGGACAAAGATGAGCTTTCTCAATATCTTTAAAGTAGTTATAAGTACCTACCTTCAGTTCGGCACAGGCAGCTTCGTCGCAAACAATGATACCTTTGGGGTGAAGTTGCAGTGCAGTGATTGTCCACATCTGATTTACAGAACCCTCAATCACCTGAGCCAATGCGCGGGCTTTGTTGTGACCGTTTACCATAATCAGCACTTCTTTGGCGTCAAGCACAGTACCTACTCCAACCGTAACGGAAGTTTTTGGAACCTTGTTAACGTCGTTATCAAAGAAACGTGAATTAGCAATAATCGTATCTGTTGTCAAAGTCTTCACGCGAGTGCGGGAAGATAAAGACGAACCCGGTTCGTTAAATGCAATATGTCCGTCGGGGCCAATTCCACCAAGGAACAAATCTACTCCACCTACAGCTTTCATCTTTGCCTCATAAGAAGCACATTCTGCTTCAAGATCAACAGCATTTCCGTTCAGAATATTTACATTTTCTTTTTTGATGTCGATATGACTAAAGAAATTATTCCACATAAATGAATGATAGCTTTCCGGATGTTCTTTCGGAAGACCTACATATTCATCCATATTGAAAGTAATGATATTCTGAAAAGAGATAACTCCTTTTTTGTACAGTTCGATAAGGTTCTTGTACATTCCAAGAGGCGATGAACCGGTAGGCAATCCCAATACGAAAGGTTTCTCGGCCGTTGGATTGGCTTTCTTAATACTGGCAGCAACATAATTGGCTGCCCATTTTGACAGTTGCTCGTAATTGGGCTCAATAATTAATCTCATATCACGTAATTTTAAATCGGTTATTTGTTTGCTTTCAGTTTGGCGGCCATGGCTTCTCCCAAGGCAATACATTCGGCATATTTATTTTCTTTCAGACCCATCTTTTCTTCGGCAGAAGCACCTACTACTTCCCAGTTCATCTTTTCGCCGAAAGCAGCCAGTCTTTTAACAGCAGCTCCCGACCAGGTAAAGTTACCGAAATAGCCATAATAGCGATTCTTCACTTCCCTTATTTCGATCTTGGAAAGAATAGATTCAACTTCGGGGAAAAGGGCATTGCTATAAGTCGGACTACCAATTATTAGTCCTTTATATTTGAATACATCCATCAAAACATACGAAGCATGCGATTTGGACACATTGTGCATAACGATATTCTGAACTCCGTTAGCAGCAAGCGCTGAAGCAATAGCTTCGGCCATTTGCTCTGTATTTCCGTACATACTTCCATACAAGATACAGACCCCGTCTTCGCCTTCATAACGGCTCATACGGTCATAAATTGAAATGGCTTTGTCTTTGTATTTTCTCCATACAGGACCATGTGTCGAACAGATAGTTTTTACCTCGTGCGTTTCCAGTTTCTTTAACGCGCGTTGTACCGGGTTGCCGTACTTACCAACAATATTGGCATAGTATCTGGCCATCTCATCCCAGAAACGATCCACATTCATATCCTCGTCAATTACCGCTCCGGTAAGTGCGCCATAAGTTCCAAACGCATCGGCCGAAAACAGAATCTTATCATTTACTTCGTAGGTGAACATCACTTCCGGCCAGTGCACCATAGGAGCCATTACGAACATTAGCTCGCGTGCTCCAAGCGAAATAGTGTCGCCCTCTTTTACTTCGTGCAATCCGGTAGTAATACCATGATACCCGTCAAGCATACCAAAGGTTGTCTTATTTCCAACAATCTGTACATCCGGATACTGCTGACGAAGCAAACGAATACTGCCGGCATGATCGGGCTCCATATGATTTACAATCAGATAATCCAACGATCGTCCGTTTAACGCGTCTGCAATTTTTCTTAAAAAAACATCCGAATAGCACACATCAACTGTGTCTATCAAGGCTGTTTTATCATCTACTATCAAATACGAGTTATAAGAGACTCCGTACGGAAGCGGCCACAGGTTCTCAAAGAGGGCCTTCTGACGGTCGTTTACTCCAACGTAATATACCTTATCCGCAATACTTGTCAGTTTGTACATAATTTAGTTCTTTTTTTGCAGGGAGCGATACACAAACCAGCATCCTGCCAAAACAAAAGGAATACTGAGCAACTGTCCCATATTTAACAACATAGAAGCTTCAAACTCCTCTTGGTCGTTTTTCAAAAATTCAATAAAGAAACGGGATACAAAAATGCAAATCATGAAAATCCCAAAAATAAATCCTTCTTTCTTATAGGCTTCTTTTTTGAAATAAAGCCACATACAAAGAGCAAATGTTATCAAATAACAAATTGCCTCGTAGAGTTGGGTGGGATGACAAGGTAGTGTAAAAACCGGTTCTGCACCCATCTTCCACTGATGAAGATTATCAATAAAACGGAAACCCCATGGAGCATCGGTCGGATGACCGTAAATCTCGTGATTCATAAGGTTACCAAGGCGGATCATAGCAGCTACAAGTCCGGTTGGCACAACCAACTTATCAAAAGACCACATCATGCTTTTATGACTAACCTTTTTGGAATAAAAATACATAGCAATAATTATCCCCAGTGTTCCTCCGTGACTAGCCAGACCTCCTTCCCAGATTTTCAAAATCTCGATTGGATTAGAGAGATAGAAATCCGGAGCATAAAGAAGGCAATGCCCTAAACGAGCACCTACAACCGTACCGATCATGGTATAAATCAACAACTGATCAATCCAAACCGGATTAAGTTTTTCATTTTTCCACATTCGCTCTACGATCTTGTAGCCTATCAGAAAACCGAAGGCAAATGCCAAACCGTACCAACGTATCTCGCGCGAACCAAAGGAAAAAATAGCAGGGTCTGCTGTCCAGGTAATAAATGATAACATAATAATACTGTTTATTTCTGTAACAGAAAACTGGTATTAAACCAGTCTTCTGATTAAGTCTTCCTTATCTCCGTAAAGCATATCAATTACGGGCAATTCAATCATGGTGTAAGCACCCGGTTGTTGTTTAAAAGAAGCACGGGCAACAGCCACCAAAATCTGTGCTGTAAGCGCAGGATTGTTGATCTTCATTTTAAAATCGATCAGCTGATTCTGTGTTTTTCCGGATACACCTTTACGGCTTAGCTGAACGCCATGACCCATATCCAGTAAATTATCCACACACTCAACCTGCATTACATGAGTTTCGTCATGAACAAAATAGTCGTCTGCTTTAATAGCAGCGGCTACTTTTGCAAAATCATATCCTTCTTTCACTTCGATATAAACCATTCTGCGGTGAATACCTGTTCCGGTTGGGATTGTCATACTCAAAGCAGCTTTTACTCCTTCGATAGCTTTTACAGCCACCGTATGTCCCATGCTCATTCCTGGTCCGAAATCTGTATATGTAATTCCTTTGGGAACCATTGCTTCAAGTAAAGCGCGAACGATCGAGTCGCTTCCCGGATCCCATCCAGCTGAGATTACAGAAACAGCATTGTGTGCCTTGGCTACGCCAGTAAGAGACCGACGCAAAGCAACAATTCCTCCGTGAATATCATAGCTATCTACCGTATTAATTCCCAATGACAAAATTTCTTTTGCGTGTGTTTCTACACTGCGCGTAGGGGTACAAAGAACAGCCACATCCACTTTTTCAAGTTCAGTAATTTTACCTACCACCTTATATCCCTGGAGTTCGGCAGGAACCTCACCCGGATTACGACGAATAACGCCTGCTACCTCAAAATCTGGCGCAGCTTCCAAAGCCTCTAAAACATATTTTCCAATATTGCCATATCCTACAATGGCTGCTCTAATCTTTTTCATGCGTGTGTTTACTTTATATTCAGAGTGCAAAGTTAATCATAATATAGGGAGATACAACAAGATAGCACAGACTTTTTAATGTATCATAAAAACGAATTCAACGCGAAAAAACAAGAAAAAGGCTGAATTAACATTCTAATTCAGCCTCAGACTAATGAATTCAATTATTTAATATCGCCAATCCAATCTCAAGGATTAACCCAATTACCTACTTCTTTTCGAAACCTGCATCAAAAGCCCTTGCGGAAGGCACAAAGTCGATATGTTTAACCAATCGGCATGATTCTTCGGCGCCTTGCTCACGGTCCATGGCACTATCTTCCCATTCGACCGACAGAGGTCCGCGGTAACCAATATGATTCAACGCCCGGATAATCTCTTCGAATTTGATTTTCCCCCGTCCCAAACTCCTGAAATTCCAGAATCTATCCGGGCTTCCAAAAGTTACATAGCCGCCAAAGACCCCTACTTGCTTAGGGGAATCACTCCAATACACATCTTTCATGTGGACATGAAAAATACGTTCGGGAAATTGATAGATGAAATCGATATAGTCGACACCCTGATACCCGAGGTGACTCGGATCATAATTAAATCCGAAAGCAGGATGATAGTTAACCGCTTCAAGCGCACGACGAGCGGTTGCTGTATCAAAAGCAATCTCTGTAGGATGAACTTCCAACGCAAAGCGTATGCCTAATGCCTGATAGGCATCCAGGATAGGAATAAACCGGTTTGCAAAATCAGCATATCCTTCATTTACCATCTTTTCTGTAACCGGTGGAAAAGAATAAAGGTAATGCCAGATAGAGCTTCCTGTAAAGCCTACAACCGTATCCACTCCAAGAGCTTTCGCAGCATGGGCTGTCCGTATCAGCTCTTCGGCCGCACGCTGGCGCACTCCTTCCGGATCTCCGTCTCCCCAGATATAGTCAGGCAATATACTCTTATGCCGTTCGTCAATCCGGTCGCACACAGCCTGACCAATTAAATGAGTAGAAATAGTGTGCAATTGCATGTCATATTGAGACAGCAGGTCTTTAATCTGCCTGTAATATTCCTCATCGGTACGGCGAACATCCAAATGATCCGGAAGTCCAAGTTCTACTCCATCGTACCCAAATTTCTTTGCCTTTTCACAAACCGTCTGCAATGAAAGATCGCCCCACTGCAAAGTATATAATGTAACCGGACGTGCCATATTTTATTATTTATCAGTCTACCATTTTAACCCATTTCACATCACTCTCACTTGAAGCAACAACCGTTTCGATAAACTGCATGCCTCTGATTCCCTCTTCAATAGACGGAAAATCCGCACAAGCCGCCGAAGGCTCTTTTCCTTCCTTTATTGCCTGCAATGCTAATGCAAAGTTCTTGTAAATATTGGCAAACGCCTCAATATAACCTTCAGGATGACCGCCTGGTGTCCTCGAATTATGGGCGGCAATTTCGGACATGTAAGAATTGGAAGTACGGATCATTTCCCGTGGGCGGTCAGGCCATTTCATCCACATAGTGTTAGGCTCTTCCTG
>JAGPJL010000156.1 GCA_018054455.1 Parabacteroides sp.
AAACTAACTATATTATGAATCGTTATTGTCTTCTGTTGTTATTCTTTTTCTTTATGTTGCCCGTCGTTGCTCAGGTTCCGGATAAGGGTGCATACAAGACCATCGAAAATATCTCTTATCGTACAAGCGATGATGCTTATATTAATGAGCGTTGCAGGCTGGATTTATATTATCCGGAAGCTTCTAAAGACTTTGTTACAATCGTTTGGTTTCATGGAGGCGGTTTATCCGGAGGTAATAAATTTATTCCACAACAACTAAAGGAGGCCGGGTATGCAGTTGTAGCTGTTAATTACCGCCTGCTGCCAAAAGCAACGCTGGCTGATTGTATTGACGATGCAGCTGCTGCAGTTGCATGGGTTTTCAAAAAGATTGGGAAGTACGGTGGTAATCCGCATAAAATAGTTGTCTCTGGTCATTCGGCCGGAGGATATCTCACCAATATGATAGGGCTTGATAAGAAATGGCTCTCAAAATATGATATCAATGCCGATTCCATCGCAGCCCTGGTCCCTTTTAGCGGTCATGCCATCAGTCACTTTGCTTATCGCCAGTCCAAAGGGATGAAAGATACCCAACCAAGCATCGATGAGTTTGCTCCACTGTATTATGTACGTCCGGATGCGCCGCCTTTGGTTATCGTTTCGGGCGACAGAGACCTTGAAATGTTAGGGCGTTATGAAGAAAATGCCTATTTCTGGAGAATGATGAAGGTTGCCGGTCATCAGAAGGTATTTCTTTATGAATTGGATGGATACGACCACGGCTCGATGGCAGATCCGGCCTTTCATATTCTAAAAAACCACGTCAAGAAATTGTTTTAACAGATGTGCGGAAAGGGGACTGCTATAAAGTAAGCTTTATTATTTCACCATAGGATGGTAAATGCTTAAAGGCTTCGCTCATTTCGTATATTCCGGCATATACCTGTGCACAGGCCAATACTCCTCCGTGTGCAAAAACAAAGACGGTATTATCGTTGCATGAACGGATTTCGTCCAGAAATGAAGCAACGCGGTTGTATTGGTCTTTAAAAGACTCTCCTCCCGGGGTGGGTACATGCACCCAATCTTTAAACCACGCTTCCGAATGGGGGTGGCTGCTTACTTCGTCCCACGATTTCATTTCCCAGCTGCCAAAGTTAAGTTCTTTGATGCGGTCGTCTTTCCATGCATCTTCAAAACCACAATAGGTAGCCAGACGGACACAGCGGCTCAGGGGACTGGTGTATACTTTGTCGGCTGCAATCTTATTAAGCTCTTCCTTGACTGTAGCTGCTTCTGCTTCGAATGTTTCGCGTAAAGGGACATCTGTCTGTCCGTAGGAATATCCTGCGGGAACATCAACCGAGGTATGTCTTATCAGATATAGATCCATGGAATTGTAATTAATGTGTGACTGAATAAATAAGAACGATACCTATATAGAAAGATAGTTCGCAGAGGAGTGTAAGCGCTCCGCAACAATCGCCGGTGTATCCACCAATTTTCTTTTTCATGAAGGAGGTAAGTAAATACCAGCACAACAATACAGGCAACGTTGCCCAAAGATAGTGAATTTCGGGTAGCCAAACAAGGGGAAACAGACCGCAGATTGCAGAAAATAGATATTCGCCGGGAGTCATGGGGCTATACACGACCTTGGCTTTGCTATCTTCCTCTTTTCGTGCATAGGGTAGCCGGTTAATAATCATGGAGGATACCCCTTTGGCAAAGGGATCGGCAGCAAGGATGGCACAACCGGCAAGATCGACCGGAAGGGAACTCAACAATGTATAAAGCATCAAAAAATAGAAGACAAGCCCTACAACTCCGTAAGTCCCGATGTGTGAGTCTTTCATAATGGAAAGAATCTTTTGATTATCGCTTCCTCCACCAAATCCGTCGAAGAAATCGGCCAGCCCGTCTTCATGAAGACAGCCGGTAATCAACAACCTACTTATGATAGCCAGTAAAATGGCAACCGATGCCGGAAAAACAAGCGCGGATGAATATAGTACAGCGGCCGAAATGCCAGCGGTTAGCCAACCGGTCATCGCCCAACCGCTTACTACATTTTTAAAATAGTCGCCCGGCACTGACGTAATACGCCAAAAGGGCAGACGGGTAAAAAATATAAAGGCCGCAAGTATTCGCATATCAGAAGTATTTTGTTACTGCCGCATTACTGAATGTATTCATTTCATTGATCATCCTAACAGCAGATTCAACGATCGGATAGGCACAGATGGCACCGCTGCCTTCTCCCAAACGTAATCCCAGATTAAGAAGAGGTTTAACCTTTAAGTGGTCGAGCAGCAATTTGTGACCGGCTTCATCTCCCTGGTGCCCGAAAACACAATAATTTAGAACCTCAGGATATAGCTTGGATGCGGCGAGTACGCAGTTGGTCATAATAAAACCATCTACCAGAATAATCATATTCAACTCGGCAGCCTGCAACATACCTCCTACAGCCATTATCATTTCGATACCCCCAAAGTAACGCATTACATTCATCACATTTTTCTCCTCTTTGAAGTTATCGAGGGCTCGTTTTAGTATGGTGTATTTATGCATTACACCCCTCGAATCAAGTCCGCTTCCAGCACCAACGCACTCAAGCAGCGGAATACCGGCTAGACAGGTCATCCACATGCTGGATGGAGATGTGTTTCCTATTCCCATTTCACCGAAGCAAATAATGTTGCATCCTTCTTTGTGACATTCTTTTACTACTTCAGCTCCAATTTCAATACATTGTTCAACCTCTTGGTCGGTAAGAGCAGATTCGTACAGGAAATTACGGGTACCTTTGCGCACTTTGCGGGAGATAAGTCCGTCGATTTTTGGGAAATCATAATCGATACCTCCATCAACTACCTTTAGAACAAAATTATGTTGACGGGCAAGGAAATTGATTCCAGCACCCCCTCCCAGAAAATTACTGATCATCTGGCGGGTTACCTCTTTGGGCGAAAAGCTTACACCTTCATCAACGATTCCGTGATCGGCTGCAAATATAATACCGTGAGGCTTATGCAGTTCCGGATGAAGTGTTTGTTGAATCAACCCGATCTGGGTGGCGATATCTTCCAGAGCTCCCAACGATCCTTTGGGTTTGGTAAGGTCGTTGATTTTGAAAACAAGGGATTCAAGAATAGTCTGATCGGGAGTAGAGATGCGAAATGTTTTCATTTTCTGGCAATTTATTCTTTTAAAACAAGCGGAATACCACTTGTCATCAATATTACTTTACCGGCTATACCGGCGATATGTTGATTAAACCAACCCTGCAGATCGGTAAATTTACGTTGTAGCTCATCGGCCGAAACGCCTCCCAGACCAATTTCGTTCGTAACAAAGATAAAGGTGGCATCCTGAGACGTCAGTTTCTCAAATTCTGTTTTTAGTTGAGATAGCGACAAGGCAACATCAGCCTTATTGTCGAAAAAGAAATTGGTTGCCCACAAGGTAACACAGTCAACCAATACAACCCTTCCGGCGAGGTTGAGTTTACTGAGAAATTTCTCCTCTTCCAGGTTGGTCCACTCAGGTCCCCTGTCGGCTTGATGGCGTATAATCCGGGCACGGTGTTCTTCATCCCATACCCGGGATGTGGCCAGATATACCGGATTGGAAGATAGGGAAAGAGCCAGTTTCTGCGCGTAGCTGCTTTTCCCGGATCTTTGTCCTCCTGTAATTACAATTACTTTTTGGCTCATTTATCGTTTTTACGTGGCGGCTTGTTAAATAGTTTCGTTGCTCCTAACTTGCCCTGAGCTCTAGGTGGACGTGCTTCGTGCGATTTGCCGGCAGCAAATCCGGGCTTGGCATCTCTCGATTTTGCTGATGTACTCTGACTTTTAGATTCGAACGGTTTCCCAGTACCACGCGACGGCCTGCCTTCGCTAAATTTACCAGCTCCACTTGTTTTAGAATCTCTGAAACGAGGCGCTCCAATCTCTTTGGGTTCTTCCCTTCTGGGTGATGCGCTCCGGGGAGATTTAGAATCGTGAAATCTGTTGGACGAATGAATTTTCTTTCCTTCTTCGCCCTCTTTTTCCGAATAATTGGTTTTCTTTGAAGTAAAAGATGGTTTATAGCCTTCCCCTTTTTGATAATATTTTTTATAGGGAGGAGTCTGTATTTCTTCTTCTTCTTCAACCTTAGGTTTGTTGGCCGGATTGTTCTTACTTGTCTTTCTTAGCGCAGCCGATTTAGGTGCTGATGCCATTTGTTGGGCAAGGATGCTTTTGGCCCGGTGAGACAATTTATTACTGGTGGTGCTCTGCGCGTTGTTCTGTTTGCCTTTTGCTACGCGAATAGCCACCGCTTTTATATTGATCGGGAAACCATCGACCAACACTTTGTCGTCTTCTTGAACGATTGCGCCTAATTTGGCAACACTTCCGTTTATCGTAACGCGACCGCTTTCTATGAACCGATCAGCTTCTCTACGTGAGCATAATCCAGAGTCGCTTATTAATTTATTGAGTCGTTGTGTCATTTTGTATATCTGTGTTTAATGAATTAATGCAACAAAAGGATTATAAATATTCCCATTATCAATTCGGTATTGTTGTTAACCCGAATGGCCCGGAGAACGTCGTCTGTATTGAAATTACGTTCATTTGTTCCAATATAAGGCTTCTCTACAACCTCACCGAAATAAACATGTGCACCGCCAAAGCGGCAATCTAAAATGGCAGCCAGTGCTGCTTCGGGATATCCGGAATTCGGACTGGTGTGGCAACGGGCAAATCTGGTTATAAAATCCCGTTTGTGCCACGTTCCTGAAACCAAAAGCATCAAATAAGCTGTAATACGAGCTGGAATGTAGTTGGCCAGATCATCAATCTTAGCTGCAGCACGTCCAAAATCGCGGTATCGTTCGTTTTTATACCCTATCATGGAATCCAGTGTATTTATCATTTTATAGGCCATCATACCCGGAAGTCCCAACAGGGAGAACCAGAACATGGGAGCGATAACCCCATCACTCAGGTTTTCTGCCAATGTTTCAAGTGCGGCTGTTCTTATTTCCTGTGGCGAAAGGGCTGAAGTATCTCTGCCAACAATGCGGGATAACTGCTTCCGACCCTCTTCCGTACTCCGCTCAACTGCCTCGAAAACCATTTTTACCTCTTTAGCCAGTGTGTTGCCCGCCAGACAATAAAAAACTCCGATGGCTATAAAACTGTATTCAATCCAGGGGTGAATATCCTGTGCGAACCTTAAAAAAGAGTAACAGATACCAAATATTCCGATAATGAGACCGATTGCCAGAAAAGTTCCTTTTTGTCCACGATTATCTCCTTTATTCAATTCTTTTTCGCCAGCCGAAATGACATTTCCAAACCAGACAATAGGATGCGGCCAGTGAGGCGGATCACCCAGAAACCGATCGGCAAGCCATCCGGCAACAAAAGAATATGTGTGTGCTGCAAACATGAATTTAATTTTTCTTTACAAAGGTAGAATAAATCCAG
>JAGPJL010000157.1 GCA_018054455.1 Parabacteroides sp.
ACCGGCGGAATGGGGCCGAAAATATCAGCCGGTCGTAATCCCTCTGAAAGTCGGTTCTGTCGTGCTTCCTGTCGTGGTATTCTTCCATTCCGAAACGTTTGTCGGACAATAATTGGTTCCAGTTCATGTTTTTTTAACTTTTAAGACCTCATTATTTGACAAAGGTAAAAAAATATAGGTCAAGGCTAAATATTAACTAAGAATTTGAATATCGAAATATTAAATAACATATATTTGCCAAATAATTGTTCTTGAAAGGCGATGTATGTTAATTTTATTTGAAATTTAAAACAATAATAGAGGATAGGAACCTCTTCAGGTTAAGGTTAAAAAGGGTTTTTAAGGAATAATTACACAGTTTCGCGGATTCATTTTGTTTAAGAGTGTATTCTTATATTCTTAGGCGTGTGATTGTGTTATCTTTTATTAAAATAATAGGTATGAATTATATATTAATGAAATATAGGATTAGTGTTTGCTGGATTGAAATTAAATTAAAAAAATCAAACTTTATGAGAAAGAGCTTTCTGTTTTTTGTGCTGTTCTGTATTGGAACATGTACGAGTGTGCTATATGCGCAATCAAAAAAGATAAGCGGAGTTGTGATGGATAAAGATGCCAACATGCCTCTGATTGGAGCGAATGTTATCGTGAAAGGAACCACAAATGGGACAATTACGGACATGGATGGAAAGTACAGCCTCTCTGTTAATGCCAGTGATGTGGTTACGTTTTCATTCATTGGAATGGAGACAAAAGAAGAAACCGTAGGAGAAAGAACCGTTATTAATGTGGAACTTACTTCCGGTGCACTCAAAATCAACGAAGTAGTTGTTACGGCTATGGGTATTGAGCGTAAAGCAAAGAGTTTGACTTATGCTACGCAAAGTGTGGGTGGCGACGAGCTGACCCGTGCGAAAGAAACAAACCTTATTAACAGCTTACAAGGTAAAACTTCGGGTTTAACCATCTCGCCTAACTCATCTGGTGCCGGTGGTTCATCTAAGTTGTTGATTCGTGGTAACAAATCTGCACAAGGAAACAACCAGCCACTTATTGTAATAGACGGTATGCCTATGTCGAACAACTCTTCAACTCAGTTGGAAAGCGAGTACGGTGGCCGTGATGGAGGTGATGCATTGTCTAACCTTAACCCAGACGATATTTCCAGTATGAATGTATTGAAGGGTGCTTCTGCTGCTGCTCTTTACGGTAGTATGGCAGCCAACGGTGTAATTCTTATTACAACAAAAAAAGGTCGAGAAGGTGCTGCAAGAGTTGATTTCTCGAGCAACGTAACTATGGAGTCTCATGCAACAGCTCCAAGTCTTCAAAGTACCTATGGTGCTACAGTTTTAAACGATGGCAGTTTGTCGGACAACAGTTGGGGCGACAAAATTACAGGCGAAGCCAAAGGTGCTAATCGAGTAGATGATTTTTTCCGTACAGGAGCTACTTTCATCAACTCTGTTTCCATTAACGGAGGGGGCGAGAAATTGCAGGGATTTGCTTCTTATGCAAATACTTATGCCAACGGTATTGTGCCAACTAATAATTTTCAGCGTCATAATATGACTCTGAAAGAAACAATCAAGTTATTTAACAATAAAGTTACAGTAGACGGATCGTTGAACTATATTATTCAGAAAGGAACAAACCGTCCGGAAGGTGGACAATATTTCAGCCCGCTAACAGGTCTGTATACATTCCCTGCCAACGGCGACTTTGCTGATTATAAGAATAACTACAAGACATTCGATGCTGTAAATAACTACGATGCACAGAACTGGTATCGTGATGTTAACCAGGATTTCTCTGCAAACCCATACTGGGTGCTGAATAATAACAAGCACACAGAGAAACGCGACCGTATGATGGTTTCCGGAACAGTTAAGTACGATATTACAGATTTCCTGAATGTACAGGGACGTCTTAATTATGACAAAACAGCTGATAAATACGATCGTAAAGTATATGCCACTACTTCTAGCGTATTGATGAACGGTTCAAACGGACGCTATACTGTAAACGATTATAATATGCGTCAGTTCTATGGTGATTTATTGGCTAACTTCAATAAAACATTCAATGAATGGGAAGTGAATGCCTCATTAGGTACGAGTTTCCTTGACTATTCAACGTCTCGTTTTGATTACGATACAACTGGCGAATTGTTGTTGCCTAACTATTTTGTAATCGCCGCCGATTCAAAGAATGGAGTAAAGAATTATGAATCACCCCGGAAACGTCTTAATGCCGTATTTGCAACAGCTCAGGTTGGGTATAAAGGAATGATTTATGTTGATGTAACAGGCCGTAACGACTGGTCATCTACGCTGGCATTTACAAATAACAGTTCTTATTTTTATCCGGCTTTTGGTGTGACTGCTTTATTGAATGAGATGATGCCGATGTCCGAAAAAATTAATTTGTTAAAGCTTCGTGGTTCGTATAGTATTGTAGGTAACGATATGCCTGCTTATATAACCAATCCACTTAATGGTTTTAACAACGGATCTGTAAGCATGAACAATAACATTCCATTTACTGAAATGAAGCCCGAAAAGCTAAAATCACTTGAGTTAGGTTTCGATCTGGGTATGTTCGACAATCGCTTTAACTGGGATTTCACTTTCTATAAGTCAAATAACACAAACCAGTATTTTGCAATGAATGTACCAACAGGAACAGGTTACAGCCAGTATTATTTTAATGCAGGTGATATTCAGAATGCTGGATTCGAAACGTCATTTAGTTATTCACATCCTATCACAAGCGATTTAACCTGGAAGGGTTCGTTCAATATCTCTTATAATGATAACGAAATCAAGAGTCTCGATGATCGTTTGGATTATGTAAATATCGGTAGCGCCCGTGGATACGACTTCCGTTTGGTAAAAGGTGGTTCATTTGGCGATATCTATGCTAAGAAACTAATGAAAGACGAAAATGGAGTGATTGTTACTGATAATAACGGCAGACCGCAGCTTTCTGCAAATAAAGAATTTGTAGGTAATGTAAACTCAAAGTGGAATCTTGGATTTAGCAACACATTCAACTATAAAGACTATTCTCTTTATTTCTTGTTTGATGGTCGTATCGGAGGTAATACAGTAAATGCTACACAGGCAACTCTGGATTCTTACGGTGTTTCTGAAGAATCTGCAAATGCCCGCGATAATGGTGGTGTTGATGCTGGTAACGGAACAATGATTGATGCTTATAAATACTATTCTACTGTTGGTGCAAATGGCGGAGCAGGCGATCAGTATGTATATTCTGCTACGAACTTCCGTATGCGCGAGCTTTCTTTGGGTTATACATTCCGTAACTTACTGGGTGTTTCAAAGAATCTAAGTATTAACATTGTAGGACGTAACTTGTTCTTTATCTATAAGGATTCTCCTAACGATCCAGAGATGTCAATGTCTACCTCAAACGGATATCAGGGTATCGATTATTTCGCTCTTCCTTCAACCCGTAGTTTTGGTTTTAACTTGAAAGCAACATTCTAAAAACGGAATTATTTATGAAAACATCAATTATAATAAATATCAAAAGAGTTTCTCTTTTAATGGTTTCGGTAGCATTGGGCTTGTCGTCATGTACAGGTAATTTTGAAGAACTTAACAGTAATCCAACAGGTTTGGGTGTTGCTGATCTTCCGTTGTCTACCTATTTCAACGAACCGCAGTTGTCTATTTACTACAACCAGTCGAACGGTAACTGGGAGTATCAGTTGATTCAGAATCTGAATGCCGACTTATATTCCGGTTATCTTGCTGTACCAACAGCTTTTGCTTCCAATAATAATAACAGTTTGTATTATATGGTAGACGGATGGAACAGCTATACGCTGAACTACGGTCTGCTTCATGTAATGAAACCTGTGAGCAATATTCTGAAATCTACAGAAGAACCCGATTATATCGCAATTGCCAAGATTTTGCGTGTAGCTGGTATGTCTAAAGTAACGGATGTATACGGACCTATACCCTATTCAAAATCAATGCAAGGAGGTTTGTCTGTCGAATACGATAGCCAGGAAGATATATATAAATCTTTCTTTGCTGATCTGGAAGAGTCAATTAATGCGCTTACCGCCTTTGTGGATGCGAACGGCGATCAGTCAACACGTCTTACTTTCGATAAGATGTGTGGAAGAAGTCATACCACCTGGTTACGTTACGCTAATACACTACGTCTTCGTTTAGCTATGCGTGTTGTTAAAGTTGCTCCGGCGCTTGCTAAAGTACAGGCTGAGGCTGCTGTAGCCAACAAATACGGCGTACTTACAGCTGCCGATGCAAATATCGAAGTAAAGGATGCAAATACCCGTAACCCTTTGATGATTATTGCACGCGACTATAACGACTGTTGTGTGGGTGCTTCGTTCGAATCTATTATGAAAGGATACAACGACCCGCGTCTTGCCAAGATGGTGTTACCTGTAGGCTGGAAGTTGGATTCTAACAAGCAGCAGATTGATATTACAGATAAGAATGGTAACGCAACAAATTCAATAGGTGAGGTTCATGGTATCCGTAACGGATTCTCTGTTCCTTCGTCTGCCGTTTACAAAATGTATTCAATACCTATGGTTGAGATTGGTACGACCGTTCTGTCTGACAAATATCCATTGCCAATTATGAAAGTGGCGGAAGCTTACTTCCTGCGTGCCGAAGGCGCTCTTCGCGGTTGGGCTATGGGTGGCGATGCCGAATCTCTTTATAATGATGGTATTCGTGTTTCACTTGCAGAATATGGTGTAGAAGCTAGTTACAACGATTATGTAAATGACAATACACGTATGGCTCAGGACTATGTAGACCCATACAATTCTGATCTTAACATTGCAGCAATGAACAATGTTACTGTGAAGTTTGGCGGTGATAATGAAACAAAACTTCAGAAGATTATTACCCAGAAATGGATCGCTATGTTCCCAGAAGGTCAGGAAGCATGGAGTGAATTCCGTCGTACGGGTTATCCTAAGTTGTTCCCGATCGTAGAAAACCGCAGTGCTGGTTTAGTGGCAGAAGGCGATTTTATCAAACGTTTGCCTTTCTGTCTTGACGAACGCAACAACAACCCTGCCGGCGTTGCTTCGGGTGTTACCTTGTTAGGTGGTGCAGACAATATTGGTACTCGTCTGTGGTGGGATGTTCAAAAAGGAAACTTTTGATAATTAACCAACAATTATTGCAAGCAAAGGGCTCTCTCGCATAGAGGCAGCCCTTTCTTTTTTCTATTTGGTTGCACTCTGCTAATGCGGAGCAGCCAGGACACAAAAAAAGCCTGAATCTCACAAAGGAGAGTCAGGCTTTACTATAGAAACGGTTGTCTGCTTATTTCAATGCAGCCAATGCGTTTTTGATACGTTTGATTGCTTCAACCAGATTTTCGTCTGATGTGGCATACGAGAAACGAATACACTCGGGAGCTCCGAAAGCAGCTCCGCC
>JAGPJL010000158.1 GCA_018054455.1 Parabacteroides sp.
AAGACAAAATTTCAAAGGAGTATTCGTCGTTGAATATGAATACAACTGGGAAAACTCTGTACCTGATATTAAAAAGTGCCTGAAGTATTTCGATGAAGTTTCGGACGAAATTTTATAGAATCAAAATTAAAGAGCAAATAATAATAATAATTGATACGTACAGTCTAATTGTTTTAAATAGACCGCTAACCTTAGGTCTCGGGTCTTGCACCAAAACTCTTCAGTGCAAGGCCCATTTTTAAAAAAACTCTATCATTTATATATACTACTATGAAGAGAAATCTGTGAAGTATTCTCCTTTTCTTTTCGCTATCATCCGGTTATTAATAGTCATTACCGATGTGCACACATAAAAAACAGCCCGATTTATTTGATTTAATGAAATGAAGTAAGGAACTTCGCAACCGCTTCGCTTTTATAAAGGGAAGCCTACTTTAAATAAAATCACAACATGGAAGCATATAAAGCTTTTTTACATGAAATTTCCGGATTTATTCCGAAAGAAAGGGTCTATACCGACGACCTCCGATTGCTTACCTGGGGAACTGATGCCGGCTTTTACCGGATGATTCCTCAAATTGTAATCCGTACGGATGGAGAAGAAGAGGTTTCCCGCTTGTTGGCGCTGGCGGACAAACACGTTCTTCCTGTAACCTTCCGTGCCGCAGGCACCAGTCTTTCGGGGCAAAGCATAAGCGATTCAATTCTGCTTGTAGCTGGTAAGCACTGGGAGAAATATTCCGTTTCGGACGATTTTGAAACTATTACCCTCCAACCCGGAATTATTGGCGAACGGGTAAACCAGATTTTAAAACCCCACGGACGTAAGTTTGCACCGGATCCGGCTTCTGTTAAGTCGGCGATGGTAGGTGGAATTGTTATGAACAATGCATCTGGCATGAATTGCGGAACTCACGCCAACAGTGACAAGATGCTGATTTCGGCACGCATCGTTTTTGCAGACGGAACCATCCTGGACACGTCTGATGAGAATAGCAAACTACAATTCCGCACTAAAAAACCAGGTTTTACAGAAAAAATAGAATCCTTGCGCGACAAGGTGCAAGGCGACGAAAAGTTACGTGCCCGCATTCTTTATAAATACTCCATCAAGAATGTAACCGGACTAAATATCCTGCCACTCGCTATTTACAACGATCCGTTCGAGATAATAACCCACTTGCTGGCAGGCTCGGAAGGAACACTGGCTTTCATGTCGGAATTCACCATGAAAACCGGGAAAGACTTTCCACACAAAGCGAGTGCCATGCTGTACTTTAAAGATATTAAAGAAGCATGCAGAGCTGTTGTTGCAATGAAAAAGGGTCCGGTTATGGGAGCCGAATTACTTGACAGAAAATCGCTCGAATCGGTAAACGATCCAACGGGAAAAGGTCTTACCGCCGTGCTTACAGAAACCATGGCCAATACGAAAGAAGAGCTAAGCGATCAGATCGGGCAGATTGAAGAAATACTGCAATCGTTCGATACAGCTGTTCCGGTACGTTTTACAGACAAAGAAGAAGAATACGCTCCTTACTGGGCCATTCGCTCCGGGATTTTCCCTTCAGTGGGAGGAACCCGTAAGCCGGGAACAACCACTCTTATCGAAGATGTTGCTTTCCACATCGAAAATCTGCCCGAAGCCACAGCCGACTTGCAGGAATTACTTGAAAAACACGGTTATGCCGATGCTTGTATTTACGGACATGCGTTGGAAGGCAATTACCATTTTATCATCAATCAATCTTTTGATACAGAAGAACAGATTGCCCGTTACGAGAACCTGATGAACGAAGTTAAGACATTGGTAGTCGACAAATACGACGGTTCGTTAAAAGCTGAACACGGAACAGGGCGGAATATGGCTCCTTTTGTAAAAGATGAATGGGGCGAAACCGCATTTAACCTTATGAAGGAGATTAAAGAGCTATTCGATCCAAGGAATCTGATTAACCCGGGCGTGATATTCAACGACGATCCTCATTGCCATATCAAGAGCTTCAAACCGATGCCTCTTACCAACCGGCATGTAGATAAGTGCATTGAATGCGGATTCTGTGAAGTAAACTGCCTCACCTGCGGATTTACATTATCATCGCGGCAGCGTATTGTGGCGCAAAGGGAGATAACCAGAATAAAGAATATCCCCGAAGAGCAGGAAAGATTAAAGCGTTTACTTAAGCAATTTGCCTATGCAGGCAACGCTACCTGTGCCGGCGACGGCTTATGTGCCACTTCCTGCCCTATGGAAATAAATACCGGACATCTCACACACGACCTACGCGAAGCGTCTCTTCCCAAAGACAGTATAGGATATCAGCTGGGCGAATGGACGGCCAACCATTTTGCCGGGGTCAAAGCAATGCTTCGTCCTGTACTCACAGTAGCAGATACAGCGCATACAGTACTTGGCAGCAAATCCATGTCGGCTTTAGCGCAAGGCTTGCGTTCTGTATCGGGAAACACGATTCCTCTCTGGACCCCGGCCATGCCAAAATCCTATTCGGTCAAAGCCGTCAACATGCATACCGCTCCTCTCAAGGTTGTTTATTTCCCCAGCTGCATTAATCAGACCATGGGAACAGCCCATCAGTCGCCGGATCATACTCCGTTGGTTGAAAAGACAATCGCCCTGCTCGAAAAAGCTGGTTACGAAGTAATTTTCCCGCCAAAGATGGAAAAACTCTGCTGCGGAACAATCTGGGAAAGCAAAGGCATGCCCGAAATAGCAGACCGAAAGTCGGCCGAACTAGAAGAAGCTCTTTACGAAGTTTCCGGTCAGGGAACCTATCCCGTATTATGCGACCAAAGTCCTTGTCTATATCGCATGCGAAACACCATGACTAAAGTGAAGCTATACGAACCTGCCGAGTTTATTCTCACCTTCCTTAGGGACAAGCTTGAATTTACCCCCATTAAACAACCGGTGGCCATCCATGTTACCTGTTCAATGAAAAAGATGAAGCTGGAAAAACAACTTATTGCCCTTGCCGGACTTTGCGCGGAAAAAGTTATCATCCCCGAAGAAGTGGGATGTTGCGGCTTTGCAGGCGACAAAGGGTTTACCCATCCCGAAGTTAATGCGTACGCTTTACGAAAGCTACGCCCTCAACTCGTAAAGGCAGGCATTGAGGTTGGTTATTCCAATAGCCGCACCTGCGAGATAGGACTGACTACCAATACGGATATCCCCTACTTGTCAATTGTCTATCTTGTAGACCAATGCACTAAACCAAAACGGGGCTAAAAGTTTACAAATTGCTTTCTAAACTTATATTGGCTACCTTTGCAGGGAATAACAAAAAGGATTAGAAATGACAATTGATGTTGAAAAGAAAGAGATCAGAGCCGTGGTTCAGACCCCAATCGTACAACAAACAGCCTTTTGGGCGGAAGTAAAATCATATCAGGGAATCGAATCGAAAGCCTTCGATTTTAAAGTAAGAAACAGGGATGTGTATGTGGAAGATAAAACAAAATCTTCCACATACGCAGACTTTCTTGTGTTGCAGCAATCGCTGAACCGGGAATACAGCATAGCCTATGTTCCTTACGGTCCGGAACTTGAGCCTTCGGAAGAAACGCAGGGAGAATTCCTCGAGGAATTGTCCGAAACGCTCCGTTCGTACCTGCCTAAAAAATGTATTGGCATTCGCTACGACCTTGCCTGGCAATCGCACTGGGACAAGCCCGAACATTACGATGAATCCAATCTTTGGAGCGGACCACCCGAAAAGACTTATCAGGAGTTCCGCCTCAACTACAATACCAACAACTGGAATCTGAAACGAGCCAATTCGGATATCTTGCCATCGAACACGGTTTACCTGGATCTTGTTCCCGACGAACAGACCTTGCTGTCGCGTATGAAACCTAAAACACGATACAACATTCATCTGGCCGAGCGAAAAGGAGTAACTGTTCGCCGGGCCGGCATGAATGAACTCCCTGTCTGGTACAAATTATACAGCGATACGGCTTACCGCAATGGAATCTTCCTGAATGATATTGACTATTTTCAATCCGTTCTTGCCGCCAGAGCAGACGACACGCTTTCTCCTGCAACGGTAGAATTATTAATGGCCGAGAAAGACGGAGAGGCGCTTGCCGCCATATTTCTGGTTATTTCCGGCAAAAGGGGTACCTATCTTTACGGAGCTTCGTCTTCTCAAAACAGAAACTGTATGCCCACCTACGCTTTGCAATGGGAAGCCATTAAAATTGCCAAGGCAAGTGGCTGCACGGAATATGATATGTTCGGAGTTTCTCCCGGTCCGGATCCATCCCATCCTATGTACGGATTGTATAAATTTAAAATGGGATTCGGCGGTCAGCTATTTCATCAGATGGGTTGCTGGGATTATCCGTTTAATGAAGAACAATACCGCATGTTTCTTGCAACCGAAATGAATAGCCAGGGATATCATCTGTAAAATTGTCTGTGCCAGACTTGTAGAAAACAATTGAATAAGTTCTTTTGTTAGATAAGAAAATGAAAACAACATGAGAATTGTAACATTACTTATCTGGATGGCTATTCTGCCACTTTTCACTATGGCACAGACAAAAACATTTCACGACTTCACTGTCAAAACGATTGACGGGAAGGATTTTCAGCTATCATCTCTGAAAGGAAAAAAAGTGCTTGTCGTTAACACGGCATCCAAGTGCGGTCTTACGCCTCAGTACGAAAAGCTGCAGGCTTTGTATGATAAATACGGAAGCGATAAATTTACAATTATCGCTTTCCCTGCTAATAATTTTATGGGTCAGGAGCCGGGAACAAACGAAGAGATTCTTGAGTTCTGCACATTGAATTATAAGGTAACATTCCCTGTTATGTCAAAGATATCAGTTAAAGGCGACGACATTGCTCCTCTTTACAAATGGCTTACCGAAAAAAGCGAAAACGGGAAAGCGGATGCAGATGTACAATGGAACTTCCAAAAGTTTATGATTGACGAAAACGGGAATTGGGTAGACATGGTTGCTCCTAAGGAAAGTCCTTTTTCAGATATAATTGTGACCTGGATAGAAGGAAAAAAGAATTAATAATATGCTTAATAGCATAATTCGTTTATTTATTATGAATTATCTTGCTAAGGTTAAAACTTTAATTTACATTTGGCGCATCAGCGGTTTACTAAGCTGCATTTATGTAGCACAGTGTCTATAGGCTGACAAAATGTTAACTATGGCAAAGGAGCAAGAACAGACCTTCGTGTTTGTTACTTGCTCTTTTTTTATGTCTAAATCTTTTCAGCACTAATTTTCTTTCGTTTTAAGTCTCATCTATCACTTTAAGCCTTACTATCCTTTATTCATCAGGGTTGTGGAGGTGAGAGATAGCCAGTGGGAGATCCTATTCATTTGTCATCTTACACTAGTCAGTTCCAGACCCGAGACTTTCCACATCTACTGCATACCTGCCGGAATATACTTTATCCTATTAT
>JAGPJL010000159.1 GCA_018054455.1 Parabacteroides sp.
TTGTCTATCGAATTCTTGATGAGCAGGCTATTTCATATGCAGGTATTCAGGCAGAAAAAGAAAAAGAAAAAGAGGCTAAGAAAGCCGAAAAACAACAAGCAAAAGCAAAAGCTCCTCAGGCTAAATCGGCAGCACCCAAGGCAAAAAGCCCTAAACCTAATACAGATAAAGAGGCAAATGTCAAGCAAGTTGCTGTAAAAGAACCAAAATCAACCTTAGCTCCTCCGGTATTGAAATCTGCAGTAGAGACGAAAGCAGCGCCAGAGGTAAAAGCTCAGGAGGCTAAGCCTGTGGTGGAGCTTGAAACTCCTGCCACTGAAGAGGTAAAACCGATTGCCGAATCTCAGGAGAGAAAGAAAAGAGTCCGGATAGAGAAAAAGGATAAAGTTGCCGGTGCAAGTGTCCCTGCAGATTCAAAAGATCAGACAGTGGTTGTTACAACAACACCGGTACAACCGAGTCAGCAGTCCGTTCAAAATACAATTGAATTTAAAGCAGAGAAAGAACAACCGGTTGCAGAAGCCGAAAAAAAGGTTACGCCTCCTGCTGAAATGGTAGCCGAGAAAGATAAGGGAGAGCAACAGGATTCACCAGTGGCAACGACTCCGGAGGAACCTAAAAGAGTTGTTTTCAGACACAGTGGTGCCGGAACTAATTCCTTGCTGGATCAGGTGTTCCCATTTTCGTCTACCCCTTCGAGGCCAGAAGCTCCTAAAGCAGCTCAACCCGAAAACCAAGGTCAGCCGCAAAACCAAGTACGTCCGCAAAACCAACGCCAGTCCAATTTTAATAATCCGAGAAATACATCTCAACCTATAGCTCCACAAGAGAAACCATATGAATTTGATGGCATACTTATTGGTACAGGAGTATTGGAGATGATGCCTGATGGATACGGATTCCTTCGATCATCCGATTACAACTATCTTACCTCACCCGATGATGTATATGTTTCTCAGTCTCAGATCAAACTGTTTGGTTTAAAAACAGGAGATGTGGTAGAAGGAGCGATACGTCCTCCAAAGGAAGGTGAAAAGTATTTCCCTCTTGTAAAAGTGGACAAAATCAATGGTCGTACTCCCGAAGAAGTTCGCGACAGGGTACCGTTTGATCATCTTACCCCTTTGTTCCCTGATCAGAAATTCATGCTTACTGCACGTAATACACCCAAAGTATATGATAAGATTGCGGTTCGTGTTGTAGATTTGTTTTCTCCCATTGGAAAAGGACAACGTGGACTTATCGTTGCGCAGCCTAAAACGGGTAAAACGATGTTACTTAAGGATATTGCCAATGCAATTGCCGCCAATCACCCTGAAGTATACATGATTGTGCTATTGATTGACGAACGACCTGAAGAGGTTACAGATATGGCTCGTAGTGTAGATGCTGAAGTAATTGCTTCTACATTTGATGAACCAGCCGAACGCCATGTAAAAATTGCCGAGATTGTCCTTAACAAGGCCAAACGTATGGTTGAATGCGGACACGATGTTGTTATTTTGCTTGACTCGATCACTCGTCTGGCACGCGCCTACAATACTGTACAACCGGCTTCAGGAAAGGTTTTATCGGGAGGGGTTGATGCCAACGCACTTCAGAAGCCAAAACGTTTCTTTGGTGCTGCGCGTAATATCGAAAACGGAGGTAGTCTTACTATCCTTGCTACGGCTCTAACAGAAACCGGTTCAAAAATGGATGATGTAATTTTTGAAGAGTTTAAAGGTACTGGCAACATGGAGCTTCAGCTTGATAGAAAATTATCTAATAAGCGTATTTATCCAGCTGTGGATATAACAGCTTCAAGTACAAGACGCGACGATTTGTTACAGGATGACGCAACATTAAATCGTATGTGGATTTTACGTAAATATCTGTCGGATATGAACTCGATGGAAGCAATGGAGTTTGTAAAGAAACGCATGGAGCAAACGTATGATAACATGGAGTTTTTGGCTTCAATGAATGGATAATATTCCATATAGTATAAAAAGAAAAAGGGTGTCTCTAAACAGAGATGCCCTTTTCTTTTTATATTTGCAATGCAATACTGAAATCAACAACAAATGAATATGATTAAACCACTACTATATCTTTTTCTATGGTTGGCTCTGCCACAGATTCTTTTTTCTCAAACCAGCGAAGATAATTATAAATTTAACCGCGTAGATGTTGGAAGCGGACTTTCAAACAGTGAAGTGAAATGCGTTTATAAGGATAAAACCGGTTTTGTCTGGTTTGGAACTCCTTCGGGTTTAAATCGGTACGACGGTTACGAAATTGAAATCTACAAACATAATTTACAAGACAATACAAGTAGCTATAATAATGATATACTGCGAATACAAGAGGCCGGGGATGGACTACTTTGGCTAACTACACGAGCTGGTTTTGCAATATACAATCCTTTAAAAGAGCAATTTGAGGAGGATTTACCCAATATCTTCAATAAGATTGCCGGAGTTTCTTCTTTTACTAATTTATATATAGATCTGGGTAAAAATTATTGGTTTATTACTCCCGAAGATGTTCGCTTGTACGATGTGAAAAGAGAAAAACTAATAATAAACAAGCAGGGGGGAGCTGGAAACCTCAGTACAGGTACAATTACGGATATCAAGCAAGGTAGTAACCGTTATTGGTTTTTATTCGATAATGGCTTGGTTGAATGCATGGATGCCCAAACTCATAAAATTATCAAACGCGACAGTACCATGTTGCAAAGAATAAACATGCGAAATCTGGTTGATATGCGTCTATTTGTAGATAGTGCAGGCGATTTATGGATGTATGGAATAGGCGAGCATTTTGGTTTGGGTTATTATAATGTACAACAGAACAGATGGCAAGTTTATACTGAAACAGCAAATGCTCCTAATCGAATTACGAAAAATATTGTTACATCTGTAGAGGAAGACGACAAAGGATTAATTTGGATTGGAACAGACCATGGAGGTGTTAATATAGTAAATAAAAAAACAGGCAAGATTACTTATCTTTCTCATAATGAGAAAAATCAATTTAGCATTACTCAGAATACCGTAAAGTGTCTATATCGAGATGATACGGGTATCATGTGGGTAGGAACATACAAGATGGGTGTGTGCTATTATCACGAAAGCGTTTTTAAATTTAAATCTGTTACAGAAAAGGCATCCTTGCCATACAATGATATCAATTGTTTTCACGAAACATCCGACGGAAATATATGGATTGGTACCAATGGAGGCGGGTTAATCTATTTTGACAGGAAAAGCGAACGGTATGTTAATTATCCGCATCGCCCGGGAGATCCAAACAGCCCTTCTGGCAATGTGATTGTTAGCTTGTCTGGCGATTCGCAAGGCCGGCTCTGGATTGGGTATTACCTCGAGGGTTTGGATTGTTTTGATGGCAAGAAGTTTAGACATTACGGTTTTAATCCAAATAATCCGGATGTACTTACCGATAATAATATATGGGATATTATGAATGATACCTCCGGTAATCTGTGGGTGGGTACTCTGCGGGGAGGTGTGGTTGTAATAGATGCTGCAACAGGAAAACGTTTAAAACATTTTATTACGGATGGATCGGTTTATTCAATCATTCAGAAGAAATCTGGGGAAATTCTGGTAGGTGCGCAAAGCGGGTTGTGGATATATAATGTTGCAACAGATAAACTTGAGCAATACGAACCGGGATTATTTAATAAAATGCAGTTGAGTAAATATGATATTAATAACCTTTACGAAGATAGCCGGGGATTGTTGTGGATTGGAACGCGCAATGGATTAATTATGTTTAATGCCTATACCCGCGATCTGCGTACATTTAACGTAAAGGATGGTCTCTCTGCTGATTTGGTTCAAAGTATCCAGGAAGATGCAGATCATAACTTATGGATCGGAACAAACAGTGGCTTGTCGTGCATTAAGGTGACAACAGCCAATGAAACTCCGGGTTATTTTTTTAAGATTGTTACTTACGACCGTTCGGAAGGGCTGCAAGGTGAAATGTTTAATTACAATGCTGCCTATATAACTTCGAAACAGGAATTAATTTTTGGTGGTTCCCTGGGCTTCAATATCTTTACTCCAAATGCTATAATTTATAATAACAATAAACCAAAGGTTGTAATAACTGATTTTCAGCTTTATAATAAAAGCTTGAAACCTGGTGAAAAGTATAACGGTCGTACCATTTTAAGACAGAGTATCACCCATACCCAAGAGATAGAATTAGATTATTCCGACAATTACTTTTCCATCGTATTTGCGGCACTTGATTATTGTATGCCCAACAAATCGCGTTTTTATTACAAGTTGGATGGGTTTAATACACAATGGCTGGAAGCCGACGGAATAGGTCGTAAGGTTACCTATACAAATCTTAATCCGGGAGAATACACATTCTATTTGAAAGCGGTAAACAATGATGGCCTCGAGAGCGAAAATCCTATTAAATTACTCATAACGGTTCGTCCTCCGTTTTGGCAGACTGCTTGGGCTTATGCCTTTTATTTACTTGTTATTTTGTCACTCATCTACTTCTATATAAGATATTCAACCAGAAGAGCCGAAAAGAAACTGGCCTATGCCCGAGAGAAGATGCGTACGTCGCAACAATTGGAGCTGGACGAAATTAAATTACGTTTCTTTACAAATATTAGTCACGAATTCCGTACTCCGCTAACGCTAATTCTAACGCCATTGGAAGAGCTTTTAAAGAAGAAGGAGAATTCGGACGAAAAAGAAATGCTGCTTATAATTCGTAAAAACGCAAAGAATCTATTGAATCTGGTAAATCAACTGCTGGATTTCCGTAAATTAGATGTTAACGGCCATACCTTGCAGCCTTCTGTAGGAGATATTGTTCTTTTTGTAAAGGATTTATGCAGTTCATTCAATGAATTAATGCAGCGAAAATCGATTAAGTTTTCCTTTACATCTTCCATTGATAATTTGTATGCCAGATTTGATGACGATAAGTTATCGAAAGCTTTATTGAATATTCTGTCGAATGCACATAAATTTACACCGACCAATGGAGAGGTAAAAGTAAACATGGAACTAATTGAGTTACCAGATTCTAAAACCGGTAAATCAATCCGGATTTGTATTTCTGATTCAGGAATTGGAATTCCTTCGGATAAGCAGGACAAAATATTTGAACGTTTCTACCAGATTAAAAGTACCGACACCAACTCGTATCAAGGAAGTGGAATAGGACTCCATTTAGCTAAAGAATTTATTAACTTGCATGGAGGTGATATTGAGGTTGAAAGTGAGATCGGCAAAGGAAGCTG
>JAGPJL010000160.1 GCA_018054455.1 Parabacteroides sp.
AATATCTTTTTCATGCGAATTAGTTTTTTAATGTTGCAGCCAAGTCAATAGCCTTCTTCAAAGCCGCCAGCTTACGGTTAGTCTCCTCCAGTTCGCGGGCATCATCACTTTTCGAAACAATACCGGCACCAGCCTGATAATACAACTTGTTACCCCGGCTTACGAACGAACGGATGGTGATGGCCTGGTTCAAATCGCCGTTAAACCCAATAAACCCAATGCAACCACCATAAGCACCCCGGTTGTGATGCTCTATTTCGCTTATCAGTTGCATGGCACGAACCTTAGGCGCACCGCTAAGCGTACCGGCAGGGAACGTATCTATGTACGTTTTTATAGCATTGCTCTCCGGATTCAATGTACCGCTAACCCTCGAAACCAAATGAATAACGTGCGAATAGTACTGAGGCTCTTTATAGAAATCCACCTTCACATCATGCGCGTTACGGCTTAAATCGTTGCGGGCAAGATCTACCAGCATCACATGCTCGGCATTTTCCTTCGGATCCTTAAGCAAGGCATCGGTAAGCAGCTTGTCCTGCATCAGATCGCCGGTACGGAAAGCCGTTCCCGCTATAGGATCGATACTTGCTTTGCCCTGGCTCACCTTGCAATGCGTTTCGGGAGAAGAACCAAAGATGCGGAAACCACCAAAATCGAAGTAAAACAAATAAGGCGAAGGATTGATGCTGCGCAGGGCACGGTACACCTTGAAATCGTCGCCGCGGAAAGCCTGTTTAAACTGACGGGACAATACAATCTGGAACACATCCCCCCGCATACAATGCGCTACACCCTTACGAACCATGGCACGATACTCATCGTCGGTAATCGGACTGGTTTCCTTGCCTTCCGGCTCAAAGTTATACGAAGCGAAGTTCCGGTTATCTATCATGGTCTCGATAGAAGCCATGTCGCTAATTTCACCCTCCCGAAGCAGTTCAATCAGCGTAAGCTCATTCTTGAAGTGATTGAAAACCAGGATATACTTATATAAAAGGTAAAACATGTCGGGCGCATCATTCTGAGCATGATGACTCTCCATCACGGGAATCTTTTCGAAATAGCGAACCGCATCGAAAGCCGTGTAACCAAAAAGACCACAAACCTCGTTATTGTCGCCGCTAACAGAAAAACGTTTCAGGAAATCGTTCAAGGCATCCGAAACCGAATAATTGTCGGAAACAGGAACCTCCTCCACACTGTTGTCCGGAAACTTAGCCGTACTCACGCCACTGTTAATGCCAATACTGGCAATAGGGCAAAGAGCGATAAAAGAGAGACTGTTCTCGTTTGCGTGGAAATCCGAACTTTCCAGCAGAGCCGATTCGGGATACATATCCCGAACCTTCAGGTAAATGCTAACCGGAGTATGGAGATCTCCGAGTATCTTTTTGCTGTGCGTAGTATAGGTATAGTTCATAGATGTATGTAATTTACAGTGGTTTATTTATTTCATTGAATCAATATACGTATCCATATCCTTGTCGCCTCTGCCCGAAACAGTAAGAACCACCACATCGGTAGGCTTGAAAGCCACTTTGGGAAGAGCGCCAAGCGCATGAGCCGATTCCAGCGCAGGAATAATACCCTCCAGACGAGTAAGCTCGAAAGCAGCAGCCAGTGCCTCGTCGTCATCTACCGCCAGGATAAGTGCACGCTTCGTAGCCGACAAATTAGCATGAAACGGACCGATACCCGGATAATCCAGTCCGGCCGATATAGAATAAGGCTCTTCAATCTGTCCGTCTTCGCTTTGCATAACCAGCGTCTTCGAACCATGAATGATACCCATCTTACCAAGCTGAATCGTAGCAGCCGATTCGCCGGAATTAATACCCTTACCACCCGCTTCGGCAAGCACAATCTGCACATTGGGATCATCCACATAATGATAAATCGTACCGGCAGCATTACTACCACCCCCTACGCAAGCGATAAGGTAATCGGGATTACTCCGTCCTTCCTTCTCAAGCAACTGCTTTTTAATCTCCTCGCTTATCACCGATTGCAAACGGGCAACCATATCGGGATAGGGGTGAGGCCCAACCGTGGAACCTATAATATAAAAAGTATCCGACGGATTACAGCACCAGTCACGAATAGCCTCGTTAGTCGCATCCTTCAGCGTCATGTTTCCGGAAGTAACCGGACGAACCTCGGCACCAAGCATTTTCATTTTCTGTACATTTACATGCTGACGCTCCACATCCGTCTTACCCATGTACACAATACACTGCATATTCATAAGCGCACAAACCGTAGCCGTGGCAACACCATGCTGACCAGCACCCGTCTCGGCAATGATACGGGTTTTACCCATGCGGCGAGCCAGCAAAATCTGACCAATCGTATTATTAATCTTATGCGCCCCCGTATGGTTCAAGTCTTCGCGCTTCAGGTAAATTTTGCAACCATATTTTTCCGACAACCGTTTAGCCAGGTAAAGAGGCGAAGGTCTGCCCACGTAATCGCGCAGCAGCTGATCAAATTCCTGCTTAAAATCCGCGCTTTCCAGCACCTTCAGATAAGTGTCTTTAAGCTCTTCCACACAACGATGCAATATTTCGGGAATGTAAGCACCCCCAAACTCACCGTAATAACCCTCTTCATTAACCAGATACGTTTCCATATTATATTGTATTTTAAATTTCGACAAAAGAAAAAAGGCCTGTCGCAAGAGCGGCAGGCCTTCAAAAATATCTTATATTATTGGATATACACAGGACTGTTCCTTACGACTTTATGAGTTGTAAGAAGCGCCACCAATATGCATTAACCAATATCGTTTTCATTCCGTTTGTTTTTATATCGGCAGCAAATGTAAAGCTTTTCTGATAATCTGCAAATAAATGAAGGTTTTTTTTTGAGATTTTTTTTAGAGCAGCTGTTCAGGTATTGTTGAAGCGGTAAATGATTAGATCAATGCCCTTTAAACCGACGGATGCTTCCTTGGTTCAATCGTATGTAGGTTCGAAAATCAGCTTTGATTTGCAAATTCAACTCTTTTGTTCTATCTTTCCGCCTGGTTTCTGTTAAATTAATCTGATGCATTTTTATTTTTTTGTTTAGTTACCTTAAATAAAGCCACTTATAGATTGACGCTGAAACTTCGCAATTTTATTCTATTAATCAACCTTAAAACAAGTTTTTAATGAGTAGTATATTATATGTTATAAATACAAAGACGCAAGAACAAATAGATTCCGTAAAGTTTTTAAACAGCTTAAATCTTTCAGAAGAAGGAAAGTCAGAAATGCGGACTAATGTCATGCAGGCGATAAATGAATACAAACCATTGTTTCTATGTGGCTTTTGTAAAAATCCGGTTTCCTTAAGCGAAGACAGTCATACCGAAAAAAAAGGTCAATCATCCAGGGAAATTTATTTCAAACATCATTCCCCTTCCTCTGGATGTAAGTTCTGTTCAGATACGAAGTATAGTAAGTCCGAAATCGATCGAATGAAATTTTACGGGCTAAAGGAAGGTTATCCACATCAAATGATGAAACATGAAATAGCCAAAGCTTTAAAAGAGGGAGGGTATGATGCCGAGATAGAAAATGTGGTATCTCTTTCTACTTTATATAAACATGGTATGGATAATGAACAGTATAATTGTTTATGGAACCGACCTGATATAACTGTCAAGAAAGATAAAATAAAATTTGCTGTAGAAATACTGGTCGATACAAGCTTCTACCCGGTTATGATAGATAGACTGAATTTCTATAAGGAAAGTAAACAGCATGTATTATTGGTTTTAAATCGTTTCGACCCGAAAGATGTAAAGAGCTTCCTTCCCAATGATTTTCTATCGTTGACAAACAGAAATGTTTTCGAGTTCGGTGATGAAATGATGTGGGAATCAAAGCAATATGGCAATCTTGTTCTGAGATGCCATATTGCGTGTCCTGTATTAAAAGACGATAAGACTCTTTCTTATGTTTGGATTGATCGAAAAATCTTATTTGATAATCCCAAATTTGATAGTGAGTATTTTTCGGGTTATTGGTATGATTGCCGGGCTGTGGAAAAAGAGCTTTTAGATCCAGATAATAAGGAAACATACACTGTTTCTAACGATGAAGAAACTTTCTATATCCCGGAAGAAGATTATCATGTACCACAAAATAGTGAAGAGGCGTTTCAATTCCTATTAAAAGAGGAAATTGATTTCTTAGACTCTCGTGGATATTCGGATACTATTAAAGTTTTCAATTATCTTTACAATAAAAACTTCTATGTAGCTAACGCTTTTGTTGATGAAATAAAAACAATTAATGATGAATTTCCCGAACTTATCTGCGATTTTTTGAAACAACTCATTTGGGTAGCCAATGATTTCCCGGAATACAGAGAGACGGCATATCGTATATTATGTAATAAAGATTTCTATTATGATATTAGGGAGGTGTTTGGAGCTGATAATTGTATATTTCAAACAGCATGGAATATATCAGATACACCATTCCACCTTCGTTCTTATCTGATACTGTTAAATCGCAATGACTATTTTATTCCTGAATCCTTTAATGAAAGATGTAGGAACAACCTGATAGAGCTGAAAAAATCTAAGAGGTGTAAGGCATTACCTGAAGATGAACGTATCCAAATAGAAAAAAGTATGGTAACGACCCTATGTTATAAATTGGAAGAACTGAATTTACCCGAATATTTCGAATTGCTGGAAAAGGATAAGTTATTTAAGTATATAATACGTTTGGCTTCTTATACATTAGGGATACCATTAGGATGTGCTCATCCTAATTTAGCTGCACTTACAAGTACGATGAACGGCTCTCATGGTAAATTTGCCCATCTTACTGTCGAAATGATTGAAGCTTGTAATCTGGATAAGGACTCCGTTCTTAATCATAACTTTATGAGATTAAAAAAAACATCACAAACCGATCAGGATAATAGTTATGATGAATTAGCATACACCCTTTTTAAGGTGTTAAATAAAAAGCTGGTACCATAAACGCAAAAAGGGCCTAAAACAAGACAGTCGGTCGGGTAGATTCAAACAATGTCTGAAATTACCCAACCGGTTGCTTTTTTATTTATACCAGAATCTGGATCTGTTTCGTAGCTTGAATATTTGACTGCCTGATTTTGATTGTTGATACAGAAATCTTTTCAAT
>JAGPJL010000005.1 GCA_018054455.1 Parabacteroides sp.
CGTTCAGCGTGGTATCTTCCAACGCAATTACTTCGGGATTACTTAGCATTACATGCTCCTTAAAATTATCCCGGGTAAAGTTAACAACGATCTTTTCTGCTTTTTTTGAGCTACATCCTCCCAAAACAATAAGGACAACTCCCGCAACAAACCAATTAATCTTTTTCATTTATATTTATTGTTATTATTAAGCACCATTAGATTTCTTTTAAACTAAAGATTATCTATTTGGAGTCAAACATATATATTGTAAACATAGAGTCCGGGACGAAACTTTTGTTTCTTGGATAATAGAAAAAGTATACAACCCATTCTCTGTTAGATAAAAACATTTCCAGTAATTATAAAACGTCTACATGAAAGTTAATCTCCGACCATATTGTATTAGTTTAATTTATATTTTATAAGTATTGGATTATCTTCAGGTGATATATTTTTATAAATGTTATATGCCTGAGAGTTATTCTGAATATACTTAAGATATTTATCGTTAGAAATATTGTTTTTTAAATTCTCAAATAGTTCAATGAACTTATAAGAATCTATAAAAACATAAAAATAATGATCATCAATTAAACATGGTAATGAATCGTAACCTGTTTTCTGAAAAACTGAAGGGAATAGCAAGTCATCCTCATAAGAATTAAAATTATAGATTTTGTTATATTTTTTGTCGATAATTAAAAAAGGTCTTTTGTTTTGAAAGGAATACGAAATAAACATATATCTTAAACTCTCTTGGTAACCATCAAATATTGAAACATAATTTGTTTTTTTAAAAGCGCTAATAAACTCAGTTAGGTCTTTAAATCTTTCGTAATATTCGATCGGAACATTATTTGATTTGAAATCTAAAGCTACTCGAGCATGCATCCCTGCACTATCAACTGAGTATATTTTATTTGATATTGATGACGAATACGATAAAGTATCTCCAAAATGCGAGAAATTAGCATATTCAATAAAATTTAAATACTTTAAATTATTATCAATTGCATTATAACCAAATTCTATTTCTTTTGAATTTATATTGAATAAATTCAAAGAATAGTCAATATTATCATTGTATAATCTGCCACTATTTAACAAATATTTATCATTGCTTATTTTTGCAAAACTATATGAATTTATATGATGAGAATATTCATTTATAAATTTGCCTTCTAAATTGAATTGTAATATTTTTTTTGTTTCGCCGTCATTTATTTCAATTGTATTTGTATTGAGGTCTATTATAAAATCCGATATAGTTAAATATTCTCCAGGGCCAGTACCTCTTCTATTTATTACAGATTTAAATATTCCACTTTTATCATAAAAATATATAGCATCGGATAATTCAAGAAAATAGCCCAATTCGTTCGCTACAATTTTTTCAGGCTTTATTAAAATAGCTGAATTATTTCCACTAAAACAAATCAATTCATATCCAGTAAATAATTTCGAATAATTAAAATGGTTCATTTCATTTGGATCTACAGTAATAGTTTGAGCAGTAAAATCTTCGGAGGACTCATTTGTCGAACATCTTATCGATGTAATAAAAAAGACAATGCATAAAAGATAAACACAATATTTCATTTTCACAACTCCGTATTTTCTAAAGTTAGACACTTAAAAGTTAGTTTATCATCCGAATAATCGGGATTCATGGGATGACTGGTAGATATGTATAGACCGTCTTCACGAATGAACATGACAGCCGAATTATAAATGTACTCTGGGAAAAGGGTTTCACCTATTGTGTTAAAATCCTGATCTAAAATAATTATTGAAAACTTCTTTCGTCCGTACATAAGAAGTTCCAGAGGGCGTATATTCTTTTCTATTTCGGTTTCCGGATAGGCTATTCTGTAATAAACATTTCGATATTTGTCGTAGATAAGATTCCCGTAATTGGGATTCTCGCACATCTCTTTTTCGGTCAACACATAATCGTTCAACTGTTTTACCTTATCGATGTATTTGCTCTTAACCTTCACCCGCTGAATCGATTTGTGATCGGGTGAGACAACGTAAATATCTTCATCGTAATAAAAGGCATAAACAAATCTTTTTCCGTCGTAGCACCGGCTAACATCATTTTCCACTCCCGAAAACTTTGCTTTATTGTCTGCACCTGGAAAGGATGGATACTCAAATCCAAGAAGTGCATGTACCGTATGATCCGTCAGGTCGATGTAAGCACAGACAGGATCCTTATCGGTCCACCGGTTACATGAAGGCATAATATATAGCTTATTATTGATGTTTATAATCGGCTTGTAAACAAAAGAAATCGCATGATAATCCTGTAAAGAGATACTATCTTGCGTCTTATCATGCTTATCAGATTCTTTCAATGAAAAGGATTTCTTTTTTTTTGAGGTATTGCTATGGCAAGACAACAAGGTTAACAAAATCAATACAACTATGATTTGGTTTTCATTTTTCATTTTAGTAGGGTTTTATATCTTGCTCATAGGTTATATGATTTAGTTATTTGGCGAATCTAACTATAAATAATCAGCTTATCAAATAAATTCAAAAAAAATACCTGACATATTATTTTTTTAAGAATATGTCAGGTTTATTTTGTTTTATCAATTTACTTTAAAATATAGATAATGTTCTTGGCTGCCCCAAGTTTATTCACTTTATCGGCCTCTACCAATGCTTTCAGGTCTTGCGATGCCGTATAGCGGGTACATTGGTTGATGGAGATGCATTGGGAGGTTGTAACGCTCGTTTTACTGGCCATGTAGCTAAGTATTCTGTTTTGTCGTTCCTGGGGAGATAAGGCTTCCCCTTTTCCGGCGGGTTCTCTCTGCATGGGCATGGAGAAAAGTCCCCTTTTCAGTTCGCGTGCGCAACGGAAATTTACTTTTTTGAAGCGGACCGACGCCGAACGAATTTTCTTATCTCCGGTAAGCTGCTTCGGACTGGAAATTGAAACAGAGAAATGACCAATTTTGTCCAGATTCACATTATTTCCTTCTTTGAGATGCACACTAAGCATGTGGGACAGATTGTCTAATACGCTTACAACATCGCCGGTAGAAACAGACGACATTGTGGCCAGTTCCCTGGCAATCTGATCCGTCTGAATGGTTTTTCCGGGTACAATCCGCGCATGAAATGTTTCTTGTTCGCTTTTGTTTCCTTTTGGTGGATTTTTAAACAGGTTATATTTTGCTGCCATACTGATAAAATAATATTATTAGTTTATACTTAAATTTTAAGTGTTAAGTAAAGTTTTCGGTTGACAACTGTCAGCAAGCTTATTGACAACTGTCATTATCGTTAATGACAATTGTCAACATCCTTGCCGACATATGTCGACTGATTTTATTACTTAATGCAAATATAAACAATACTATTGATTTACAAGTAGTTTACTTAATGAAAATAGTAATTTATCATCATGAAAATTTTGTGAAATAGTATGTGCTTTTTTAGAAAATGAGAGATGACAGATGGGTGACAGATCGCCAGCGCCATCTGTCACCCATACAATCATCTGTATTTCAATCAAATAATCCCAATTAGTGAAAGGTGACAGATTAAATTTTAAAAATTAGTTTCTGGTGGATGAATATTCGGCATAAAATTGTATATTGCACTTTCAATCAATCAACTAACTACTATCCTTATGAAAAGAAGAGAGTTTATTCATGCTGCCGCCTTAAGCAGCTTGGCCCTCACCATTCCTCAGGTAAGGGCTTTTGGGTCTAATTTTCCGGTCGGATTTGAACTTCCGAAACGAATACTTGGCAGAACCGGCGAAAAGGTTTCTTCTATCGCATTTGGTGGAATTATGTTGAACGATCATTCCCCGGAATTTGCAAACGAGATAGTGGCTAAGGCCATTGAAATGGGTGTAACTTACTTCGACGTGGCTCCCAGTTACGGCAATGCGGAAGAAAAGCTTGGTCCGGCTTTGAAGCCTTACCGCAAGGATTGTTTTCTGGCGTGTAAAACCCATGAACGAAGCCGCGAAGGTGCGGAAAAGACGTTAACGCAATCGTTGATTAATCTGGAAACAGATCATTTTGACTTGTTTCAGCTTCATGCCATTACGACAAGGGATGATGTTGAAAAGGCGTTTGCTCCCGGTGGCGCAATGGAAGTGATAGAAAAAGCAAAAAAGGATGGGAAGATACGATACGTAGGTTTTTCGGCCCATTCGGTGGAAGCGGCTATGCTGGCTATGGAAAAATACGATTTCGACACGGCCATGTTCCCCATTAACTTTGCCTGTTGGAATGCCGGAGATTTCGGTCCGCAGATTTATGAAAAGGCGTTATCCCGCAACATGGGTATCATCGCACTGAAAGCAATGGCTCTTACTGCAAACAAACCCGGACAGGAGAAATACGATAAAAACGTATGGTACCAGCCGGTTACTGACGAAGAAACGACAAAGCTGGCTTTGAAATTCACTTTGTCGAAGCAAATTGCCACAGCCATTCCTCCGGGAAAATCATCCCTGTTCCTGAAAGCTCTGGAGCTTATGAAAGATTATAAGCCTATTACTGCCGAAGAATCGGAAAAACTTATCGCGCTTGCCGCTAATACAGAGCCCTTATTTTCAAACAAGTAGCTCGTTGTACGACAGGATACAAAATAAATTCCTTACGAATCATTTTAATTAATCTAGTTTCGTTTATTTTATATAAAATTTTGGTGTAACTTTGGTCGGTATTTAGATTTATCGTATTCAAACAACGCTCTAATCACTAGATTATTAAATGATTAAATTATATAATTGGATACCTGCATTATGCAATTTCCACTTGAATTTCGCTTTAAAACATTAACTAATAAAGCACTTGCACCTTGTTTATTCTTTCTTATCCTTGGTGCGGGATGCGTGGACGATACGTATGATTTGAACAATGGAATCTCCACCGACATTTCGTTGGGTGGAGATTCGTTGTATTTGCCTTTGGGTGAAACGGATTCGCTAAGGCTTAGCAAGTTCATCGATGATCAGCATATTTCGGAAATTGTTCTCGAAAACGGAGCTTACTATATTGTCTACAGCGATACGCTGAAAGCTTCGGTTCCTTCGCCGGACGATTATAAAATAAACGATCTGCAGGTTCTGTCGGATATTTCTCTTCCCGAGGGGTTGTCGGCTACAAATGATATTCTCTACCCTTCGGATGTTTCTTTTGCGCTGACTCCGGTTCAAGAGAATTTCTCTTTAAATCTTAGCAGTCATATTGAACGTTTAGACTCGGCGTTGTTAGATATTTCGGGTGCTTATTCTCAGCTTGTTGTAGACGTTTCCTTTCAGAATTTACGGCTGGTCCAGGGGGATGCTGCTGTAAATTTTGAGATTCAGTTTCCAAAAGAATTGAAGGTGTACGATCCAATAACCGGATCAGAACTGGTCAACGCCATCTATTCCAAAACGTTGTCTTTATCTCAATCTTCGCACCGATTGAATTTCAAGGTAAAAAGAATAACAGGTGCCGATTCGTATGAGGTTACTACCCGCCAAACGCTTCAGATTAAGAAAAACGGGGTGATTCATGTGGATCAGAATCCGGGTATTCGTATCGGTACAAAGTTATGTAACGTCAGATACAAAACCATTTATGGCGTGTTTGATGCTGCTATCAATGTGCAATCGGGCAAGACTGATCTTCGTTCGCTGACCGACATTTTTGATGGGGACGATAATGTGCTTAGCTTTTCTGAGCCTCGCATTTTTGTTACTACAAAAACAAATATTGGTATTCCGGCGACAGCCAACTTAAAGCTGGCTTCCGTTAAAAACGGCTTAGTCACCCAATCGATGGAGACTAAATTGCGTGTGCCATCTCCTTTGTTACCCTTTAATGAGAAGACATCGAAATTCGGGATCGGTCCGGTACCGCTACCCGGCTGGGATGGTGAAGCGTGGGACTATACCCCGATTGGTAATCTGATTAAAACATCTCCTGATTATATCACGTATGCTTTCGACCCGGTTGTTGATAAAAGCGTGCAGCATTTCTATACCCGGGATGCTTACCTGGATATCATGTATGTAGCCAAAGTGCCCTTTGCTGTTGCATCCGACTTTTCCGTTTCTGTTTCGGACACCCTTCTCGATGTATTTGATCAGGATATCAGAGAGATGCTTTTCAGCAACGGAGAGGTTGAACTTTTTGGTGTCGCATCCACCGACCTGCCTTTACGTATAAGTATGAGTATGGTTATTCTTGATGCGAATATGTTGAGTACAGGTACTACCCTGGATCCCCGGCAAATTAGTCCGGGTGTAAAAGGAACAACAACTCAAACAGATATTTCGTTTCTCGTTGGAGAAGATCAGATAGCCAAAATGAAGACTGCCGAACACATTCTGGTAAAATTTACAATTACTTCCGACAAAGTTATTCAGAATACGATACTTAAACCCGACGATTTTGTGCATCTGAAACTGAAAGCTCGTAAAAAGGGCGGAATTCATATTGATTAATTATTAACGCGATTGTATCCATGACATACTCACTATATTCCAAAAAAGGGCTTCTGTCTTTTTGCTTATCGATTTCTTCTTTTACTCTTTTTGCACAGCAGACATCCTACTTTATGGATAAATCCACGCAACGGCTCTCCCTGAACCCGGCCTTTCGTCCGGCTACCGGCTATGTTTCTGTACCGGGACTTGGGTCGCTAAGTGCAAATTTCCATTCCAACGCGCTTACGTTCGACAATGTTATTTATCCTGCAGGTCCGGGCGAAGAGCTGGTTACCTTTCTCCATCCGGATATTCCGGCAACCGGCTTTCTGAATCAGCTTAAACCCAATAACCGGATTAACGCGGATGTAACTATGAATTTGCTGTCGGTGGGATTCTTTGCCCGCAAAAGTTTCTGGACAATCGATGTAAATCTTAGAAACGGAATGGATGCCAATATACCCAAAGGTTTACTGGAAGCTGCCAAAACAGGAATGACAGATCCAGGCGGCACATTGTATAATGCAGGCGGACTTTCACTTAACGGTTCGTCGTACCTTGAAGGGGGAATCGGATACTCCTACCCCGTAAGCGATAGGGTTACTTTGGGTGCCAGGTTCAAAATGCTGCTGGGGATTGCAAACGTGGACGGATATTTCCATGACTTTTCCATCGAAATGACACAAGACAAGTGGATAGTGCAGGCCGAAGGAGAGTTAAATGCATCCATGAAAGGGGCCTCTGCCGAATTTAATAAAGATGAAACAACAGGAGAGGATTATATAAACGGGTTTGATGTTGACTCTCCCGGATTTGGGGGTTACGGAGGGGCCATGGATTTGGGTATAAGTTATAAGCCGAACGACAGACTAACCTTTTCGGCGTCGGCATTGGATCTGGGTTATATTTCGTGGAACAAGGAGTCCACCACTACGGCTGTTTCGAGCGGAGAATTCCTGTATAACGGTTTTAACCTGAACTTCGACGACGATGAGGATGTGCCTTCCGTTGGCAATCAGCTGGACGAGATGGGGGATGATTTTATGAGGCTGTTCCATTTCAAAGAAAGTGCTAAGAAGAAAAGAACGACCAAACTTCGGTCTACGGTAAACCTGGCGGCCGAGTACGCAATTCTGCGAAACAGGCTAAGCTTTGGCCTTCTCTCTTCTACCCGGTTTAACGTACCCGAAACCTTTACGGAACTTACGGCATCGGTAAACTATCGGCCCACCGGCTGGTTGGCTGCTACAATAAGTTACTCTATGCTTCACAGCGACTTTAAAACGGCAGGAGCCGCTTTAAACTTCTCGCCCGGCTGGATTAACTTCTTTATCGCGTCCGATTACATGCTAACGAAAGTAAACCCACAATATATTCCTTTAAGTCAGCCTTCGGCCAATATCCAGTTTGGAATCAGTATTCCGTTGGCCGGCAATAAAGAACAGTAAAAGAATAAGGTTACTTTAACCTGGACTTTCTGTAATTTAAAGGTGTCTCGCCAGTATGTCCTTTAAAGTATTTACCGAAGAACGACGAATTGGGGAAATTAAGCTGCTGAGATATTTCCTGAATGGATAAAGAAGAGTTTAGCAAAACCTTTATTTCCAGGATTATGTAATGATCTATACACTCTTTGGCTGTTTTTCCAACAATCTTTTTCACCAAAACAGAAAGGTATTGAGGTGTTACGCAAAGCTTATCGGCATAAAAAGCAACATCCTTAGCTTCTTTGTAGTGCTCGAATATCAACGAAAAAAAGGAGCCGATCATCTCTTCTTTTCTTGAGATAGGCATATGCTTCTCACTGCCGCGGTTGGCATATAAATGAATATTAATCAGAAACGAACAAAGAAGATTCTTAACAACATCTCGTCTGCTTTCGTTAGGCGTATCGTTCATCACCTTCCACAACAGGTTAAAATAGTCCATACACTGCTCCATTTCTACATCTTGAAGCATAACGGACGGAAATTTTTGTTTAAACAGGAAGTAAAGCGGGTATTTTCGTATTTCATTTAGCATTTCGCCCCAAAACGATTTGGAATAAGAAAACATAACCAAACGAAAGTCTTCGCTAATCTCGTGATGAAATATAATATGGTTAGGAGCCATTGCAATAAATTCGTTTTTAACAAGCTTATGCTTCACCAGATTTATTTCCATTACGGCATATCCTTCCAGGCAAAAGCCGATATATACTTTGTCGCTGTGTACGGGATGCTCAAGCACGTAAGAACTAATTATATCTGTATACATGGCAAAGTCGTCGTTGATCGACACCGAATTTTTAAACAAAAAATTATTGTAATTCATATTTTTGAACACTTTTGTGACCGCAAACTTAGATAATCTGAATCGAAAAAACAATCAATGATGAAAAACAGACCACTTTTAATAAACTTTCAACCTTTCAGAATGTTTTAATTAATACGACCTTTGCACGATTATTATTTGCTATTAAATATACCAAACAATATTTAGTTTTATGAGTAAGAAAAAAAGAAGATTGTTTACGGCTCATTTATCGGTGGCCGCAGTATTGGTTATGTGTTTATCTTTCACTTCTTGCGGCAAGCAAGGCCAAAATGGAAGTCAGATGATTAAGGAACTGGCTGTTGTTTCAGTTAGCAGTTCGAATGTTGAATTAATCAGTTCCTATCCGGCAGTAATTAAAGGAAAACAAGACGTTGAAATCCGCCCTCAGGTTTCCGGCTTTATTACCCGTTTGGCTGTGGATGAAGGTTCTGTGGTACGTAAGGGACAGACTTTATTTATTATTGATCCTGTTCAATACGAAGAGGCTGTTAATGCTGCCCGTGCTGCTGTTAATGTGGCTAAGGCAAATATGGCTACTGCCGAGCTTACAGCTCAAAACAAAAGGGAATTAGCTAAAAACAACATCATCGGTGCTTACGATTTACAGATGGCAGAAAATTCTTTGCTATCAAGTAAAGCTTTGCTGGCTCAAGCCACCGCTCAGCTTGTTAACGCGGAAAAAAATCTGTCGTACACACGTGTATCCAGTCCGTCGGACGGCGTAGTGGGAACTATTCCTTTCCGTGTGGGAAGTTTGGTTAGCCCAAGCATTGTTACGCCTCTTACCACTGTTTCGGATATTTCTGAAATGTATGCTTACTTTTCGATGACCGAAAGGCAACTGCTTGGTTTCACCGCCAATGGAACTTCGTCTAAGGATATCCTGAGTACCATGCCTTCCGTTCAGTTGAAGCTGATAGACGGAACCATTTATGCTGATACCGGAAAGGTTGAAACCATGAGTGGGGTAATAGACCAAACCACTGGTTCGGTTAGTATACGTGCCAAATTCTCAAATAAAAGCAAGATTCTTCGTAGCGGTGGTACAGGCATTGTGTTGGTTCCGGCCAATATGACGGATCGCATCCTTGTTCCGCAGAAGGCAACCTACGAAATTCAGGATAAGCGATTTGTGTATGTGGTTGACGATAAGTCGACTGTAAAGAGTACTCCTATTGAAATATTCACTTTGGATGATGGTCAGAACTTCGTTGTTACTTCCGGTTTGAAGGCAGGCGACAAGATTGTTGTAGAAGGTATTTCTTCGCTTAAAGATGGCATGCAGATAAAGGCAGTAACTCCGGAACAGGCAGCCGCAAAAAATAGCGGAGCAAATAAACAAGCAGAAGGAGCTTCTAAGTAACAGGAGTGAATATAATACAGAAAAAATATGAAGTTAGATAGATTTATTAATCGCCCCGTACTCTCGACGGTTATCTCCATTTTTATCGTCATTTTGGGTATACTGGGGCTTGGGTCGTTGCCCATTGAACAGTACCCTGATATTGCACCGCCTACCATTTCGGTAAGCACTTCTTATACAGGTGCCAATGCCCAGACTGTAATGAATAGCGTTATCACACCTTTGGAGGAATCAATCAATGGTGTGGAAAACATGATGTACATGACATCTTCGGCCTCCAATGATGGTATGGCTCAGATACAGATTTATTTTAAACAGGGTACCGACCCTGATATGGCTGCGGTAAACGTACAGAACCGTGTATCTAAAGCGCTGGGATTACTGCCTGCCGAGGTTACAAAAGTAGGTGTAATTACAGCCAAAAGGCAGACCAGTATGTTGATGGTGCTTTCGTTAAACAGTCCTGATAACAAATACGATCAGACGTTTATTCAGAATTACGCTAAAATCAATATCATTCCGCAGATTATGCGTGTTCCCGGTGTGGGCGACGCAATGTCTCCTGGTTCACGAGAATACACGATGCGCATCTGGCTGAAACCGGAGGTTATGGCACAGTATAAACTGATGCCTAGCGATATTACAGCCGTTTTGGCCGAACAGAATATTGAAGCTGCGCCTGGTCAGTTTGGTGAAAACGGAGGCCAGTCGTTTCAATATATTATGAAGACCAAGGGTCGTTTACAGAAATCGGTAGAATTTGAAAATATTGTGGTTCGCGCTACAACGGACGGACAAATATTAAAGCTCAAAGATGTTGCCCGGATCGAATTGGGTGCTCAATCATATATTATTAACACATACACCAACGGACATCCCGCAATGGTTATGATTATCTACCAGACTCCGGGATCTAATGCAACGGAAATTATCGGCGACATTAAAAGTCTCATAAAAAAAACTGAAAAAGAGATGCCCGAAGGATTGAAGTTTGAAGTCCAGATGGATACAAGCGACTTCTTGTATGCTTCCATTAGTAAGGTATTGAGCACTTTGCTGGAAGCCTTTATTTTGGTGGTATTGGTGGTTTATATTTTCCTTCAGGACTTCCGGTCTACGTTAATTCCGACCATTGCCATTCCGGTTTCGCTGATTGGTACGTTCTTTATGCTATACGCGTTTGGATTTAGTATTAATTTACTTACACTAAGTGCGCTCGTGCTCGCCATTGCGATAGTCGTCGATGATGCGATAGTCGTCGTCGAGGCGGTCCATGCAAAACTGGACCAGGGTTACAAATCCGGCAAGCAGGCTTCGCTGGACGCTATGAGTGAAATATCGGGAGCTATCCTTTCTATTTCGTTGGTAATGATGGCGGTGTTTATCCCTGTAAGTTTTATGGGAGGTACGTCCGGAGTATTCTACCGTCAATTTGGTATTACGATGGCTGTTGCTATTGGTTTCTCTGCATTGAATGCCTTGACTTTGAGTCCGGCTTTATGTGCATTATTCCTTAAAGCGAAACGTGAAGAAGGCGATAACAGTAAACCGTTGAACTTTGTGGATCGTTTTCATATAGCATTTAATACAACATACGATTCCCTTCTTAATAAATACAAAGGAGGCATAACTCGAATTATTAAGCAGCGCTGGCTCTCGTTAGGTCTGGTAGTTGTTAGTATTGTACTTCTTGTCTTTTTAATGAAAACCACTCCTTCGGGAATGGTTCCGAATGAAGATACCGGAACGTTTATGATGGCCGTAAATATGGCTCCCGGAACATCGTTGGAGCGTACTGAAGCTGCCATGGCTGAAGTAACTAAAATTCTTAAAGCCAATCCTTTGATTGATTGCAACACGCAGATAAGTGGTTACGGACTTTTAGCCGGTAGCGGTAGTTCGTATGGTACCTATTTCTGCCGACTCAAAAACTGGGACGAGCGTAAAGGGAAAGGGCAGGATGTGAACAGCGTTATTGGAATGCTGTACCAACAAACAGCCAGCATAAAAGATGCTCAGATATTTATTTTTGCTCCGCCTATGATTACCGGATATGGTGCTACCAGCGGTTTTGAAATGCACCTTGAAGATAAAACAGGGGGTAATTTGGATAAGTTTTTCGGTGAAACCCAGAACTTCATGGGCAACCTGATGAAACGTCCTGAAATTGCCATCGTACAAACGTCGTTTAATCCGAGTTTCCCTCAATACCTGGTCGACGTGGATGCTGCCAAATGTAAGCAGGCTGGTATCAGTCCGAGTACGGTTCTTGCTACTCTTCAGGGATATTACGGTGGTATGTATGTATCAAACTTCAACCGTTTTGGTAAGTTGTATCGTGTATATATCCAGGCGGATCCGCAAGACCGCGTAAATCCGGAGTCTCTGAATAAAATATTTGTTCGGAATGGTGCTGAAATGGCGCCTATTTCGCAGTTTATGACACTCACAAAAGTGTACGGACCCCAGGTTATCAACCGTTTTAATATGTATACCTCTATTGGTCTGAACGGTGCGGCTGCTCCGGGATATACTTCGGGGCAGGCTATCAAGGCGATCGAAGAAGTGGCGGCCGAGACATTAACTACAGGGTACGGCTACGAATTTTCCGGGATGACGCGTGAGGAACAAAATACGGGCAGTAGCACAACAGCCATTGTGTTTGCTTTGTGTCTTCTTTTCGTTTACCTGTTGCTGAGCGCGCAGTACGAAAGTTATATTTTACCATTGGTCGTAATCTTTTCCATACCGTTCGGACTTTCAGGAAGCTTTATTTTTGCTCGTATTTTTGGATTGGAAAATAACATCTATATGCAGATTGCCTTAATCATGTTGATTGGGTTGCTTGCCAAGAATGCTATTTTGATTACGGAGTTCGCCTTGCAAAGACGAAAATCGGGTATGAGTATTAAATGGTCGGCCGTGTTAGGTGCAACCGCTCGTTTACGTCCGATTCTGATGACTTCGCTGGCCATGATTATTGGTCTGTTACCTCTTATGTTTGCCAGTGGTGTTGGTGCAAATAGTAACCGTACCCTTGGTGCCGGTGCTGTAGGTGGAATGCTTATCGGTGTGATTTGCCAGATATTCGTAGTGCCCGGACTATTCGTTGCCTTCGAATACTTGCAGGAAAAGTTCAAACCTATCGAAAAAACAGTTATGGATGTGGAAGAAGTAATGCCCGAACTGGAACAGTATACTAATATTGAAAAAGAATAACAGAATGAAAATACAAATCATAGGAATGATGTGTGCAACGGCTCTTTTGAGCAGTTGCCACATCTACAAATCATACGAAAGGCCTCAGGTGGAAACCTCCGGAATGTATCGCGATACGGTATCGGTAAGCGACACGCTGGTTTCCGACACGGCTAATTTTGGAAACCTTCCCTGGAAAGAGGTTTTCCGCGATGCAAAGCTTCAGGCATTGATCGAACAGGGTTTGGCTGATAATATCAATATGCAAACCGCCCTGCTTCGCGTTGAACAAGCCAGAGCAGGTTTGCTGGCCGCCCGTCTTGCTTTTGCTCCTTCGCTGGCACTGACTCCCACGGGAACAATAGGTACGATAGATGGAGGTTCGGCCATAAAGACCTACAACCTGCCTGCTTCTGCAAGCTGGGAAGTAGATCTCTTTGGCAATTTACTGAACGGAAGCCGTGGTGCCAAAGCATCTCTTTTGCAAAGCGACGCTTACCGTCAGGCTGTACAGACACAGGTTATCGCCAATATTTCCAATTGCTACTACACCCTGCTGATGCTGGACAGACAGCTTGAGATTACAGAAATGACTGCCCGCACCTGGGGTGAGAATGTAAGAGCAATGAAAGCGTTGAAAAACGCAGGCATGACCAACGAAGCTGCAGTTGCTCAAAGTGAATCTTATTACTATCAGGTAAATGCGGCACTGCCGGATATCCGCAGACAGATACGTGAAACAGAAAATTCACTGTCGCTGATTCTTGGTCAGGCGCCTCAGCATATCGAACGAGGATCGCTTGACGGTCAGGAAATGCCTGAAAACTTCTCGGCAGGTATCCCTTTGCAGCTGTTGTCGAACCGTCCGGATGTAAAGCAGGCAGAAATGGCTCTGGCAGTTGCTTATTACGCAACCAACCAGGCACGTTCGGCCTTCTATCCTAAAATCACGCTGAGTGGTAGTGCCGGATGGACAAACAATGCCGGAGGTGAGATCTTTAATCCAGCCAAGTTTATCGCTTCGGCTGTGGGTTCACTTACTCAGCCATTGTTCGCAAAAGGACAAAACATTGCCCGCCTGAAGATATCCAAAGCGCAACAGGAAGAAGCTCGTCTTTCCTTCGAACATAGCATTCTGAATGCGGGATCGGAAGTTAGCAATGCCTTGTACAAGTATCAATCGGCAGGCGAAAAGTGCATACAGCGCAAGCAACAGATTGAATCGTTAACCAGTGCGGTGGACAAGACAAAACAGTTGATGCAGCTTGGTTCTTCCAATTATCTGGAAGTACTTACCGCTCAGCAATCATTGTTAAGCGCACAGTTGTCTGATGTACAGGATAGTTTTGAACGCATTCAGTCAGTCATCAGCCTGTATCAGGCATTAGGTGGCGGCAGAGGAGAAAGTAACTTTAAATAATCAGGATATGAATTCAATCAGCCCACAAGCATATGTCAGCCCCGATGCAAAGATAGGAGAAGGTGTCACCATCCATCCTTTCGCTTATGTTGACAAGAACGTAGTAATAGGAAACAATTGTACCATCATGCCTTATGCCAGTATTTTAAATGGCACACGTATGGGTGACGATAACCAGGTTTTTCAGGGTACCGTGTTAGGTGCTACTCCCCAGGACTTTTCATTTCACGGTGAAGATTCTATCCTTGAGATAGGTAACAAGAACGTATTTCGTGAAAACGTGATAGTAAGCCGCTCGTCGCACAAAGAGGGAAAAACGGTTATTGGTAACGAGAATTTCATTATGGAAGGTGTTCACATCTGTCACGACAGCCGGATTGCCGATCATTGCGTTTTGGGCATCAAGTCTTTGGTAGCGGGCAACTGTGTAATTGATTCGCATGTGATCTTAAGTTCGCTGGTGAGTATGTTTCAAGATACCCATGTCGGTACCTGGAGCATGGTTCGGGGAGGATGTCGTTTCAGCAAAGACGTGCCTCCTTATGTTGTAACATCCAGCAATCCTACCACCTACTACGGAGTAAATGTAAAGATGCTGAATTACGGCAACTTTCCTGAGAAGGTTATAAAGCATATAGCGCATGCTTACGAGATAATATATCATGCAAAAGTGAGTGTTATGGATGCTGCGCTTAGAGTGGAAGAAGAAGTTCCCATGAGTGATGAAATACGAATCATCATTGATTTTGTAAGAAACTCTAAAAAAGGAATTATTTAACCGGGACTATTTTCCCCTTTTTAATGCAAATAAAAAGTCCGGACTTTTACTAGTCCGGACTTTTTTATGTCATTATGCAAACCTGCCTATTGAACAGTATTGCTCTTATTTCAACTCTTTAATCTTTATATTCTTATACAAAACCTCGTCGCCATGGTCCTGCAAAAGGATGTTTCCATCTTCCCAATCGCCAAAGTTTTCCCAGTCTTTGTATTTGCTGTAAGCTACCAGCGCGCGCCACATTTGGTTGCCACGTTCGTATTCAACAATTTTCACTCCGTTGAGCCAATGTTCAACTTTATTGCCTTTAACCACGACCATGGCTGTATTAAAGAATCCGCCACGGAAAGGTTTGCTTGAATCGGCAGGAATTAAATCGTATAATGAACCAAGCGTACGGTTTCCCTTTACACCCAGTTTAGCATCGGGATGCTTTTGATCATCAAGAATCTGAAATTCGCAACCAATAGAAGAGCCTGCTCCTTTGTTAATCTCTGTATTTACAAAATACTTGATACCGCTGTTGGCTCCCGGAGTAATCATAAAGTCGACTTTCAGGATAAAGTTTTTGTACTTTTTTATTGTAACAATGTCGCCACCATTGGTTGATTCGGCTCCATCGTTGGCCAATACTTTAAGAATGCCATTATCAATAACCCAGCCTTTTGAAGGAAAAGTTGTAAGCTTGGCTCCTCTCCATCCTTCAGTTGATTTACCATCCCACAAAAGCTTCCAGCCTTCACTGGCTTCTTTCTCTGAAATTGTGTTGGCAATGCAATTAACCTGAGGTGCAGCCTGCGAATCGGGTGTTTTAAACGCTTCCGGATTGGTAGTGCAGATGCGGATATTACGCCAGCTGATTGTTTTACCCTCTTGCTCCTTATTTCCAATGGCATGTACCTGTAAAGCGATAAAGCCTTTGGCTGTTACGTCATCGAGAATATTTGAACAGGGAATTCCGTTCACCCATGTACGAATACAATGACCGATAGCTTCGATACGTGCCTTGTTCCATTCGCCGTTTTTAAACGCCTTTTGTGCTGATGGGTACTCTGTCAGGGCATAAAGCCAACCCCTGCGGGCTTCATCGTATATACCACCTGTCCATGCACGGGAAGATGGATCTATTTCAAACTGGTACCCATGAACACGACCGTTGTTGTATTCCTTCAGGCTATTGCTTCTAAACTGAACTCCCGAATTTAATCCGTCGGATACTTTAAAATCGAACTCAAGAATAAAGTCGGTATACATTTTTTTAGTCGCCATAAAGGTATTTGGGGTACCCATCTTTGAAATACCGGTTATAACCCCATCCTCTATTTTATAGTCTGCCGTACCATTCAGTTTCTCCCATCCTTTCAGGTTCTTGCCATTGAAGAGCGATTCCCATTGAGGTTGCTGAGCCGACATCGACACGGTAAAAAGCAGCAGGATGGCAGCTAACATATTTTTCTTCATATCAAAATTTATTTTTAGTATATAATTTACATTTAACAAATCGTTTAATTAAATCTTATAGAATTGCTCCCACTCTTTTCTTGGAGGAACACCCGCAAGCAGTGCATCGGCAAACGGATGATTTGTGATCCGCTTGGTTTGACGGTCGAACTGCAGCTTCGCATTAAGTCGCTGGGCGATTACTCCCAAAGAGAACACCTGGCAAAGCGGACCTGCTATCTCGAATGGAGAACGGGTTTTCTCTTCGCCGGCACAAGCCAACAGGAAGTTTGCAAAGTGATTAGACGGACTCTTGGGAACCTCCGGCAATTTGGAAGCCATAGCTTTAGCCTTTTCTTCGGGTATGATAGATAATGTGCTTCCATGAGAACCGCCCTTGAAGGTTAGTTCTTTTGAGTAGATAATCTTTCCCGGATTCAGCTTCGCTGGCTGAATCTTTCCACCACCTACCGGAGGTATATTCGGATCAATTTCGGAAACGCCGTATCCGTCCGGAACAGAGGGTATATTGTTTACGCCATCGTACCAGGTTACATCCACCGCGGGCATGGAGCCTCGTTTAGGAAACTTAAACTCGAGGGTAGACGACATCGGGAAGAAGTAATCGTTGTGCCCGTCCAGCTTCAACGCATTAATTTCCGACGGCAGACCCAGATCAAGGAATTCATGGGCCGTATCCAGTATATGCGCACCCCAATCGCCCAAAGCTCCTAAACCAAAGTCGTACCAGCAACGCCATTGTCCCAAATGGAAATCTTTATTATAGTCGTGGTAAGGAACCGACATTAACCAGGTGTCCCAATCCAATGTAGTAGGTAATGCCTCTTTGTTTGGGAATTTACTAATCTTTGTATCCCACCCGTGCCAACGGCGCGGCGAGTTCATATGAGCGGTTATGGCAGTAACATCCTTGATGATACCAGCCTCTTTCCATGCCTTAAACTGAAAATAGTTGGCTTCGGAGTGTCCCTGGTTTCCTACCTGGGTAACCAGATTCTTATTTTTCCGGGCCATTGCCATCAACAATTCGATTTCGTAAAATGTACGTGCCATCGGTTTTTCCACATATACGTGTTTTCCCAAAGCCATTGCCATCATACAAACGGGAAAATGGGCATGATCGGGTATACCAATCATCACAGCATCGATCTCGTTGGCCATCTTGTCGAACATCTGACGGAAATCCTTAAACTGACGTGCACTCGGGAACTTTGCCATATTGGCCTGTGTATGAGGAGCACCCATATCCACGTCGCACAAAGCCACGATGTTCGCCAACCCGGTTTTATCAAATTCAGTCAAAATCTCTCCACCTCTGTTTCCTATACCAACACAAGCCAGGTTAATACGCTTGTTCGCTCCAACGACTCTGCTGCTGTTTGCAGCCGTCATGTTCAATCCGCCAATAGTAAACCCGGCAGAAAGAAGAGCTGTGTTCTTCAAAAAATCTCTTCTGGATGTCATTTCTTATATTTTAATAAGTTATTAAATTAAGGCAAATCAACAAACTGTGCTCGCACACACATTCAAAGTAAAAAAAATGAAACACTGCTGCTTCAACGACTACAAACATACTCAATTTATTTCCACCAAGTATATTCTTTTTTATCAAAATACTTTTATATTTTAACCTTATTGATCGTTTTATATTCCTTCGAGAAAGATTTCAGCTATCTTTATTCTCAACTAGAACCGCCCCTGTTCCTTTTTATTTAGAAATATACAAGTTGTATTATTTGGTAATCATCTGAATCGTCGATAATTATAAAATAATACAACTTGAAGTCAGGACTGTTTATTCTGGAATCTGATCTATTTATTGAATAAAATTAAAAAATAATTGTCCTGACGTATTATTTTCTGCTCCATTACCACTAAACCGGTGTAACTGGGACTGAGGACCATAATTGTCTGCTTTCCCAAACTTAGTACCGACCGGAGGTATTGCACTCATAAAAGAAATGTTTCCTTTGGGGTATGCCGGAACAGTATAATTCTTGTCGGCCGCATACGAGGATTGTATAGATGGAGTAAATAAATGAAGTATAACATCTTCTTTTCCCGAATATACAGCAAAGGGTGTTGGACAATCCAATTTCATTCCATAAAACAGGGAATAATATCCTTTAAACTCGGGATAGTCCCAACTCTCGCCGGTAACGGTGTTATTATATGTTTTATTCCAAACGTTCAGGCTTCCTCCTTTCATGCGGTTCTTATATATCCGATACGGACCATTTGCAAACAAAGTAGCTCCCTTAACGCCAACTTCCGGAAAATCGAATGTAATTCCTGCCATGGAAATTTTATCCTGCGGCCGGTAATCATAATCCAGTTGCAATATTCCCGAAGGCAACATTGTCCACACAAATGTATATGCAACATCTTTGCCATTGTTCGTTACATAGGTTACTACCAGATGGGGGTTCCCTTCCGATAAATTATATTCAACGGATTTACAGGTAACCTGATTGTCTGTTATCAGAACAGGGCCATTACTCAATGGTATTGTTTTTCCTTGATAAACGACTGAGTGTAGCAAACCTGTTTCCTTCCTAATATGGGCTTCTACTCCACCAGCCGAGAACAACCAGTCGGATCCCATATCCTGCACCTGCGCAGCAGAGCCTGATTTATCCGTTGGTAAACATCGCCGGGCAACCTTAAGCGGATTACCAATTTCGTAGCTCCAGGTAAATAACTCACGGTTTTCACGGTCCGTAGCTGTGACATACAATATATCATAATCCGTCCAATCTTTGGGTAGATCTAAAGTTATTGCACACGTTTCTCCCGGTTTACTATCAGGAGAGTCGATCCGACCGGTTACAGCTGTCACGCCATCCACAGAAAGATTAGTAACTTTTGCAAGTTTGAATTTAAATGTACATTCGTTCGTGTTGGTGAATGAATACCGGTTTTCAATTATGAATCGTTTATCCCACGTTGGAGTTATATACTTTTTCTCCATATGGACAGGAGACCAGATTTCTTTAATGGTAAAGAAACTTCCCTCCTTTTCGCGGTACGGCCCTGTTATACCATCTGCCCCATGATCTTTATCCGTATCTAAAAAACCATTTCTATCTGTCCGAACAACAGCCTGATCAACCAAATCCCAAAGAAACATTCCGGCACTGAGTGAGTTGGAAAGCATTAGATTCCAATAATCATCAAGTCCGGCGCCATGTCCTCCGTCATACAATCCATGCAATAATTCAGTTGGCATAAAAATATCCCGTCCATGAAACAGATTGTTTATACCCGAGTCATAATTGATATAATGTGCTGTATTTATGCCGCTAAACTTAGCCCAGGGATGCAGTACTGCCCGCTTCTGAATATCATATAGCGGGAAAAGAGGATCAAGATCAAAATTAAATCCACCTTCATTTCCATTTGCCCAGAATACAATGCTGGGATGATTTATATCGTGGGTAAGCATTTCTCTGACCAGCTCTTTGCCTACAGGAGTATCATAGGGAGGATATTGCCAGGCACAGAGTTCATCTATCACATAAAGGCCTAACGAATCGCACACCTCAAGAAAATGTTTGTCCGGTGGATAATGAGACATACGAACCGCGTTCATATTCATATCTTTTATAAGATTCACATCATCAATACTAAGCTGTTTATTTGTGGTACGTCCGGTTGTTGGCCAGAAAGAATGACGGTTTACGCCTTTAAATATCATCTTTACTCCATTAACATACACCCCATCCTGTTCGCGGACTTCCACTGTACGAAATCCAATCTTTTCTGTTATCGTATGTAACACCTCTCCTTTTCGTTTAATCGAAATAGTAGCTGTATATAGTGTTGGATACTCAGAAGACCAGGGTTTTACATTTGCTATGTTACCGGACAAAGAGATTTTATCTTTTTTTCCGGCTGCAGTGGTAGAAGAAAAATTGCCTATCACCTTATTTTGCTGATCCAAAACCACCATTTGAGCTTCAATATCCGACAAGTTGCCCGAAAGGATCACATCAGCCTTAACATCTCCGGTATGACGTGCGTCAATAGCTGTATATTCTATATATTCGTTGGGGACTGCTTCCAGGTAAACCGGACGGAAGATACCTCCAAATACCCAGAAATCTGCTTCGCGTTCCGCTTCATTTATACTTTTATTGGCTGACATCTTGCTCACCTTCACATCCAAATCATTTGACTTTCCAAAACGAACCAGACTGGTAATCTCCCGCTTAAACCGGTAAAAAGCGCCTTGATGAACAGGACCCGCTTGTTTGCCATTCACTTTAATTTCTGTATCAGTCATAGACCCTTCAAAAACAATAAAAATACGCTTGCTTTTCCAGTCCTGAGGAATTTGAAATTGGGTTTTATACAACCCTTGTTCGTCGGCCTTATTTTTATCATGGCCATAATTGTAGGTTCCATAGCCTTCTGTTTCCCAGCAGGATGGAACTTTTATCGTATTCCATGAACCACTTTTAGACCCTTTGGTACAAAAGAAGTCCCACTCTACCGCATCATCAGAGCCTTTACCTGATAAGTATTTTATCTCTGTTACCTGCGCTTGAATAAAATTAAAGCAAAATAAAAAAAGAAGTAAAAGGTGGCTTTTCATCATACTACAAATTTAAGTGGTAAATATACAAGAAAAATCGAAAAAGAGGGAAAAGATATTTTCCTTCCCCTCTTTTATTTGTAACAATCAGGCTGTTATTTCCATAAAGGATGTTGCTTCAAATTTGGATTTTTATCCATCTCATCCTGCGGAACAGGGAGAGAATAGTATTTATCGTCGATTGCTTTTTTCATTCTGTCGGCCATGGCATGCTGACGTTTTAAATCAAACAAAGCCTGACCTTCGGCTGCAAATTCCCAAACGCGTTCCTGAACAATTGCTTTACGCAAATCTGCCTGAGATATGGTAGACGGCAGAGCTTGTAATCCGGCGCGTTCGCGAACCCGGTTAATTCCCGACAAGGCTTTATCAATCTGATTCATTTCACAATAAGCTTCTGATTGCATCAATAAAACATCGGCATAACGAATTATTTTCATGTTACAACCATAATCGCCTGCTGCGGTAGATAAATTATCATTAGGATCAAGATATTTTGCGAAGTGGCACAAGGGAAAAGAGGGTTCTTTACCATTATTAGGATCATAATGGTAAGTCTTACCCGTTTTTACATCTTTAAAGTCGACAAGGAAAGTCGTCGAAACCCGTTTGTCGCCCACTTCGTAGGATTTATAAAAATCGGGAGTAGATATCAAAGAAGACCAACCGTCGGTTTTCTTCACATTATATCCTCTCATACCGGTTAATGCGGTTATATCGTGACCATTGATATTGGTAACAAATTCCACGTCGAAAATATATTCTTTTCCATGTTCATTGTTCACATTGAATATATTCCGAAAATCCGTTTCCAGCTCATACCCAAAAGAACTTTCCTTTGTTATGATTTCGTCTGCTTTCAAAGCCGCCTTTTCCCAAAAGCCAGCTTTATTCCATGGCCATGCCGCTTGCGTAAGGTATACTTTCGATAACATGGCCATGGCAGCTCCTTTTGTAGCACGGCCCATATCTGTAGCTCCGTACGAAGTTTTAAGAACTGATTCGGCATACTTTAAATCTTCTTCAATCAGCGCCCAAACTGTATCGTCTGTCCCCTCATTTGTAAGATCTTCGGCATTCATATTATCCTTTTCAGTAACGACAGGCACATGATCATAAAAACGGATCAGAGCAAAGTAATTCAACGCTCGCAAAAACTTAGCCTCAGCAATAAACTGCTTTTTAGTATCTTCACTCTTAAAAGTTACTTTGTCGATATTCAACAACAAATTATTAGCACGTCTTATTCCGCTGTACGACACCTGCCATATTAATTTACAGAAATCGGTAGTGGGAGTCCATGTATAATCATCCATTTCGACACGTGAAGGAGCACTGGCATTTGCATAAGCAGCTTCCCCGGGAAATTCGGCACCCATCCATATGTACCGTTTGTATCCATTCTGTTCCTGAAGTGTTTGATAAACAGAAGTCAGCCCGGCTTTAGCATCGGCCTCATTTTTGTAAAAATTATCAGGTGTAATGGATTCATAAATCTCCTCATCCAGAAAGCCGCTGCAGGAAGAGTTCCCAATCGCAAAAGCGGCTGCGATAATCATATATTTGTATAGTTTCATAACTTTTTGATTTGAATATTAAAAACCAATATTAACTCCGAGAATAAATGACTTGGAAGCCGGGTAGGCATTGTAATCCACCCCTAATTGAAGGTTACTCTGGCCCTGACTGTTTACTTCAGGATTGTATCCCGAGTAGTTGGTGATGGTAAGCAAATTTTGTCCGGTTGCATATACTCTCAACGATTTCACAAACGGGCATTTTGGAACGTTATAACCCAAGGTCAGATTTTGAATACGTAAGAAAGAACCGTCTTCAATCAAAAAGTCCGATTGTAATAAATTCTGGTTTACCAATACGTGTGCCCTCGGATATTTGGCATTTGTGTTTGTGGGTGTCCAATGATCATTAACCTCTTTGCGTTGGTTTCCCCAAGTGCTCACAATATTGGTTTCAGCACGCAACACATTGTAAATATCATTTCCGTAAGAGCCATTGATATAAACAGAAAGATCAAAGTTTTTATAAGTAAAGTTATTTGTCCAACCAAAAATGAAATCAGGATTTGGATCTCCAACAATTGTTCTGTCTTCACCAAAACTAATTTTGCCGTCGCCGTTTTTATCATAAAAACACATGTCTCCCACCTGATCAAACGTAGTGCTTGTTACACGGGCAGCTTTATCACGTTCTTCCTGCGTACGCATAACACCTGTCGTTTTAAGTAAATTCCAGACGCCAACTGGCAAACCCGGTTCCAGCCAGCTACCGTTTACTTTCAAGTGTCCGGAAATTGTACCTTGTTGTGTTGGAATGTAACCGGGAATTTCCAGGACTTTATTCTTGTTTTTAGACCAGTTGATTGCGGTATTCCATTTAAAATCGCCGGTAAGCACATCGGCAGATAAACTCAACTCAATCCCTTTGTTTTCGAGGCTGCCAATATTTTTTAAAACGGAACTAAATCCGGTTGTTAATGGAACTGATATATTCCATAGAAGATCGGTCGTTTTCTTGTAATAGTAATCGGCAACAAAATTAAAGCGGTTATTCAAGAATCCAAAATCCACACCAATATCAGAAATAGCTGTTGTTTCCCACTTCAAATCAGGATTTGGCATATTTCCGGCAGCAATACCCACATTGGTAACCCCTCCGATGGGATAAACATAGGTATTCATTTTTTCGACCGAAGAATAGCTGCTGATATTCTGGTTACCCGTTACCCCGTAACTGGCTCTCAACTTCAGACTGCTAATCCAATCCGCCTGCTTCATAAAAGCTTCCTGATCCATACGCCATGCAAAAGCGGCAGATGGAAAAAACGCCCATTTATTATTAGCACCAAATTTAGAACTTCCGTCCGCACGTCCTGTAACAGTAAAAAGGTAACGATCCTTTAACACATAGTTGATACGACCAAAACCGGACAACAATGTATTTTTATCTCTTCCGGTGGAAGGCTTATCCCATTGGGCTCCTGCATCCAGGTTGTTGTATCCGTAAGCATCCGATATAAAATCTCTGGCAGTCATACTGCTCGACTTGCTTTCGATAGATAAAGCCGATGTCCCAACCATTGCATTTATTGAATGAATTCCAGTCTTCTTTAGGTAAGTCAGCACATTTTCGTTCGAAAGAGACTGATTTCTTCTGTTTTGCTGACTAGCTATACCATTGGCATTGTAACCTGTATTTGTTTGCTTCGGTTCGTAAACTTCACGCAACGCGCTGGAAAGGTCGGCGCCAACACTTACCTTCAACGTAAGACCTTCAATAAGTTTAATGCTAAGATCGGCCGATCCAAGTACACGGTCAATTGTTCCCTTGTCTTGCAGATATTCAACATAAGGAACTGGATTCGGCACTGCAGAGCTACCGGTCAAAAAGTTCATGCGGACATATTCACCCGTTGTCGGGTCTGTTACCGGAACAGTTGGAGGAAGTACCAAAGCAGCATTGATGATTGAAGTATTACCTCCGCCATCGCCATTTTCGCGACCCACGTTTGAAGTAACCCTGCTTGCTGTAAAGCTTGTAGAAAGATCGATTCGTGATGAAAGTTTTGTATCAATGTTATTACGGAAAGAAACGCGATTAAAATCCTGATTCTTTACAATACTTTCCTGATCAAAGTAACTTGCCATAACAGAGAACTTCGTATTTTCAGATCCTCCATTAATCGTTATATTGTGATTATGAATGGGAGACGAAGATCTAAGAATTTCATCCTGCCAGTCTGTTCCCTGACCTAAATCACTGATAGCGGGATAAAGAGGATTTGTTGAAGTATTTGTATAATAAGCCGGACGTCCATCATTGGCCGCACCTTCATTAGCTAAAGCACCCCACTCGGAGGCATTCATCATATCCAGTTTCTTAGCCACTTTCTGGAATCCAACATATCCATCATATGACACCGTGGTTTTTCCGGATTTCCCTCTTTTGGTTGAAATAAGAACGACTCCATTCGCACCACGTGAACCGTATATGGCAGTAGCTGATGCATCCTTAAGAATCTCCATACTTTCAATATCACCCGGATTTAATGTAGCCAGCGGATTTTGTCCGGCACCAGAACCTCCGGCCGAGCTACCTGCTGTTACGGGATATCCATCAATAACATACAAAGGTTGGCTACCTGAAGTTAAAGAATTTCCACCACGAATACGGATATCCACTGCACCTCCCGGCGATCCGGAAACAGCGATAACCTGAACTCCGGCAACTTTACCCTGTAATCCCTGATCGAACGACGAAACGGCCTGTTTCTTCAACATATCAGACTTAACAGAACTAACAGAACCGGTAAGGTCGCTTTTGCGCATTACGCCATATCCCACAACAACAACTTCGTCCAAAATTTCCGCATCTTCCTGCAGGATAATCTTGATTGTTTTCTGATTGGCAACTTTAATTTCCTGGGTTTTATAACCCATATAGGATATTACAAGCGTGGCGTCTCCTGACGCATCAACGGTAAAAGCTCCGGTCAGATCGGTTATTGTACCCACATTGGTACCTTTAACAACAACATTGGCTCCAATAATACCTTCGCCGCTTTCGTCGGCAACAGTTCCCTTGACCTGTGCGAACAAGGATGGAGAAATAAATAAAAGCAGATAAATTAAAATCTTCATACTTTAATAGATTTAAGTAATAATAATTGTCGCGTCTTAAAATAAGTAACGCATTGGTTTTTTTGTGATCTTTTCTGGTTTTTGTTTTTCATGTTGTATTATTCATACCTTCTATATTTAAATTGAAATTAATAGATCGCATTCGTAGATAAGATGATCTTTCTATTTATTCAGAATCATTTTTTTGTATCTCATCAGAGCCTCCACGTAATAGTAGTCGCCATACGTTAACGGAACATCCACCTCCGAGTCGCCGGGCAAATGGCCAACCCCATGCTTCAGGATAAAACATCCGTTGGTTCCTTTCTTTGCCGTGTATTCGGGAGAAGCAAGTGTTCTCAATTGAGTTTCAGCCACAGCTATATATTGACTCTTTCTAGGTTCATCCACAAACTGGCTCAGTTCAATCAGCGATGAGGCTATTATAGATGCAGCTGAAGCATCCCTCAGGGCATTGGGTATATCAGGCGCATTATAATCCCAGTATGGAATTTTGTCTTTAGGCAGATTGGGGTGATTCAATATAAAATCGGCGATATGATTCGCCTGATCCAGGTACCTCTTGTCTCCCGTTTCACGATACATCATCCCGTAACCATACAAACCCCACGCCTGACCTCTGGCCCATGCACTCTCATCACTGTATCCCTGGTGTGTACATTTTACCTGAACTGCTCCAGTTTCGGGTATATAAGAAACCACATGAAAAGAACTGTAATCCTTGCGGAAATGATTTTCGATACACGTATTGGCATGGGTAACAGCAATCTCTCTAAATTTGTTGTCTCCTGTTTCTTTGGATGCCCACATCAGCATTTCCAGATTCATCATATTATCTATAATTACAGGGAAACTCCATTTCTGGTTACTACCCCATGACTGAATACAACCAATCTTTGAATTAAAGCGTGTAGACAAGGATTTGGATCCATTTATCAGTACGCTTTTGCATGAATCAGCACCGGTAATCCGGAGCGCGTTTCCGTAACTGCAGTAGAGCATAAAACCCAAATCATGGGTTCCTTTGTTATATTGTTCCTTATTTATGCGGTCGGTAAAAAGAGAAGCATACCTTTTTAAATCCTTATTCGAAGAATTCTCGTACAAATACCACAAGGTACCCGGAAAGAATCCGCTACACCACCATTTGGAGCCCGACATTATCAAATTTCCATTTTTATCGATTGTCCGGGGTAATGAATCAGGAATAGTTTCCATCTCTTTAGACAGTAATAAACTTTGCATTTCGGCCTGCTTCAAGGCATTGTCGATAACTGCAGACATGGGCGTCTCTGGCTTTGTAAACGCACACACGATAATAAAAACTAAGAACAAACCAATCAGATAGTGCTTCTTCATAAATAACAGGATTAAATATTTGAGATAAATAAGTCCTGCAAATGTAGATTTTAAAGGGAGTTAGACGGGAGGTTTTTGTACATATATGGTTGGTTTTTGTACATTTGACAAAAATCAACCATAAAATACAAGAAAAATTCGTATCTAAGATATAGATGTTGTCTGTTTTCTATAATCGGACGGAACCATACTGTAATGCTTTTTAAAGCAGGTACTAAAATATTTTGAGTCATTAAAACCGCAAAGCAAAGCAATCTCGGCAATGGTATATTCAGATTTTTCCAGCAATTGCTTGCTACGCTTCAGTCGCATATCCAAGATAAACTCTTTGATGGTCATATGTGTAATGTCATTAATCTTCCGGTACAGCAATGTACGGCTTATACCCATGTCCGAAACAAACATCTCAACGTCGTATTCGGGATTCTGAATATTACCCTCCACGAAGGTAACCGCCTTGTTCATCAGCTCCTCATCCATAGACGTTATTGTAATATTTGAAGGTTCGGGTGTATACTTTTTACTATACAACTCCCTCATCTTATTCCGGGAGTCTATCAGGTTGTTTATTTGCTGTTCCAGATAATCTGTATCAAATTGTTTTTCAATAAATACATCTGCCCCTTTCTTTAATGCCTTTATCTTTTGGTCCGCCCCTCCGAGACCAGACATAACAATAATTGGAATGTGACTGGTTTTAATATCTCCTCTCAACGTATCGCACACATCATATCCATCCGCCCCGGGCATCATAATATCTGTAAGGATAATCTGCAAACTTATTTTTTTTGCCAAGGCAATGCCCTCCAACCCATTTTTTGCCGTATAAACACGGAAGCTACCCGACAATTGAGTTTTAAGATAATTCCTTAAATCATCATCATCTTCAATGATCAGCAACTTATTAATATTACGGCTGTCTTTTTTGTCATCGCCAACCTCCTCCTCATTTACATCCAGATGAATTACTTCCATTCTGGCATACTCATAAGAAAGACCCGTTGATTTACACTTGTCCACCGCCAGCGGATCAAACAGCGCTTGCTGTACAGGCAAAGTTAAACGGAAGCACACCTCCCCTGTACGTGAAAGCAGTGAAATTGTTCCACCCAACAGGTTTACTAACTCCTTAACGATAGACAAACCCAGCCCGGAACTGAATTCCTCCAGTTGCTTTTGTGATGAAGACCGGGAAAAAGGTTTGAAAAGGCGGGCTGCCTGATCGGGGCTAATCTCTGTACCGGTATTAATCAATTCGAACGAAACACAGAACATCTCCGAATCAAATGTTTCTATATCGGATAAATGAGCCACTTCATCAGCTGTTGATTTGTAGATTCTAAAACTAATAGACTCACCTTCAGGCGTATATTTAATCGCATTGGAAAACAGGTTCGAGAATATCTTTTCAATCAGCTCATGGTCGAACGAAACCAAAAGCTTGTCGCTGTACGAATCAACCTGCGTAATGATATACTTTCCTTCGGCAAGAGGTATAAACATGTCAAACAGTTCCGATACATAAAGAATCAAATCGCCCGACGACGGACAAGGCCTGATGGTATTGCTTTCTATTTCCCTAAACTGCAACAGCTGATTAACCAGACGCTGAATTCGTATTACGTTCTTTGTTATCAATTTCGTATAATTCATGGCCGGATGATCCGGAGTCAGGGTTTGCGTCAATCGCTTCAACGGATCCATAATCAAAGTAAGCGGAGTTTTCAGTTCGTGCGAAATATTGGTAAAAAAGTTTACACGCAGATCTATCAGATCGCGGATACGTTTCTTTTCCAACTTTTCCATCTCCAGGTTATGCCTGAAATTCTTTTTATTGGACAAGTACATAAACACCAGGTAGATAATCCCGGCAACAATACACCCATAAACTATATATGCCCATGCAGAAAGCCAGGGAGGAGGATTAATTCTAAAGCTGAGAGAGGTTACCCTTCCATCGCTCGCCTCATCACGGGCCACCACTTTAACCTCGAACCTATACGAACCCGGAGGGAGATTGGCATAACGGATGCTATTTTTAGTCAACGGTAAAAGCAACCATTCGTCCGAAGCCCCCACCAACCGGCATGCAAGCTGCTCTTTGTCGGATTTCACATAACTATCAGTCGAAAACTGAATCTCAACATTAGACTGCTTATAGGAAAGATCTATCCACTTGTTGGTCTCTTTTCTGTTTCCGATAACGGATATATCTTCCGTCAGAGGAGAATCTGTTTTTCCCGGTATCACTCGCGTGTTATTTATAAAGAAACCGGTAAAAAAGACATTATTCTTCTTATTCGTCTCCCTGATTGTCTGCGGATCAAACAGAATAAATCCATTGGTTCCACCAAAAAGCAATTCACCATTGCTTGTCTTGAAGCTTGCACGGGGATAAAACGAGCCGCACAAGTCTGTTTCGACGCAATGAATCTTCCGGAATTTATGTAACGACTTATTGTAAAACCAGATTCCATCGTTTGTGCTAAACCAGATATTCTCGCGGGCATTATCCTCCTGAATGGCAAAAACAGTATGCGCGCGAAACCCCTCCCGGTTTCGGAAGTTCTTATATGTACCATCCCGCGATAATAGATTTACGCCGCCACCCATCGTTCCAATCCATACGTTCGAATCGGAATCAACTGTAAAACAGATCAACTGGTTTACAGAATAGTTTGAATCATTGATCAGGTGATGATCCAATACTTTGTGCGTACGTACATCCATAATGTAAGCCCCCCGGTGTGTAAACAACCAGAGACGATTTTTCACATCCCTGTATACAGATTCCACTTCCGGCAAAATAATATCTTTCCCATTTTGTTTTGGAACAATCCGGCTTATCCGATTTGTTTTCAAATCCTTATAAAACAGCCCGTCTGTCGTAGCATTCAGCCAGATTCCCGAATCGGCCTCCAATGCGAAATTGTATACACTCAGGTATCGCCCCGGTCGGGAAGGATGATATAATTTTAAGTCTTCAAATTTTTTTGTTTCTGTGTTGTACTCACTTATACCACCGTTGAAAGAAGAAATCAGTATTTTTCTCTTTTTCGAATCAAACAACAGGGACTTGATCAGGTTATAGTTTATGCCGTTGGACAACGACTGCGTATAATACGAATATTCATTCCTTCGGCGATTCCAGCAATTTATTCCGCCACCTTCTGTTCCAATCCAGATGTTCCCGGACTTGTCTTCTTCAAAGCAACTTACAATGGGACTGTTTAATCCTCCTTTAGAAAAAGATTTGAATACAACCCGATTATCATCAAAAGACATATAAGCCAGCTTTCCTCCGTAGGTTCCAATCCATACCCCTCCATCCGGATCGGGATAAATAGACCAAATAGAATTATGAGGCAGCGAATATCTGTCGGCAGGATTGGCAAGCAAAGTAACCATTTCGTCTGTCTTAATATCCAGCAGAAAAAGTCCTAATTGAGTCCCCACCCATAGAACACCCTTCTGATCTACGTATAATTTTTTCGCATTTATCGATTGATTTTCCTTATAAAGAAAAGGATACGATCGGGTAATCCGTCCACGGTCGTCCGCTCTGAACAAGCCTTCGTTTTCGGTAAGAATAAAATACTCCTTATTATATTTTACAAGCTGACGGATATATCCCTTCCCCTCTCCGAGGTCAATAAACAGTTCAGGTTTTGAGATAAGACTTTTCAGTTTATATATCTTACCATTGCGAGTACTTAAAAACATATTTCCTTCCAGACTACTAAGAACTGCAGTATCAAAAGACGAAGGCAGTTTATAACGCTGTGATTTAAATCCCTTTTTGAAAGAAAAGGTTTCAATAACATCTCCTTTTTTGATCCACAAAACTCTGTTCGAATCTTGCACCAAAGAACTAATCACTCCCTCTGAAATCTTGTTGAACTCCAGCGAAGCATAATCAAAAAGAAATAAGCCATGATTTGTGGAAACGAATAACCTCTTATCACAATCCACCCACAATTCACCGAACGCCCACGACAGTTCGGGCGAATGAGATGAAATCCGGTCGTCCATCTGATAAAAAGCATTTCCGTCGTACATAAATAGCGTACGCTGTCCGCTATACCAGATACGGCCAATACTATCTTTCGCAATACTCTGAATTCCGTGGTAATAAGGTGAAACAGGAATTGTATGAAAACGATAGCCGGAAACATCCATTGCAAAAGCCAAAGGGATTAAGATAAAAGAAAAAAGAAGGACTAAAAGCGTCTTTGTATGATAATTTAAAGGTCTCAAAATAGTATTCGGATAGGTGGTTCAATCAATTACAAGATTTATAACAAGTCAAAAGTATAGTTTTTTTTCATATTTCTTATACATCCTCCTATATTTAGGCTAATTTCCCAACGATCAAATCTGGTTTTGCAAATATAACGAGGATTTATTAGCCGAAAAGCGACAAAAGTGAAATATTGAATTATATATCAAAGTATTTAAGGAAAATCAATATCTTTACCTATTGCTAATTTATAATTAACCACAGGTATTTATGAAGGACGATTTTAAAAAAATTATGGAGGCTATCGAGATAGAATACGACAATATTCCTGTGCCTGAGTTCGAAGGATATTCGTTTCTGGAGATAGCCAGTCTGATTTATTCGCCTTTTGCAGGCGATTCTCCAATCAAACTATTGAAGCTTGAGGAAGCTGATTATCTTAAAATTCCTATGTTTAATCAGATAAAATATCTTATCGGGATTATTCAGCGGGATGGAGAGCTAAAGCTGACTAACAAAGGGTATCTGCCGCCAAAGATTATTGCAGGGCTGTATTCGATGGGGTATTTGAAGGATAAATATGTAGAAATGGGAATTAGCAAGGTTTACAGGGAAGTCGACATGGATATAATGAAGCTATCCAGATCGTTGCTTGAAGTTTCCGGAATAGTAAAGAAAAGGCACAATGTAATTACGCTGACTAAAGAGGGTGCGAAGACAATTGCCAATGATGAATTGCTATTCAGACGGTTGTTTGTGTCGTCGGCTGAAAATATAAGCTGGAATTATTTCGATGGCTATCCTTACGATGATATCGGTCAGTTCGGCCTTGGCTTTTCATTGGTGTTGCTAAGTAAATATGGTGATAAAAAAAGGCTGGACTTGTTTTATTCTCAGAAATACTTCAAGGCCTTTCCAACGGTTAAGGATACTGACGATAAGAGTGAAACTTCTCAAACGCAGAAAGAAGGCTGCGACCGTTGTTATTCGCTTCGCACCTTCGACAGATTTCTTGAATATTGGGGGTTGGTTGATATTGAACAAACTGATCGTATCCTCGGGGATAAATATATAACAAAGACTGATTTATTTGACAAACTGATTCAGTGTTACCCACATACACAAAGAAATCTAGCAGCCGAACAAAAAGGAAATTAATTGGAAATAGCGAACTAAAAAACAGGTTTACCCTTATTTAAAGGATAAACCTGTTCAACATATATTACTACCGAGGGTAATTATTTCTTCCTGATGTACGTAACGAAGGTGTATGGATAGGCGTGTTTGTCGTCGGCGGGGAAGTCCTCGCGTTCTGTTTCTGTCCATTCGCTGTAATCTACTTCAGGGAAAAAAGTATCAGCATCCTCAAATGAATGGTGCACAAGGGTAAGATACATCTTGTCGGCAATTTTAAGAGCTTGTTTGTAAACCATAGCTCCTCCAATCATGAATACTTCGTCTTCGTGTTCACAAAGATTCAGTGCGTCGTGCATTGATTCGACGGCAAAACTATTCACAAACAATGCCTCGGGCAACGTAGTAAGAATAACATTCTTCCGGTTGGGAAGGGCACCTTTAGGCAGAGATTCGAATGTTTTACGTCCCATCACAACAGCATGGCCTGTAGTTAAACCTTTAAATCGCTTCATGTCATACGGCAAACTCCACAATAATTGCTGATTCTTTCCAATTGCATTATTATCTGCAATCGCTGCTATAATTGAAATCGTACTCATAATATAAAATATTAATGTATTACCAAATTCAAATGGCCACTTCGCCCTTTATATGGGGATGTGGATCGTATCCAATTAGTTGAAAGTCTTCAAAGCTAAAGTCAAAAATGCTTTTTACATCAGGGTTGATTTCCATCCGGGGCAGCTTACGCGGCTCACGCGAGAGTTGTAATTTAACCTGCTCAATATGATTGCTGTAGATATGAGCATCGCCCAGGGTATGCACAAAGTCGCCTGCCTGCAGGCCGGTTACCTGTGCCATCATCTGAAGTAACATGGCATACGATGCTATATTAAATGGTACGCCAAGAAATATGTCGGCGCTTCGCTGATAGAGTTGCAGGCTTAACTTCCCGTTGGCTACATAGAATTGGAAGAATGCATGGCAGGGAGGCAGATTCATATTGTCCAAATCGCCTACGTTCCACGCACTGACAATGATGCGGCGTGAATCGGGATTATGCATAATGGCATGAACGGCTTCGCTAATCTGGTCTACCGATCCTCCTTTGTAGTCGGGCCAGGAGCGCCACTGATATCCGTAGATATGCCCTAAGTCGCCATTGGCATCGGCCCATTCATTCCAGATACGAACACCATGATCCTGAAGATACTTTGCATTGGTATCTCCTTTTAAAAACCATAGTAACTCATAAATGATGGATTTCAGATGTAGTTTCTTGGTTGTAAGCAAAGGAAATCCCTCCGACATATCAAACCTCATCTGATGACCAAACACACTCAAAGTTCCTGTACCTGTACGGTCTTCTTTCTTAACTCCTTCAGACAAAACCCTTTCCAGTAATGATAAGTACTGTTTCATAGCATAAAATATAGTCCAGGCTGGCAAATGTACAAAAGTAATTACTATTTCACAAACTATAGCAAACAAATAGTTCCAGGACCAAAAGTTAACTTTTTGTGTTTCAACGCACAAATTTTATGATAAAAGTGTACCTTTGCGCATAGTGTTTTACATCTAAAAAAAATATCGCATTGAAATGAAAAAACTTTTATTGACTGCTCTTGCTGCGTGTACGTTGTTCGCATGCTCGGAAAAGAAAGAAGAGGCAACTCTTTCGGGTTTATTAAAATCTAATTTTGTTACTGAAGTTAACGGGAAGTCCACTGCTTTGTACGTGCTGAAAAACAAAGCCGGCATGGAGGCATGTATTACCAATTACGGCGGACGTTTGGTTTCTCTTATGGCTCCCGACAAAAACGGGAAGATGACCGACGTAGTACTTGGTTACGACAGCATTGCCGATTACCTGAAATCGGATGGTAACTTCGGAGCCCTTATCGGTCGCTACGGCAACCGTATCGCTCAGGGTAAATTTACGTTAGACAGTGTAGATTATCAGCTTCCTCAAAACAACAATGGTCATTGCCTTCATGGTGGTCCGCAGGGTTATCATACTCAGCTGTGGGATGCCAAACAGCTAAATGATCAGTCGGTAGAGCTTACTTACCTCTCGAAAGATGGTGAAGCCGGATTCCCTGGCAACCTGAATATCAAGGTAACTTATACACTTACTGACGACAATGCCATCGAAATTGCTTACGAAGCAGAAACCGACAAGGCTACGGTTGTTAATCTTACTAACCACAGCTACTTCAATTTGTCGGGCGTACCCGGATCTACTATCCTTGATCATGATATCATGATTAACGCCGACACGTATACTCCGGTCGACAGCCTGCTTATTCCTACATCCGAAACTCCTTTGGTTGAAGGTACTCCAATGGATCTTCGTACTCCGATTGCCATTGGTGCACAGATTGATTCTACTTACGATCAGCTGGTAAAAGGTCGTGGTTACGATCACAACTGGATTCTTAATACGAAAGGTGATATAAAGGTATTGGCTGCCAAAGCAACAAGCCCTGTAAGCGGCATTTCGCTGGAAGTTTATACAAACGAACCGGGTATCCAGTTCTATACCGGTAACTTTATGACTGGCGAAGATAAAGGCAAACAAGGTACTGTTTATCCTCACAGAGGTGCTATTTGCCTGGAAACTCAACATTTCCCTGATAGCCCAAATCAACCAACATTCCCTTCAACGGTTTTACGTCCGGGAGAAAAATACCAGAGCAAGTGTATCTACAAACTTGTGGTTAATAAATAAAAAAAAAGCGGAGTGCCCTGTATGAGCACTCCGCTTTTTTTATTACTGCTTTTTATAAGGCTGTTTCAATCTTTTCAAGTAGTTCGGCAAACTCTTTGTCTGTATATCCTTTACCTGCATAAATTACTTTTCCGTCTTTGCCTATAAGGTACGAACGTGGTATCAGGCTTTTTGCAAAGGCTCCGAATATGGCCCGGCTTTTATCGGGATACAACGGGAAGGTAAATCCTTTTTTCTCGTTGTAGGTAGCAAGTTCTTTATCCGAATGTTCGCGCCCAATTACAAGCATTACAAATTTATTATTGTCTTTGTACTTTGGCCATAGAGTTTGTTGTACAGATGCAAGCTCCTTCTGACAAGGAGGGCACCAGGTGGCAAAGAAATTAATCAACACCACTTTTCCCTTCAATTCGGCAGAGTTAATTTTGGTTCCGTTGTCCGACACAATGGAAAATGAGGGCATCATCTCTCCTACTTTCACGATATCATCGTTGTTGTCTTGTGCTTTTACCCCCAGCACCAGCATGGCGAGCATAGTCATTAAGAAAATCTTTTTCATATTTTATCTGTTTGTATCTGTTTATAAACGCGTCAAAGATACACTATTCTTGTAAATTTTATTTAGTTGCTGACATTTCTATCATTAAGAAATACTTGAATTAAGATGTTACCCACTATTAATTAGTTGCAATCCAATAGTCTTTTATCTGTTTGTGTACGAACAACTATTCGTTTGACAAATGGATACTTTCTGTTTGTCATATGGATACCTTTCATTTAACAATTGTTGAATGAAAGGTATCCATATGTTGACTTTGCGTTTGACAATTGGCAAACGAATAGTTGTTCGTTGCTTTTGAATTAGTTTGTCATTGTGTTTCAATTACTTTATAGTTGAGTGTGAGCTAAATATCAGTAGTCCGAGAATAATCCGGCTACAGGAATGTAGTATGGTGCAAACTAATTAATGATAAAAGAGCTGTTTTTTCAGGAAACGAAGGACGGATTGTTAACCTATATTATTGCACTAAAAAGAATATAAAATGGCTATTTTTATCTAAGTTTGTAGCTTATTTAAAGAGAAAGCATGATAGACCAACCTACAATAGACAGAATACTGGATGCGTCGAACATCGTCGACGTGGTTTCCGAATTCGTGACTCTTCGGAAACGGGGCGTGAATTATGTAGGGCTGTGTCCGTTTCACTCCGACAAATCTCCTTCGTTTTACGTTTCGCCTTCCAAAAACATTTGCAAATGTTTTGCATGTGGCGAAGGAGGTACTGCTGTGCACTTTATAATGAAGCACGAGCAGCTGAGTTACTTCGACGCCCTGCGGGTTCTGGCTAAGAAATACAATATAGATATTCAGGAACGCGAACTTACTGATGCCGAAAAGCAGGTTAAGAACGATCGCGAAAGTATGCTGATTGTAAACAGTTTTGCCCAAAAGTATTTTTCGTCGATGTTGTACGAACACATGGAAGGAAAGAATATAGGGCTTCGTTACTTTGCCGAACGGGGTTTTCGGGAGGACATTATACGTAAATTCCAGTTGGGATACAGTCTGGAACAACGGGATGCATTCTTTCTGGAGGCAACAAAAAGCGGATATAGAAAGGAATTTCTGGAAAAAACCGGTCTTGTTATCGCTTATGATAACGGAAGTGTGGCGGATCGTTTCCGTGGCCGCGTGATTTTTCCGGTTCATACGCTGAGCGGTAAAGTAGTTGCTTTTGGGGGTCGGGTACTTAAGAAGGACGAAAAAACGGCCAAGTACATGAACTCTCCCGAAAGTGAAATATATCATAAAAGCAACGAGCTATACGGGATATACTTCGCTAAGCAGGCCATTGTAAAAGCGGATCGTTGCTTTTTGGTGGAAGGTTATACGGATGTAATTTCAATGCATCAGGCTGGAATCGAAAACGTGGTGGCTTCGTCGGGAACTGCACTTACCCAGGGGCAGATCCGATTGATACATCGGTTTACAAACAATATTACTGTATTGTACGACGGCGATGCAGCCGGGATTAAAGCCGCTTTGAGAGGTATCGATCTGTTGTTGGAGGAAGGGATGAACATCAAGGTAGTATTGCTTCCTGATGGCGAAGACCCCGACTCTTTTGCCCGGAAACAGAATGCAACGCAGTTTGGCGAGTTTATTAAGGAACACGAAACCGACTTTATCCGGTTTAAGACACGCTTGTTGCTGGACGATGCGGGGGGTGATCCGATAAAACGTTCGAACCTGATTTCGGATATTGTTCGTACCGTTGCCATTATTCCCGACAATATTGCACGCTCTGTTTATATTCGCGAATGTAGTTCCATGCTGGAAATTGATGAACGAGTATTGCTGAACGAGGTTAATAATCTAAAACTGTCTAAAGACGAGAAAAGGGGCGGAGTTGCTCCTGTTCAGGATGTGCCTGTTACGGCCATTCCGGATTACCCGCCCTTGCCCGAATATATGGACGAGGCATTCCCGCCGGACGCTCCTGCCTTTCCTCCGGAAGACTACAGACCGGAAGAGGCCGATGTGCAGATGCAGCAACAACCTGTTGTTCCGCCCAAAAGGGTTCTCTCCTCTCCTTACGAAGTCTACGAAATTGCTTTGCTTCGGTACGTGGTTCGTTACGGCGAGTGCGTGTTGTACGACTACGTTGATACCGAATCCGGCCAGCAAGTAATTATTAAAGTGGCACAGTATATTAAATATAGTCTGGAGGAAGATGATCTTTCTTTCATGAACCCTTTGTTTAAAAAGATGCTTGAAGCTGCGGCCGAAGGGTGTGCTACCGAGGGATTTATTGCTTCGCGCTATTTTCTGAGCCACTCCGACCAGGTTATAAGCCGTTTGGCTGCCAATCTGCTAAGCGATAAATATCATCTGAGCAAGTATCATACTAAATACCGGGAGCTTGAAGAGGAGAAAGACCGGTTGGAACAGGTAGTGTTACGGGATTTATACGGACTGAAAGATGCTTATATCCATCAACGGATTAAGGATGTTCAGACAAAAATAAAGGAAGCCCAGATAGAACGAAATATGGATAAAACCATGGAGTTGATGCAGGAATTGACAAAATTAAACGAAATCAAGAGCGTTCTTTCAAAAGAAATTGGCGAAAGAATCATACTAAAAATGTAATACAAGTAAAGAACCATGAATTTCTTAGAAACCAATGATGTGGTAAAGCAATTCTCCAATCACCTGGCTCTTAACAAGGTGAGTATCCGTGTGCCCGAGGGCAAGATATTCGGTTTGTTAGGCCCGAATGGAGCAGGGAAAACCACGCTAATCAGAATTATCAACCGGATTACCGCTCCTGATAGTGGTACGGTATTTTTTAAAGGTCGCCTGTCGAAGCAGGAGGATATTTATCAGATTGGCTACCTGCCGGAAGAAAGGGGCTTGTACAAGAAGATGAAAGTGGGCGAACAGGCCATTTATCTGGCACAACTGAAAGGGCTTGATTATTTTGAAGCAAAAAAACGACTTACAAAGTGGTTCGAGAAATTCGATATCATGCCTTGGTGGAACAAAAAGCTGGAAGAGTTGTCCAAAGGAATGCAACAGAAGGTTCAGTTTATTATAACCGTAATCCACGAACCGGAACTTCTTATCTTTGATGAGCCGTTTAGCGGATTCGATCCGGTTAATACGGATTTACTAAAAAAAGAGATACTTGAATTGAAGGAGCAAGGGCGTACCATTATCTTCTCCACACACAATATGGCATCTGTGGAAGAGATTTGTGATGAGATCGCTTTAATTGACCGCTCGCAGGTTGTTTTATCCGGCAATGTAGCAGAAGTGAGGGAACGTTTCCGCACCAACACTTTTAAAGTTCAGTTGAAAGAAGAAACCATCCACCCGGATTCAGAGCTGTTTTCTGTAATTTCGATGAAGCAGGGACAGAGTTCTCTCGAGGTTATGCTTCGTAAAAACGAATCTGTATCTAATAAAGACCTGCTTGCTTCCTTGCTTAACCAATACGAACTTGTTGGTTTTTCGGAAGAACTCCCTTCAATGAATGAAATTTTCATTAACACCGTTTCCGGTTCCAAAAATCCACAAGTATGAGTAAAACTGCACTAATCATAAAAAGAGAATACCTGAACAGGGTAAGCAAGAAATCGTTTTTGATTCTAACCTTTCTTACTCCTTTGTTGTTTGCGGCCATGGTTTTTGTTCCTTTGTGGCTTTCGTCCATCAAAGGGGATGAAGTTCGTAATGTGGTTGTTCTGGACCGTACCGGCAAATATGCTCCCCTTTTTGAGGATGCTGACAATTATAAGTTTATTGCCGGAGATAAGTCGCTGGAAAGTTACAAACAGGCAAGCGACAAAGAGGTATATGCCATCGTGAGTATTACCGACGACCTGATCGCACATCCGGAGGCGGCTACCATGTATTCGGAAAAGCAGATTCCGGGAGACTTGAGTCGCATAGTGAATCAGGTGCTTAGCCGTAAGCTGGAGAACGAGAAAATGGCTACTTATAATATTCCCAACCTAAAGGAAATCATAAAGGAGAGCCAGATTAATTTTGAAATCAACACAATTAAATGGAGTGAAGACGGCAGCGAAAGTGAGTCCTCCTCCTTGGTGGCCTCTATCGTAGGCCTGATTTTCACGTTAATATCCTATATGTTTATCATGGTGTATGGCGCCATGGTGATGCAAGGTGTGATGGAAGAGAAGACTAATCGGATTGTGGAACTGATGGTATCGTCGGTTCGTCCTTTCCAGCTGATGATGGGGAAGATTATCGGCATAGGGTTAGTTGGTTTAACTCAGATGTTCCTGTGGGGTATACTTACCATGGCACTGGTTCTGGGTGGACAATTTCTCTTTATGGGCAGCGTGGATCCGCAGATAATGCAGCAAGGAAGCATGATGGGTCACGGGGCCTCCATGCCAGGTATGGTGGAGGCGTCTCAGGAGCCTGCCGCAAAGTTATTCGGTATGCTTCAGACAATCAACTTTGCTGAGATTGGCTTTTTCTTTGTGATCTATTTTATCGGAGGTTATATGTTGTATGCTTCGGTATTTGCGGCTATCGGTTCGGCAGTAGAAAGTCAGGAGGATACGCAGCAGTTTATGACTCCCATCATGATATTCCTGGTATTCTCTCTGTATGCAGGCATATACAGTATGGAGAATCCCGAAGGCCCTCTGGCTTTCTGGTGTTCGCTTATTCCTTTTACATCGCCCATTGTGATGATGATCCGGCTTCCGTTTGAAGTGCCTCTTTGGGAAAAGCTTTTGTCTGTATCCCTTTTGTATGTCACCTTTGTAGGAATTATCTGGCTGTCGGCCAAGATATACCGGGTGGGAATTCTGATGTACGGAAAGAAGCCAACTATTAAAGAAATGATCAAATGGCTGCGCTATAAATAACAAGTAACTTTAAAATAATAAAGGCTGCCCCATCGGAGCAGCCTTTATTTATTTATTCAAACCTTCGAAAACAGCTTTTCGCAATGTTCCGGAGGCATCATCGCCATCGTATTCCCAGTACATGGCTCCAAGCATTCCCTTTTCTATTATATAATTGCATTTTAGGGCAATAGACCGGGGATCATCGTAAGTACAGACAAGTATTCCTTTTCCATTTGTTGCGTAAGGAGCTTGTGCCTGATCGTCCCATTTCCACTCATACCCCGACAGATTCATTATATCTTTGTAATCTATAAAGTCGGGTAAATATTCCTTTCCATGTCCGTAAAATGGCATACCCATCGTTAATTTATTCAGAGGAATGCCTGCCTTAACATGTGCGGCTACAGCTTCATCGACCGAGAGTCCGCGCGTTAAATACGACTGGTAAAGAGGAGCATGGTGAGCCGGTGGGCGTCCCATATCGTAGGTCATTATATTAACAAAATCGATTACCGGTTCGATGGCCGCAAAATCTATAAATCTTGCTCCGGCCTGCGAGGCCAGCGTAAGTAATTTATCCGGACCGATTGCCTTCCTTATCGCCTGCATCAGCAATGTATAGTTCTCCCAATCATCTGCGGAAGAGGAGATCCCGGCAGCCGAAGAACCAGGATACTCCCAGTCAATATCTATTCCATCAAGATTAAACTGATCGGCAACTCGCTTGCAATCTGCTGCAAATTGGTTTCGGGTTGTTTCTTTGGCAGCCATTTCACTAAATCTACCGCTTCCCCACCCTCCTATGGATATAAGTACTTTTAAAGAAGGCGACTGTTCCTTTAATTTTGAAAGTTCTGATAAGCGGCTTTCGTTATCGATTTTTACACCATCGAAGCGATCGTTCACATGCCCGAATGCATAATTAAGATGGGTTATATACCTTACATCCGGTATAATCTTACTTCCTGAAGTAACATAAGCTACTACATACGGGTTCGAAGGTTTTGGCAGATCAGGTTCGCCGGCACGTAAGAACATACAAAAGCAAGCGAGCATACCCAGCAGAATGAATCTTTTCATAATTTATTAATTTAAGTAGTTTATTCAGCTATCATTCAGTATGTAAAACGTATAATTTCAGTGATTTGTTCTTGGAGAAAGTAATTTATTGATCGAATCTTTATAGAAAAAAGACTAAGAGTTGAATACCCGGTAAACAATCACTTTTCCTGATGGTAAAATAGTAAATTCAGAGCCAAGACTTTCATTAAGTGTTCCCTGCCACAATCTGTCGTAACATTTATCCTTAATGGGATACTTCAATCCGACAACAGACAACGGAGATGCGTCCATGCTAAAAAGAGAAACTTGTTGTCCGGCGAAGCTTTCGAAGGTACTTGCCTCATTAATGGGAGTAAAAACACCATAATCCGTAACCATTTCGACCTGAACTTCGTTATAATAATCGGATAACAGACTGATATTTCCCAAGGTATGGTCTTCCCGTTTGCCTGTGGCACCTACAATCTTAATATTACTTCGTCCGCGTGACATACAATAGCGGACTGATTTGGTAAGATCGTTGGTTTCCTGATCACTGTCCGGATATAGAATATCTGCGTACAATGACTTTGTTGCAGCTGATAATGAATCGCAATCCCCTACTATAGCTGCCGGTTTTCTGCCAAGTTGCAAGAAATCGTCTACCGCACCGTCGCAGCAAACAATATAGTCACATTTTGTTAACCATTCCAGAAGAACAGGATGTTTCGGAAAACTCCCATTCGCTAGAATCATAGTTTCCGGTAAGAAACCGGCAGCTTGTAGCGGATAATATTTCATTTAAGCTTTTTCTTTTACAGACAGCAACATAAGCTGCTTCCATTTAATATAACCAAATATCGGAACAATGGAATATACCACAAACAACAGGGCTGTAGGATACAATCCTTTCCACGCATACAGTGCGCAAGATACAACATTTACACCAATCCAAAGCCCCCACTGCTCAATATACTTATTGGCAAGCATCCACATGGCCACTATACTTAGTGACGTTGTGAAACTATCACCATAAGGTAACGGACTGTCTGTAAAGCGGATAAGCATCCATGCTATTCCGGCAAAAAGAATTGAAAACACAAGAAACAAAGGAGCCCAATATTTTGAGGGAGTATGCGATATGGAAGTTTCCTTTGACTGCTCTGATTCTTTATTCCACCGTATCCAACCATAAATGCTGGCAAACAGGTAATAAATATTTATACCCATATCTGCATAGAACTTGGAGAAAAAGAAAATGTAAATGTAAAACAGGGGCATAATCACACCAACCGGCCATAAATAAACACTTGCTTTATATTCCAGATAGAGATAAATCAATCCTATAACAGCCCCTATGATCTCGATATATTCCATTTTGTCTTCCTATTAAAATCTGAGTGTAAGATTTGCCAATATGTGCGTTCCAGCCTGTGGAAAATATCCAAAGTCATCATATCTTGCCTGGCTGCCTTGCTGATAAGAGGAGTACACCCAGGCATTGCTTTCGTATGTTTCGTCGAACAGGTTGTTTATTAACAAATTAACTGATGCAGACTCCATTCCTTTGAATGAGAAGGTATATCCCAACCGAAGGTTATTTACAAAGTAAGCATCTAAAGCACGGTCGTTGCTTGTCGTATTATCAATGTACTGTTTTCCTACATAGCTGGACTGAAGTCCGGCTCCCCATCCTTTATAATCTATGGCGATCATACTGTTGGCAACCACCGAGGGAGAGAAGGCAATGGTTGTATTACCAAGCTTATTTTCAACCTGTCCGGTCCAATCCCAGTTTGAATCGTATAAATCTACATACTCTGTATAGTTTTTAATCCTGTTTTTGCTGAATGTAGCGTTTATATCCCACCGTAACCAGGGTGCAATCTGCGTTCCTGCCATTAGTTCAATTCCTGAACGATAACTATCTGGAATGTTTGATGTAAGCATCTCTCCTATTTCATTTACCTTACCAGTTAACACCAACTGATCTTTATACTTCATATAGTAAAGATTTATACCCAGTGATAACAGAGGAGTACGGTATGTATAACCAGCTTCATAATCAATCATTCGTTCGGACTCGGGCTTTTCGTTGAATGAAGCATCTGTGTAGTTGTTTCTTGCCGGTTCACGATGAGCAACAGCTACAGAGGCAAACAAATTATGATTGGGGTTGATCTGGTAAAACAACCCTGCTTTTGGGTTTAAGAAATTAAAATCTTTGTTGATATCTAGTTTTTGCATCTCTTCATTTAACCAATCCCATGTATCATTTTGCCCGTTTATCTTGTAATCAATAAAACGATACTGCAAATCTGCGTAAGCCGTCAATCCTTTCGCGAGCGTATAAGTAGCCTTTAGATAGGTGTTTACATCTGTCTTTGTTCCGTTGCTGGTATAATAGGTATGATCGGGAGAAAGATTGCCTACGTAGTTTTTTACCCAAAGCACTTTTCCATAGTGATCGCCATCGTATTTATTAGCAGCACCACCAAAGGTAACATTCCAACGGTTATATATATAATTCAGTGAGAGTACGGCTCCACCAAAATAATTATCGAGCCATTTCTGTCGTACCAGGTCACTTTTCTTTACGTTTTGATCATTATACTCAAAGGGAGTTAATCCATATTCCGACAGCTTGCGCCCGGTTTTGTATTCCTGATAATATCCTTTTCCACGGGTAAGATGCAATCCCCCATTCAGTGTTAGGTTAGGAGTAAATGCATGCGTAAGCAACAATTGATAGTGGGTTTGGATATAATTATCCGTTTGATCATCGTAATACATTGGCTTACCTTTGGCATCATCTCCCATGTATCCGCTTGGGTTGTAGGTCCGATCTGTTTCAAGTTTTTCTTTTGGCACGCCATCCCAGGCATGATAGGTTTTTTCTTTCCCTCCGAAAGTAATAAATTTCAGGATAGTATTATCTCCGTAATATCCAGCCTGGGCAAAATACGATTTAAGATTCGTGGATGCTCTGTCGATAAATCCATCTGAATTTATTCCCGAAATTCTTGCATCGAAAGCCCAGTGATTGTTTAATAAACCTGTGCCCAGCTTAACCTGTGCCTTGGATGTATTGAATGCGCCGTAAGTTCCAGATAGTTCACCGTAAGCCTTATTCGAGACATTCTCTGTTTTCATATTGATGCTGGCACCAAAAGCGCCTGCTCCATTGGTGGAAGTTCCGACTCCTCGCTGAATCTGCAAATCTTCCAGTGAAGATGCAATATCAGGCATATTAACCCAGAAAACTCCGTGCGACTCGGAATCATTCAACGGAATACCGTTTGTTGTTACATTGATTCGAGTTGCATCTGTTCCGCGAATACGGAAACTTGTGTACCCAATGCCCGCTCCGGCATCGGAAGTAGCAACAACAGATGGAGAAAGCGTTAACAGGAATGGGATGTCCTGCCCGAAGTTTTGTTTTTTGATTTCTTCTTTTCCAATGGTTCTGTAAGCAAGCGGTGTATTTGCTGCTGCTCGTGTAGAAATAACTTGCACTTCTTGCAGGTTAATCAGTCTCAGACTATCCTGTTTTTCTTGTGCAAAAGAATTAGCGCCGGCAATAAATGCACCGGCAAGCATTAAAAACTCTTTTCTCATTTTATAAAAAGATTAAAAGTAATACGGAAAGGGGACTTTCCTTCACTTCCCTACGCCAGCATTACCTGGATCAGGTTATGGGTATGATCTCAGCCCGTTTTATTAAGGCACCCCCTATGATAATTACTGGCAAAGGTAATCGTTTTTTTTATATTTACAACACCGGGTTTCCAACGCGGCAAAATACAAATGCAAAAGTATTTATCGAGTGACTATAATAACATTCATAATAAAGCATTAACCTGCACAAGGATAGTATAACAAAAAAAAGGCATCCCTTAAAAAAAGGATGCCCTATGATAGGAATATGAATATCTTATTTCTTTGGAGCTTCTTCTGGTGTAGCTTCCGGTGCAGCTTCCTGCGTAGCTGCTGGTTGCTGTGCTGTTCCAAAATCAGGAGCAATAGTGTTTGGATCGATTGTTACAGCTTCATTTACCTGCTGATTGATTTCAGACTGAGTAGTAGCTTGTTCTCTGGGAATAAATGCAGTAATAACAATACTTAATAAAATAACAAATCCAGCCAGACCCCATGTAGCTTTTTCAAGAAAATCTGTTGTTTTTCTTACCCCCATAATCTGGTTAGAGGATGAAAATCCTGATGCCAAACCTCCTCCTTTAGAGTTTTGTACCAATACAATCAAAATCAATAGTATCGATGCGATCAAGATTAAGATAGAAATAAATACGTACATCTTAGTTTTATTTTTTAGTGTTAATAATCAATTTTTCAAGAAATTTAATTTGATCTGCAAAGTAAACATTTTTTTCCGGATATTTCAAACTTAAATTTTGAATTATTTGCAGGGCCTTCTCATATCTCTTTTGTTTTATATAAATTCTTGCAAGCGTTTCTGTAAAATAGGAATCATCTATGCTTGCAGAAGAAAGATCAGCACTTTCCGGGTTACTGCTTTTGAGTGGTTCTTTTGATGAAGTATCATCGGGAAAAGTAATAGCCGGACCTCTTCTTTCGTCATTGGAAATAAATGTATCAATGAGTTCGTGATGTTGAAGTGGAGCCGATTCTGATTCATCCGGAGTCGAGTCTTTCTCCGTAAGGGACCAATAAATATAATCCGCAGAAACCGACGGCTGAAACAATAAAGATGATTCTGCTGCCACATCTTTGTCTTCATCCTTAGAAGACAAAAATGCATCAATCAAAGAAAATGAATCAGATGCCTGTTGCTTATTTTCTTTCTCGGGCGAAAGATCAATACCGTAGTTTGAACCTTCAATAAGCATAAACAGTTTCTTGCGATCTGGAATCCCTATAGCTAATTTCTTTAATTCATTGGAATAACGAATATCCTTCAATTCCGACAGGTTCTTAAGATAAAGAAGTTTTACAGTGTGAAAATAAGGAAAGTCGACCATTAACTGCCTGAGTTCGGGCAAAGTTTCGGAAGAAAGCAGCCCGGGGTTCTCCATTAACTGATATAATTTATCACTTGTCATGATTACCAGTTTGCTACTGTTGCATTATAAACAAGGTCTGATATTTCTTCCACAATTTCACCAAACAACTCTTCCTGAACAGTTTGCAACATTTGATTACTATCAAATTCCCTGTAAGCAGAAAATGTTTGTTCAAAATCTTCATCCGGATTGGAACGATTCGTATAACGTACCCGTACTGTCATGGTTAATTTAGTTCTTGAAGAATAGGCGTCTTCCTTTACAGCCATTGGGGTAAGTTCACACCCAATAATTTCGCCTTCTAATTCTAAATCACCATTATTTTTAACTAGCGAAAGTCGGGTCTGACGAACATATATATCCTTCAGTCCTTCAGTGAATACTTGAGCCAATGGAGGATAAGGAATAAAAGATGCTTGATTTGGAAAATCTTTTATCGAAATGCTCTTTACTTTTGTATAATCAATCGATGCTCCATTGAACTTATAAGAGATGGAGCAGGCTGTTAAAAGCAAGAGACAGAAACTGATAACAGATATTTTGTATTTGATTCGCATTCTATTCAAGATTATATTCTTTTATTTTCCGGTACAAGGTACGCTCAGATATCTTCAGGTCCGAAGCCGCATTTTTGCGTCGGCCATTATGTTTTTCCAGCGCTTTACGTATCATGTCCTTTTCAACATCTTCGAGTGAAAGAGTTTCTTCTTCATAAGCTTCCGCTTCTTGAATCGACTGTACATGATGAAGAGGATGAGGCTGCGAATAGGCCGATTCATCAACCGCCGGCATCTGAACATTTCCATTCATTATTTCATGCACTAGTTTTTTCAGCTCTGTTACATCTTTCTTCATATCAAACAGTACCTGATAAAGAATTTCTCGTTCGCTATTGAATATTTTTTGCTCATTATCCTGCTTTACCAATACAGGAAATTTCTCTATTTCAAGATTAGGGAGATAAAAGCGTAACACATCTGCCGAAATATCACGATTTTCTTCAATTACGGAAATACGTTCTGTTATATTTTTTAATTCGCGTACATTTCCCGGCCAACGATAGTTAGTAAGCAAAGTGCGGGCATCATCTTCCAGACGAATAGTCGGCATCCTGTATTTCTCGGCACAGTCGCTGGCAAATTTTCTGAATAGCAGATGAATATCTTCTGATCTTTCACGCAAAGGCGGAATTTGAATAGGAATTGTGTTAAGTCTGTAGAATAAATCTTCACGAAACTTACCTTGAGAAACTGCCTGAGCCAAATTAACATTAGTCGCAGCAACAATCCTCACATTGGTTTTTTGAACCTTTGAAGAACCAACTCTCATGAATTCACCAGTTTCAAGTACACGTAACAAATAGGCTTGAGTTTGAGTAGGCAACTCTCCTACTTCATCAAGAAATAATGTACCGCCGTCTGCCACTTCAAAATAGCCCTTACGCTCGGAACGGGCATCTGTAAAAGAGCCTTTCTCGTGGCCAAAAAGCTCCGAATCGATTGTTCCGGCAGGGATGGCTCCACAGTTAACAGCAATATATTGTCCGTGCTTACGGGGACTGTTTTGATGAATGATCTGAGGGAATGTTTCTTTTCCGACGCCACTTTCTCCGGTAATAAGAACAGATAAATCTGTCGGCGCCACTTGTAATGCTATGTCAATCGCCCGGTTTAAGGCTGGATTATTGCCAATTATGCCAAAACGTTGCTTTATTTGTTGCAAATCTACCTTCATATTATCTTAAAATTAGCTGTATAAAATCAGTTGTAATGCCAAAATTACAAATGATTATTCAATTTCTTACTATTTAAAAGGGCTTGAATTAGTTTCCAATTCACTTTTTAATGAATAGGTTCTAGAAAACAAAAAACTAGCAAATTCCTGATCCGAAACATGCTGATTTTGTTCTTCAACAGAGATAGGATCTCCTACATAAACATTCATAACCTTTCCCTTTTTGTTGAAAGCCTCTGTAGGAATACGCAATGTTCGTATTTTCCAGCTAAAACGCCCCAACCAATAGAAAAATGAAGTATTCAAACCATCAAAATAAACAGGGTAAACGGGAACCTGACCTTTTCGTATCAACTTTATAACACTTAAGGTCCATTCAAGATCCTGAATTCTTTTCGCTTTTTTATCATAAAAAGAGATCGATCCGGAAGGAAAAAACCCCATGGGATGACCCGACTTGAGTCGTTCGAGGGATGTTCGCACGCCATTAACATTGGCCACATTGGCTCCTCTGTTTTTAGAGTCTGGCTTGACTGAAATAAAATTATCTTCCATCGCCCCGATCTTCGTAAGCACCCCATTCACCATCACTGCAAAATCTGGTCTACGAGATGCGAATATATCAATAAGCATTATACCGTCTATTGATCCGAAAGGATGATTTGATACAGTAATAAATGCCCCTTCGGGCAACGAATTCAATACTTCAGGATTATGGACCTTATAACGAATGTCCATTAAAGGATCACTAAGCAGCGCTGAAGTAAAGGCTGATCCTCTTAGATGACAATGTTTAGCATGAATTTCATTTACCGTATCAATATTAAGCCATTTAATTACCCATTTTCCAAGATACGCCCCAACCTTAGTTTTAAAGAATGGGACAATCTCCTGCAAATCAGATAAGTCGACTACACTTTTTTTCATATCTTATTTCAACGATTTATATTTCATAATTGCTACACCAACAGCAATCCAAAATAACTCACGAATACGCGTACACAAACTTACATAAACCCCGATTCCCGAAGTTATGGCCAAAGATTTCAATGCAAGGGCATATCCTCCTTCCCGGGTTCCCAATTGCATGGGCGAGAAGAATAATAAATTTGCAAATAAAGAAGCAAATCCAACAATAACAACAGACTGGACATATGTTATGTTTTGTCCAACAGAATAGATCATAATATACACTTCCAGACATGCCACCAACCTTGATGATAATTCGGCAAAAAGTGATAAATAAAAAGATTTTTTTCTGTTATTATATAAATTAGCAATCAGCTGATCCAGCTCGGCCACATGCTCTTGTTTCCTTATTGCATATTCTTTAATTCGACTTCTTACAAATGGAATGTGAGAACCCAAAGTAAGCAATCGTCCAATAATTCCGGTTTTATATACTTTAAACGACCAATAAATTAACCCTAAAGATCCACATAAAATACACCATAATACTATTTCCACCCCTAAGCTTATATTTTCAACAGAAAGCAACAGCAAAGGGACGCATAGAAGCCAAAGTATAAGGTGGGAAACAAAATGCATCATAGCATAGAGCAAGACAACTGATGTAGCTTTTTTAGTCCCTAATACTGGTTTAAGCTCCAATATACGATATGGTTCGCCTCCAAGCAATCCAATTGGTGTCGTATAATTAATAGCGTACCCGCTAATTACAAGCTTAAGGGTTCGAATAAACCGTATTTTTCTCGACTCTTCACTTCCATCACGGATGATTATATGAAAAGAAATTGCATTTATTAAATATACAAAAACCCAAATCCCCAGAATAGCGGCAAACCACCAACCAGTATTTAACAGATTACTGTAAATAACATCAAAGCCTAATGAGTAGGCCATTAAAAAAATAACCAGAACTCCAAGAGCAAAAAATATATTTCGAATTACATTAGTTTGATTTGTCATGCAAAACTATAGGTTAAAGAAATGATAAGCACATCTTCTCATGTTTACGAATGGAAATTACCAGAACAACGTTCAGAACAATAATTTCATAAAGAAAATAAGCCCAAACTTCTCCTGTTAATACAACGATAAACATGACTATAGTACGACCATTGAATGTAAGTAAATCTATATAACGCATCAAGTCTCTACTTTTCTTTCTAAAATTCAGTCGGATAGATTCTG